>SYEM01000178.1 GCA_005801385.1 Verrucomicrobiales bacterium | reverse complement strand
TTGCCGAGCGGAATCTCAAGCCGCAGCGATACCAGTGGCGGGCTGAAGGAACGGTGATCCTGGAGAAAATCCGCCGAGCCCGGGAAGCTTTGGCACGGAGCCAACCAATTGTTAAAGACTAATATGAGACACTACACTAGCAAGGGTGCCCGTGATGATGGCGGTGGAACTCGGTCCCACATTGACACCCGCGGCGGTCAGGACCTGACCCTTGTCCACGGTCAGCGTGGTGGCACTGCCCGGAGCGGCCGTCAGTGTGACGGCACCGTCGGTCGAGGCCTTTTTCGGGACGAACACACGGACGACCGCACCGACAGCATTGACGATGAAGTTGCCGGCTCCGGCCAACCAGCCCGGAGGACTCTGGAGCGAATAGTTGCCCCCCTGGGTGACCTTGGCGGTCTGGACACTGACCGTGGGGATGATGTCGAACGGGCCCAAGGCCTCCGAGATCAGGTCAGTATGGTCAGGCGCGTAGGCGATCACGCGGAAGGAAATCCGGCCCACCGGAACCCCGTCGGTGTAGTGGACCCAGGTGCGTTCGTCGGATTGGCGGGTCATGAGGCCACCACTGGCCAAGTCCGTCCAGCTGCCGGAGTCCTCCGGTCGACCGCTCGCCTGGACCCGGAGTCGGAGCCCGGGTGCCGTAGCGGACTCAATGATCGAGCAGGACCATCCTGTCCCCCCTTGGTAGGGCAGCACGGTGGCATAGGTGAATCCACGCAGCGGAGCGAGACCCGGCAACACCAGCCACGGTCCGCTGACCCCCGAGAGCCGGTCGAGGTAGCCCGGAGCGGAGGCAATCACACGGAAATGGCGGTTGCCCTCGGGCACCTGCGTGGTTCCAAGAGTCCACTCCGCGTCCGACCGTGCCATGCGGGCGTTTCCCGGCAGATCGGACCACGACACTTCGTCACCGGGGGTCAGGGTCGACTGGATCCGAAGTCGCAGGTCGGAAATCTCAGCCGCATAGGTCGCTTGGAAACGCCAGGGGTTGCTCGTCCGCACGGGCGAGGGCCCGGCACTCACGCTGAAGGACCCGATGACCGGAAGAGCCGAGGGCAGAAACACCGTCAGCGGGCCGATGGGTGGGGACGTGCGATCGACAAAGCCCGGAGCGGAGGCGATGGCACGGAAATACCGGTCCCTCTCAGGCACCTTCACGGGCCCGAGATTCCACTCCGAATCCAACCGCGTCATGTAGGAGTCTCCCGGCAGGTCCGTCCAAGAACCCTCGTCGGCCGGGGTCAGGGTGGACTGGATACGGATGCGAAGATCCCGAGCTTCGGCCGGATAGGTGACCTGGAAGCGCCACGGATTGGTGGTGCGGACGGGCGAACTGCCGGCGTTTACACTGAAGGAACCCAGCACAGGAAGCTGGGTCGGACCCGAGGTGCCGGTCCGGACCAGGCTCGCCGCAACTCCCGTCGAGTCGTAGTAGAACCCATTGTCACCATGCCCCACGGCGAAGTCGACGCGGTCCCCCACGCGGAGCACCAGGTTGGTGCCGAATGCGACGCGACTGGCAGCCCCGAACCCGTAGACCGAACCGGTGAAGATCGGCACGTCGTTCAGCAACACATGCGCATCGGTGGTGGTCCCCACCACATCCGCACCCTCAAAGGAGGCCTTGAGCTGGTACCCCCCGGTCGAAGGGGCACTGAACCGGAAAACGCTGTACTCCCCGTTCGGACCCGGATGCGAGCCCGCCATTCGGGGAGCCAGCTGCTGGGTTCCATTGTCGAGGGTCGAATCCGTGAGATTGATGTAGAGGGCCGGACAGCCGAGGAATATGTCATACCTCCAGATCGCGCGGGTCACGGAGCTGGCCGACCGGTCGGTATAGAGGACGAAATCGCCGCCACGTCGGGGGTATACCCGTACCTCCAGACGCCAGTGGGATTGGTATCCACGGAGAAGTCGGTGGCGAGGTCAAAGGTCTGGCCCGGGGGAGGAACCGTGTCCAGGACCGCCAACAGCTGGCCCTGGAGGGTGAGGAGCGTCGACCGGAACGTGGCGTTGATGGGAATCGTGAGCACCTGTCCCGAGGCAGAGGTGGTTAGGGTCGCCAGCGTGGTGGGGGCATTGGTGGCGGCTCCCTCGAGCGGCAGGACGCCGATCCGCGTCACCAGGCCCGTGACGTCGTAGGCGAAGGAGCCCTTGGCACCCGGGACGAAGGCAAACACCAGTCGGGAGGCATCGAACTTTCCGGAGTCCAGCGGCAGGGACGCACTGGAAAGGTCCAGCTGGACGTCCCTCAGCGCGGCATTCCCGGCCGCAAGTCCGATGTCGATCCTGCCCGCGAAGCTTGCCGGGGCACTTCCCTTGGATCCATCCGCCAAGGGCTGCCAGCTGCCGTTCGTCGTCGCCACTAGGCGGCTGTCCCCGGGGAACTAGATCGAAACTCCGTCGGCCGCGAGCCGGACCGCGCCAATGATTGAGGTTGTCAGGCTTCCAGGCCCCTGTTCGGTGAGCTCGCTGCCCACCACAGACCCGGAGATGGTGAGGGAACTCCGTGTGGGATCGATGGTAAAGACCTGCGCCGCGTGAACCCCCATGGCAGCGAGAAGGCAGAAGAAGGTAGTGCGCAGAGCAGTCCAGGCCGTGGAAGGATTCATGGTTCGGTGGAAGGGGTCTTGAAGGGTTCCCGGGGCGCGAAGACCCGGTTCAAAGGTTCCCGTGGGGTCGGGAACAAACCGGAGACACAGCAATCTGGTTGACGTTGACCAGTACAGGGTCCCATTGCCCGACGGAAGACCTTTATCCCTTTTGTTCCGATCCGGCCTTCAGACGCAGGGTCAGGATCGCCGGCAGCACGGTCAGGCCCGCGACCATGCAGGTGGTCGTGCCCAGGGCCATGACCACACCCAGGCTCCGGATTCCTTGGTGCTCGGCGAGCACCAGGCTGCCGAACCCGACGATCGTGGTCAGCGCCGAGACGAACACGGCCTTGCCCGTGCTTTTGGCCAGGATGGACGGGTTTCTCTCCTCGGCGAACCGGTTGAGGATGTGGATGCCGTTCGTGATACCGATGCCGATCACGAGGGGCAGCATCATGATGTTGGCGGGATTGAATGGCAGGCCACACCAGCCCATCAGCCCGGCCACCCAGAGGGTCCCGATTCCGACCGGAAGCAGCGACAACAGCACGCCGGACACGGAACGGAAGTGGTAGCCGACGAGGAGCATGCAGGCGCCGAGCGCCCACCAGGCCGCCTCGACATACGACTGCTTCAGGAGCTCCGTGTAGTAGTACATCTGGACCGGATCCCCGGTCGCCCCGGGATCCACCGTCTGCATCTCCTCGACGAAGATCCGCTGGGGCTCGCGATCCCAGACATTGGTCCGGGGATACACCTGCAGCAGCAGTTCGCCACCGGTTCCGACAAACCGGTTGCGCAATGGTCTTGGAAGATCGTCCACCTGAAGTCCCCCTTCGCCCCTCTGGATGCGCAGGGTCTCAACGGTGTCTCGGAGATCCGTGAGCAGGGCCCGCTGGAATCCTCCCAGCTTGGCCGCCCGCTGCTCGCGATCCATCGGGGATCCCCGGAACAGGTCCGCCCGGAAACTCCCGAGGGCCTCCCTCAGGGAAAGGATCTGGTTCAGGATGTTCGTCTCACCCCGGAGGCGGACCTCGTCGGCCGCGAGCCCCAGGTAGCCCTGGAGGCTCCAGAGCGTCTGGCTGAGGTCATGGAGATCCACCGGACGGGGATCGGCAGGGGCGAACCGAATGGGCTCGGTGGTCTGACGAACACTCTCGATCAGGCGCACCTTCTCCGGGGATTCGTCCGACAGGAAGGAGGCCATTGATTCCACGGATCCCACCGACGGCAGCTTCAGAAGCTGGGACTCGATGACCTTGGCCTGCTGGATGTTCGTGGCGATCACGGCACCGAAGACCACGGACTTGTCGGCCGACTCCACCAGCTTGTGTTCGAACTGCACCGACGCGAGCGACGGCGTCTGCATGTTCAGAAGGTTGTAGTCGAACCAGGCCCGCCGCAGCCCCACGCCACTCAGGAGGGTGACCGCGGAGGCGAGGCCGATCACGGCCCAGGGCCGCTCCAACCAGACCTGCTCGATGCGGGCCCGGAGATCCGGCACTTCGACGGACGAGGCCACCGTGGCGGGAGGGACGGCCGACCCAGCGGCCCCGGCACTACCCCGGACGCGGTGCCGGGTCAGCAGCAGGGCGGGCAGCAGCGTCATCATCGGCACAAGGCAGATGACGAGCCCCCCACCGCAGATGATCCCCATCTCACGGATGCCCCGGAAATCGGTCAGGGACATCGCCGCAAACGCGCCGGCGGTCGTGAGACAGCCTGTGAAGATTCCCTTGCCCGTGTTCACCATGGCCAGCGTCATGGCCTCGTCCTCGGCCCGACCCATCCCGAGCTCCTCCTCGAAGCGCGTGATGAGGTGGACGCCGAAGTCAATCGCCAGCCCGATCAGCATCGGGACAAAGGTGACAGTCAGGATGTTGAGGTACCCGACGGTCAGCGTCGTGAAGGCCATCGTGTAGGCGAGACCGAACACCAAGCACCCCGTGGCCAGAAGCGGTCGTTTGGCGTTCCGATATCCCACTACGAAGATGATCGCGACGAGAGTCAGTGAGACGACCGTCGCCAACGTGGAGTCCTTCTGGCTCTGGATCATCTCGTCGTAATCGAGGACCCCCATTCCAGTAACCCCGGCGTTGACCCCGCCCACCTCGGTGGAGACCTGACCCACAAGCTCGCGGAACCGGAGGATGGACCGCTCGGTGATGCCCTCCTGGAGCACGCGCCGCCGTTTCTCAATGGCGGCCGGCGAATTATCCCCCTGTCCCAAGAGCGAACCCCAGAAACCGGCTGGCGGACGGACCAATTCCTCGGGCAGCGGGGCCCGCGGCCGGGCCGTTGCGAGAGAGATCCGACCCTTTCCAAAGGTCACATACTTCGTCCCCTCGGCTTCCGCCTCGCCCCCCGCAAAGAGCGCCTCGACTCCCGGGGACGGAGGACTGCCGGGTCGGGTGAGACTTTCCTGTCCCCGACGGATGATCCGCTCCAGTGCGGGCAGTACGTTGACCAGGGACTCGGTGTTCTGGTCGGCCTGCTGGGGTGCGGTGCGGATGAGGGTGTTGATCCGGCCAAACAGGGAACTCAGGTTGGAGGCCCCGGCGAACTGCTTGAGGAACGGACGGTAGTCCTTCAGGACCTTCTCCAGCTCGACGAGGTTCGTCCCCGGCACGAACAGCAGGGCTTTCTTGCCCAGCAGGGGAAGATCCCCCTTGAAGAAGACGTCCGTGAAGAGATTTGTCGGCGAGGCGGAGGTGGATTCCAGATCCAGACGCGACGCGAGACGTTCGACGAACTGCCGGTTTTTCTCGGGATTCTCCGACTCCACCACTGCCACCAGATCGGGTTCGGACGGGAAGGTCTGTCGGAGCCGGACGTAGTGCTGGTTGTAGGTGAGATCGGTGTCCAGGAGGGCGTTCCGATCCATCACGAAGTCCAGACTGGAGACCGTGTATCCGACGCAGACGAGAACGAGGAGGACCTGCGGCCAGATGAATCGGGAAGGCCTCTCTATCACCGCCTTGGCAAGACGTCGCAGCTGGCGCTCGATCCGGGAGTCGTGGCCACCCGTCGGCTCCGGCGCCACCGCCCCCCCTTTCCGGCTGGCAGCCGGTTGACCTCCGGAGGGCAGTGTCGAGGGGGCGTCCACGATGTCTGGGACTTATGGATGGGCCCGAATCACCGGGCCCGCAACCCTAGCGGCCGCAGCAGCCCTTGTACTTCTTCCCACTGCCACACGGACAGGCGTCGTTCCGTCCCACCCGCGGCAGCGACTTCGTCGGCTTCGCCTTCGCGAGGGCCTCGTTGGCTTCGGACACGACCGCACCCGCGTTCTCCGGGACATCGCCGAAGGCGGGAGCCGTGGGATGGGAGGTGATCTGGGGGAGGTTGTGCAGGAACTGCTCGAAGGCGAACAGGCTCGTGGCACTGCGGAAGATGTTGTGGCAGACCTCCGTCTTGATGTTGACCATCAGCTCGTCGAAGAGCTTGAAGGCCTCGGCCTTGTACTCGATGAGGGGGTCCCGCTGGGCATAGGCACGGAGGCCGATGGAGCTCCGGAGGGAGTCCATCGAATACAGGTGCTCCTGCCAGAGGCGGTCGATGGCCGTCAGGATCGTGTACCGCTCGATGCTCGCGAGCATCTCAGGCTTCTCGAGGCTCACCGTGAGCTCGTAGGCCTCGCGGACGGTGTGGCCGATGTACTGCAGCAGGCTGAACTGGGCCTCGGAGAGCCCGTCGAACAGCGAGCCATTCACCGGCAGCTCCTTCCCGGACTTGGCCGCCTTGAGGAACTCCTCCTCCTTCAGGCCCAGGGGGAAGTTCATGTTCACCCAGTCCGACAGCCCACGGATGTTCCATTCCGCCGGATCCGTATCGCTTCCCGTGAACTCCTCCACCTTGAGGAGCACGATCTCCTCCATGATGTCCATCAGCCGATCCCGGACGTCCGTCGCCTGGATCACCTCGTTGCGGAAGCCGTAGATGACCTCCCGCTGCTTGTTCATCACGTCGTCGTACTCAAGGGTCCGCTTCCGCTGCTGGAAATGGTGTCCTTCGACCCGCTTCTGGGCCTGCTCTATGGAGCGGTTCAGGAGCGGATGCTCGAGTTCCTGCCCCTCCTCGAGACCCATCCGCTCCATGATCCGCGTGATGCGGTCGGATCCGAACAGCCGCATGAGGTCGTCCTCCAGGGAGATGAAGAAGTGGGAGGATCCTGGATCACCCTGTCGGGAACAGCGACCCCGGAGCTGGCGGTCGATCCGGCGCGACTCATGCCGCTCGGTGCCGAGGACGTGCAGGCCCCCGAGCTCGGACACACCGGGCCCGAGTTTGATGTCGGTGCCACGACCT
>SYEM01000016.1 GCA_005801385.1 Verrucomicrobiales bacterium | reverse complement strand
TGACCTGGTTGGCCTTGGCCTTGGCCCGGGCAAGACCGGGCAGGAGCATGCCGGCGAGGATCGCGATGATGGCGATCACAACGAGCAGTTCGATCAGGGTGAACGCGGAGCGGGACCGCGACGACGCGGGCGACAGGGACAGCCGGAGCATGGCAAAATCGTGGAAGGAAACATCGTTCCGGTAAAGATCGGAGCCGTTGCCAAGGGTCTTTGGCTCCCTGCGATGGAAACACCCAGGAAACCTACCGCTTTCCCAATCCCAAAATCCCTCTCCTCTATCCGACCTTCCTCCGCGTCGCCGCGCCTCCGTGGGAGTCCCCTCTCCATTTGTCCGCAAGCCTGATTCCCTCCCCAAATCTGGCGATGGTGGGACGCTCCGAGACTCTGATGCCATGGACGGATGTCAGAGCCCACATCCGATTTCGACGGCGCCTGGAAGGAGGCCACGGAGGTCTTCCTCCCGCAGATCTTCCAGCTCCTGAAACCCGAGATCCATCGTGGCATCGATTGGTCCAACCCCCCGGTGTACCTCGACACCGAGCTCCGGAAGGTCGCTCCGGATGCGGAGCACGGGCGTCAACACCCCGACCGGCTCATCTCGGTCACCCGCATCGATGCAAATGCCGAAGACGTGCTGCTCCACCTGGAAGCTCAGCCCCAGCAAACCCCGGAGATGGCCCTCCGGATGTTCCGGTACCACACCCGGCTCTTCGAACTCCGCAGCAGATCGACCGTCAGCCTCGCCATCCTCGCCGATGACGATCCCAACTGGCGTCCGACATTCTACGAGCACGGACTATGGGGGTGCCGCACCAGGTTCGAGTTTCTGTCGTGCAAGCTCCTCGACTTCTCGGACGAGGAGCTGTTCCACAGCCAGAACCCCATCGCCAAACTCATTCTGGCTCAGCGCATCGCCCAATGGACCTCCCGGAATTCCCCGGAACGGTTCCGAATGAAACTCCTCTGGCTGGACCGGCTCCTTGAACAGGGATTTCCCGAGGGCGACACCCCGAAGCTGTTCCGGATGCTCGAGCGCATGGTGCCGCTCAGCCGGGACCTCGACATTGAATTCCACCGTCAGCTCCACCACTATCGAAATCAGAAATCCATGACCTTCATCACCACGTTTGAACAATTCGCCATGGAGAAGGGGCTCTCCCAGGGGCTCTCCAGGGGACTCCAGGCAGGCTGGACCCAGGCCATCAAGTCTCTGGTCGCGACGCGGTTTCCGGACTGGGATCCCGCCTGGAACCAGCACCTCGACGCCGTTGAGGACACGACACGCCTCGAGGAGTGGCTTCGGCTTGCCGGGACCCTTTCCACCGGACGGGAATTCCTCGCGGCGATCGGCAAGACCCAGGACTGATTCGGCGGTCTTTGGCCTTTGCCCTTTGCCCTCCGGGCCCCGTCCGAGACAGGCTTCGACATGATCAAGACAGCCGTCGTGACCGGTGCCGGTAGTGGCGTGGGACGTTCCGTCGCCCTCAAACTCCTTGCCGAAGGATGGAACGTCACCCTCGTGGGACGCCGTGAGGACGCGCTCCGAGAAACCGCATCCCTCGCCGGGGCCGCCTCAGCACGGGCACTCGTGTGTCCGACCGACATCGCCGATGCCCAGGCGGTCCATCGTATGTCCCAGGCCACTGCGTCCACCCATGGCGACGTCACGGTCCTGGTCAACGCCGCAGGGACCAACGTTCCTGAGCGGGCGCTCGAGGTGCTGTCGCAGCCCGACTACGAGCTGATGCTTAACACAAACCTCCACGGCGCCTACCACTGCGTGCAGGCCTTCCTGCCCGGGATGCGGTCGCGCGGCCTCGGCACCATCGTCAACGTCATCTCCGATGCCGGGAAACAGGCCTCACCCAAGGCCGGACCCGGCTACGTCATGAGCAAGTTCGGGCTCGCCGGACTCACCCAGGCCATCAACGCCGAGGAACGCGGCCGCGGCGTCCGGGCCATCGGAATCTTCCCGGGCGACATCGACACCCCGCTCCTCGACAAACGCCCCGTGGTCCCCGATGCCGCCGCACGCTCCCGCATGATGAAGCCGGAGGACATCGCCGACTGCGTCCTGTTCTGCATCCGCCTTCCCCACCACGTGGTCGTGGAAGAAATGATCGTCCGACCGCGATGACCGACGGAGAAGCGGGTTCAATGGACCGGCACCCAAGGCCGGAACCCAACCCCGCTCAGCGGAGATGGTCGGCGACCTTGACGCCCTTCTTGAAGGTGCCGAAGCCGAACATCGACGGGTTGTAGTCGCCCACGACCGCGACGTCCGCCTTGTCGGGCACCTTGAGCCCCGTGAGGTCGTAGGTGGCGTTCACGAACATTCGTCGCAGGTCCTCGCTCTTGAGGTCGATCGCCGCACCGATGGTCGAGCAGAAGACCCGGGCGGACTTGCCGGTAGGGGCCTTGTACTCATACAGCCAGGCCAGTGGCATGATCGGCTTCGACACGTTCGGGGCATCGGTGGGGTTCATGCCCTTGAGGGTCTGACCCCACAACAGGACCTGCGCCGATGTCGGGAAATCCGCATTCACACCGTAGACATCGGTCGGACCCCAGACGTCGGAGACCGATTTCAGGATCGGGTTGGCGCGATGGATGCCATCGACCAGCCCACGCGCCGATTCGCTGCCGTGGTTGCCATGGTGGAACGTCCAGGTCTCCCCCACGGTCATGCCGCCGAACCCTCCGCCGGGTGCCTGCCAGTCAAACCGGGTATAGGGGCTCTGCTTGTTTCGGGTGTAGTTGAAGGCATGGGTGGCGGTGCGGACCACGATCATCGGCTTCCCGGCGTCCATGTGGTCGACCAGGTGCTTCATGTCGGCATCCGGCAGCTCGCGGAACCGGAACTGGTTCACGACCAAATCCGCCGAACCGATCAGGTGCATCCCCGGGATGTTGGTCTGGTTGTTTGGATTGATCGTTCCGTCGGCATCCTGGGTGAACAGCACCGTGCAGCGGAACCCGTGGCGCTGGCTGAGGATCTTGGCGAGCTGGGGCAGGCCTTCCTCGGACCGGTACTCCTCGTCGCCGCTGAGGAGGACCACGGTCTTGCCATTGGCCTTGCCCGCGGGCTCATAGGTTACCCATTGCTGGGCCAGGAGACCGAACGGGAGCGCGAGGAGGGAGGCAATGAGGGGAAGACGTGACATGGATAAGAGTCTGGACGACCCGAGTGCCGGGTTGAATCGAAAATTCTCGGGTCGATCGGAATCCCTCCACAGCACCAGCTCGCCTCCCGGGGCCGGAAACGGTATTCCCGGGGGCACATGAACCGAGTGCTTGTCCTTTTCGATTCCCAGACCGGCAACGTCCGCCGCATGGCCGAACTCGTCGCCGAAGGCGCCCAGACCATTGCCGACACCGAGGTGCGGCTGCGATCGGTCGAGGAGGCCACGGCCGACGACGTGCGCTGGTGTGACGGGCTCGCGGTGGGGAGTCCGACCAACATGGGGGTGCTGTCGTGGAAGATGAAGCGGTTCTGGGACGAGACGATGGGGCCGGCCTGGATGCAGGTGGACGGCAAGATTGCCTGCGCGTTCAGCAGCGCCGGCGGTTGGGGCGGTGGGATGGAGCTGGCCTGCCAGTCGATCCTCACCGTGCTGATGAACTTTGGATTCCTGACCTTCGGCGTTACCGACTATGCCGGGAAGAAAATGACCCTCCACTATGGCGCCGTAGCCGCGAAGGAGCCGCGCGAACCGGAGACGATGGAGTCTTGCCGGATCCTGGGACGTCGCCTAGCCGAGTGGACCGCCGTGATGGCCCACGGCCGCAAGAACGAGCACCCCGCAACCAAGTCGATCCCGCGAATGCCCCCGCAATAGGGGCGGCACCGCCAACGTACCCGCTCAAACCTCCACCCACTGGCCCGATTCGGCGGAGCGAACCGCGGCATCCATGACCCGCTGGGTGGCGGCGCCTTCGTGGAAGGTGATCGCACAGGGACGCTGTTCCCGGATGGCGTTGATGAACTCGACCGCCTGGTCGTAGCGGAACGACACCAGCGGATCCCCCACGCCCGGATCGCGCGGGCTGCCTGGCCAGACCCAGAAGTCCTTCGGGACCATCAAGGGCTTCAGCCCCGGTCCGCCGAGCTTCCCCGACTGCAGCTCGTTCCACTTGCCGGTCGTGAACTGGAACGTGCCTGCGCTGCCGTTGAGTTCGACATAGTCGAGACTGCGCCACGATTCGTTGTGACCGCTCGCCAGCTTTGAGCTCTCCAGCACGCCGGTCGCCCCGGTTGAAAACTCCGCCAGGATCGCCACCCAGTCGTCGGTGTCGTTCGGCGCCCCATCCCGGACCGGGGTCAGGTTGCGGAGATTGGCCACCAGACGCGTCATCGGTCCCACCAGATGGTGTGCGAAGTTGATCCGGTGGCTGAGCATGTCCCCGATTTCACCCGTGCCCGCGAGTTTCCGGACCTGTCGCCACCCGAGGTTGCGAGTGCCCCAGTCCTGGAGCCTCAGGCAGCGGTAGTGATACGGCGTCCCCAGCTCCCCCTGGTCGATCAGGTGCCTCAGGTATCGCATCGCTGGCACGAACCGGTAAGTGAAGGCGGTCATGTGCCGCACCCCCGCCCGATCCGCCTCGTCCGCCATCCGCTGGGCATCCGTGGCATTCAATGCGATGGGCTTCTCACACAGCACATGCTTGCCATGGCGTGCTGCCGTGATGGCGATGTCGGGATGCAGGAAGTTCGGGGTCGCAATGATCACCGCGTGGACGTCGTCACGGGTGACCACCTTCTCCCAGGAGGTCTCGGCCACCGGGGCGCCGGTCTGCGTGCGGGCGGCTTCGAGCGTCGCCGGGTTCGCGTCGCACAGGGCATGGACCCGGACGTCCGGGCATAAGGCGAGACCCGGAAGATGGTTCTGAAGGGTGATGCCGCCGGCGCCGATGATCGCGATGTTAAGGGTGGACATGGAACTGTGGGGCAGACTCCGGAAACAGTCCGGAGCCGACAAGCTTGAAGCCCGGGTGGCGGACCGGATAAAGAGCGCCCCCTCCGAATGAACGAACGCTTCCTGAACCGGATCGCCACCGAGCTCAACGCCCCCGTCACGAAGATCGCCGCCACCGCCCGGCTGCTCGCCGAGGGGGCGACCGTTCCCTTCGTCGCCCGATATCGGACGGAGGTAACCGGCGGACTGGACGAGGTCGCCATCACCGCGGTGCGGGACCGCATGCAGCAGCTCGTGGAGCTGGAACAACGTCGGGAGACCATCCTGAAGTCGCTGTCCGAACGGCAGCTGCTCAGCCCGGAGCTGCAGGTGGCGATCCAGGAGGCCGACACCCTGACGGTGCTCGAGGATCTCTTCGCTCCCTACCGTCCCAAGCGCCGGACCCGCGCCATGATCGCCCGGGAGGCGGGACTCGAGCCGCTCGCCCACCAGATCCTCGACCAGCAGGCCAGTCTCGATCCTCTCCAGGCCGCGGTCCCATTCATCAACCCCACGCACCAGATCGCAGACGTCGCTGCCGCCCTCGCCGGTGCCCGTGACATCCTCGCCGAGCGGATCAGCGACGACGCCGTGGCCCGATCCAAGATGCGGGATCTGTACTGGTCCGCCGGGGTCGTGCGTTCCCGAGTGGTCACCGACAAGCAGGCCGATGGCGCGAAGTACAAGGACTACTTCGACTGGTCCGAACCCGTCGCCAAGGTCCCCAGCCACCGCCTGCTGGCCATGCGACGCGGGGAGGAGGAGGGATTCCTGTACCTGCGGATCACCCCGCCCGAGGAGGAGGCGCTCAATCTGCTGGAACCCCTCTTCATCACCGCCCGGGGAACGCCCGCCGGGGAACAGGTCCGGCTCGCGGTGGTCGACGCCTACAAGCGCCTCCTGGGCTTCTCCATCGAGGCGGAGCTACGCCTGGAGACCAAGAAGCGCGCCGACACCGAGGCGATCCGGGTCTTCTGCGAGAACCTCCGCGAACTCCTCCTCGCGGCGCCGCTGGGCCCCAAGGCGGTGCTGGCGGTCGATCCTGGATTCCGGACCGGCTGCAAGACCGTCGTCCTGGACCGCCAGGGAAAACTTCTCCACCACACCGTCCTGCAGCTCGCCGGCGGGAGTCCCGGCGCGATCCGCGAAGCCGCCGAAGAGCTCCTGCATCTGGTGCGACAGCACGCGATCGAGGCCATCGCCATCGGCAATGGCACCGCCGGACGCGAGACCGAACAGATCGTCCGCGCCCTACCCATGACCCCGCGGATTCCCATTGTGATGGTGAACGAGAGCGGCGCCTCGATCTACTCCGCCAGCGAGGTCGCCCGCGAGGAGTTCCCCGACCAGGACCTCACCGTCCGCGGTGCGGTCAGCATCGGACGCCGCCTCATGGATCCGCTTGCCGAGCTGGTGAAGCTGGATCCGAAGTCGAGCGGCGTCGGGCAGTACCAGCCTGACGTCGACGAGACCGCGCTCCGGAAGGGGCTCGACGACGTTGTCATCTCCTGTGTGAACCGGGTGGGGGTCGAGCTGAACACCTCGAGCCGCCAGCTCCTCGGCTACGTCTCCGGACTCGGCCCATCGCTCGCCGCACAGATCGTTACCTACCGCGACCAGAACGGGCCGTTCCGCTCCCGGAAAGACCTGCTCAAGGTCCCTCGGCTCGGCCCCAAGGCCTTCGAGCCGTGCGCCGGCTTCCTGCGGATCCGCGATGGGGAAAATCCACTCGACCGCAGCGCGGTCCACCCGGAGCGCTACGCGCTGGTCAACTCGATGGCCAAGGACCTGGGTTGCGGCCTAGCCGACCTGCTGAAGGACGGGGCGCTCCGCACCCGGATCCAGCCCGACCGCTACATCACCCCGGAGGTCGGGCTGCCGACGCTCAAGGACATCCTGGACGAGCTCGCGAAACCCGGACGGGATCCCCGCCAGCAGTTCGAGGCCTTCTCCTTCCAGGAAGGGGTCCAGAAACCCGAAGACCTCAAGCCGGGCATGAAGCTCCCGGGCATCGTGACGAACGTCACCGCGTTCGGAGCCTTCGTCGACATCGGGGTCCACCAGGATGGCCTCGTCCACATCAGCCAGCTGGCCGACCGGTTCGTGAGCAACCCGGCCGACGTGGTGAAGGTGGCCCAGAAGGTCCATGTCACGGTCCTGGAGGTCGACCTGGAGCGGAAGCGGATCGCATTGTCGATGAAGGCGAACCCGACGCTCACAACCGAGCCCAGGAACCGGACCTCCCCGGCAGGTCCCCGGCCCAGCGGTCCCGGACGCCCGGGTCCTGGACCCCGTCCGGGTTCGGGCGGCGGGGGCGGGGGCTGGAACGCATTGGCTGACGCCTTCGACAAGGCGAGTCGGCCCGGGCGGTAGACGGATGAAACCCACCCGGACCCGACGTTGCCGTTGTCGGAACCACCTGCTGGGATCACGTTAATGGCCGTGATGCCGTTGCCGATTGCGATCCAGTCCCTGAAGTCTGCACTGGTTGAGGCCCTCCAGGGGCGGGGCCACGGCCGGGTTACCTTGGACCTAGGTGTGGTGCTGGATGCCGGGAATGCCGGAACCGCCGATCCGGAATGGCGGCTCCACACCGCCGGAGACCCGTTGCCGCCGGCCCATCGGATCCGCATCGACCTCGAGGTTGGGGTCCCGGGAGGCTCCACTCCACGGACCTCGCGTTCGGAAGTGTCTGCGGCAGCTTCGGTCCCTGGGGCGAGTCCGTCCGAAAAGACCTCGCGATCCGAAGTGGTCATCGACGCCGATGCTCTTCTCGAGACCTGCCGTCAGGTGTTTGGGTCGCCAGGATTCGACAACGCGGCGCGGGCGGAGGTGTTCTGCGAGGCGGCGGCCGGGCTCCCCATCGAGGAGCTCGAACGGGCGCTGGACCACTGCAGCTCCGGAACCCGCCCTCTGCCGGAGGATCCGATCACCAACGCCCACAGCCGCATCCACCGTGTGCTGCAGTCGGCCCCGATCGGTCCTACAGAGGCGGCATCACGGCTCCGGGACTGCCTGTCGACCGTGCCCATTGAGACGCTTCTTTCGACGCTCCAGGACCACTGGAGATTCGGGACCCACTGGGGTTGATCCCTTGGTGCGGCGGCAGCGGCCCAAAATCTCACGTCACCTTCCCAGCCTCACCGACGTCTGGAGAGGGGTGAAAAGAAGCCGCCGGCTCGCCGCCTTGGGTCTCCTCATGGTGACCCTATCGGCCATTCCGCAGGACAGTTCCCCCAACGGCTCGGCCTCAACGCCTGCGGGCCGCGAGACGGGCAAGCCCCGTGGGCCCGGCCGGAGGGGAGGCCCGCCAGGCCTGGTCAAGCCATCGATATCCGACACCCTCAAACTGAGGGTCTACGCCGACAACTGGTTCATGCTCTACATCAACGGCGAGCTGGTCGCGGTCGATCCCATCAAGTTCACCCCTCACAACGTGGTGAGCGTGGACATCCTGCCCGAGTTCCCGATAACCATCGCGGTGCTCGCCAAGGACAACGCCGACCCGAAGACCGGCCTCGAATACGGAACCAGCATTGGCGACGGCGGGTTCTGTCTGAAGATCGGGGATGAGATCGTCTCCAACGGGTCGTGGAAGGCGAAGTCCTTCTTCCACGGTCCGGTGAAGGGGGACACCTCCCACCCGACGGTCCGCAGGGAGGAGCTCCCGGACCGGTGGTGGGCGGTGGAGTTCGACGACCGGTCCTGGCCTGCCGCGAAGGAGTTCAGCGAGACGGAGGTCGACCCGAAGCCCGTGTTCCGGGAACACGACTTCACCGGTGCCGCGTTCATCTGGGCCGATGACCTGGCCCTCGACAACACCGTGATCTTCCGGACGCGCATCGAGAAGCCCGGCTGGACGAAACGCTGGAACACGAAACCGGACCTCGACGTCTCGGGAGCCCCACGACAATGACACCCCGTCTTCTGACTCCCATCCGGAGTTCCTGGCCCCTGCTCCTCTGCGCCTGGCTGGGACTGGTCCCGGCGACCGCCGCACTCATGGAACGTCCCAACATCGTCTTCATGCTGTCGGACGACCAGGACTGGAACGGGTTGTCGGTCGCGATGCATCCGGAAGTCGCGGGATCACGGAGTGATTTCTATCGGACACCCAACCTGGAGAAGTTTGCGGTCCAGGGGATGCGCTTCAGCGCGGCCTATGCACCGGCCCCGGTGTGCTCGCCGACCCGTCTCGCGCTCCAGACCGGCATGAATCCGGCCCGACTCGGGTGGACCAAGGCGGCGCCGCCGCAGTCGGGGCAGCGTCTGATCGAGGGCGCCTCCCGCAAGAGCATCCGGGCCGACGAAGTGACCGTCGCCGAGCTGCTGCGGTCGGCGGGCTACGCGACGGCCCACTACGGCAAGTGGCACCTCGGTGGTGGTGGACCCGCGGCCCATGGCTACGACGAGAGCGACGGCGACACGGGCAATCGGGATGCCGACCGGTTCGTCGACCCGAACCCGGTGGACATCTTCGGCATGGGCGAACGCGCGGTGGCCTTCATGGAGAAGAGCGCCAAGGCCGGGAAACCCTTCTTCATCCAGATGTCCTACCACGCCCTCCATGTCCCCGGGAATGCCAACAAGGCCACGCGGGACTCCTACTCAGGCCAGAAACCCGGGGAGATGCACCGCGATGTCGACCGCGCCGCGATCACCACGGACCTCGACACCGGGGTCGGCAAGGTCCTCGAAGCCATCGATCGGCTCGGTCTCACCGGAACCACCTACGTGATCTACATGGCCGACAATGGCGGGGGCGGCGGCGGCGGACGCAGTCGGGTTCGGCCCCTTGCCGCAGGCAAGGGCGGTGTCTGGGAAGGCGGCATCCGGGTGCCCCTGATCATCCGAGGACCAGGGATTGCCCCGAATTCCTGGTGCCATCAACGGGTGGTCGGCTACGACTTCCTGCCCACCTTCTGCCGCTGGGCCGGAGTGAAGAAACCCCTGCCGTCGGGCCGCGATGGGGGCGACCTCTCACCCCTCCTGGTCGGCTCGACGGCCCCGGTGGACCGGCCGCATCCCGAACTGGTGTTCCACTTCCCGCACTACCAAGGCGATACCCCGCACTCGGCGATCCTGTCGGGCGACTACAAGCTCCTGAGGTTCTACGAGACCGGGGATCGCCTGCTGTTCGATCTGAAGCAGGATCTCGGGGAACGGCACAACCTGGCGGCCACCCAGCCGGAGGTCGCGGATCGTCTGGAACGGCAGCTCGATGCCTACCTGGCCGAGGTGAAGGCCGCGATGCCGCGTACGAATCCCGGGTTCAACCCGGAAGCACCCACACCGAACCGCAAGGGCGGCGGCAAGCGCCAACGCCAACCCTGAACCCATGAAGACTCATTTTCCCGGCATTTTCGCCGTCGTCGCCCTCGGCCTGGCCCCATCCCTCGCCTGGGCCCATTCCCTCGGGGACGACGGGCACGATCACGTCACCCCAGCCACAGGTCCGGGATTCGACACACCCCTGCTGCGTCTCCTCGCCGCGAGCACCCTGCCAGCGGCATCCGAGACCCCGTCGGCAACGTCAGCCGGTTCGACCCTGGCCAACAGG
This sequence comes from Verrucomicrobiales bacterium, assembly GCA_005801385.1. GTDB lineage: Bacteria > Verrucomicrobiota > Verrucomicrobiia > Limisphaerales > UBA9464 > UBA9464. Next base: position 5,916 of record SYEM01000016.1, on the reverse strand, counting down.
ATGGCATTGATCTTCGGTCCGTTCGCCCCCCGGGTCCGGACCCGGTCGGACGAAACCTTCCTGTACGTGGAATCCGATGCGATGCCGGACCATGAGATGATGGTCGGCATCACCGCGTGGCAGCAGCAGGTTCCCCTGCCCCAGCCCTATACCGGCGCCAACGCCTGGCGGATCCCGCTGCATCCCGTGGTTGCCAAGAAGCCGCTCTCGGCGAAGTCCCACTTTTTTCGCGGGGCCATCGCCCTTGCGGCGAACGGGGTCCCGATCTTCAACCCCATCAAGAACGACGGGGTCACCGACACGTTCCTGGCTGGCGAGCTCGACCGGTTCGGGGGCCACTGCGGACGGGCAGACGACTACCACTACCACATCGCTCCGACCCACCTGCAGTCGATCGTCGGCACCGGCAAGCCGGTCGCCTATGCCCTCGACGGCTATCCGATCCACGGGTTCACGGAACCCGATGGAGCCACGCCAACAGGGCTGGATGCCTTCAATGGCCACACCACCCCGGCGCTCGGCTACCACTACCATGCGACCAGGACCTATCCGTATCTGAACGGGGGTTTCCACGGCGAGGTGTCGGAGGTCGGAGGCCAGGTGGATCCCCAGCCGGATCCCGTCGGCATCCGCCCGGCCCTGCCCCCGTGGCGGGGGGCGCGGATCACCGGATTCACCAACGAGGCGGGCCGTCGGTTCAGTCTCGAGGTGACCGTCGGTTCCGCGGTGCACCACGTGAACTACGCCCTCGCCACGAATGGATCGGTGGACTTCGAATTCGTCGGGCCCGAACGACAGATCCGCAAGGAGTCCTACACCGCCCGATCCCCCGGGGAACGCCGTCGCCCCCGACGAGACAGTGGGGTGGGCGGACCGGATCGGGGTGGCCCCTCGGAGGATCCACGCGACGGCAACCGACCACGCCGTGGCCCGGGCGGTGGACGGCCGGACGGAGTCGAGGCCCGACCTCCTGGTGGACAGGAACCGCAGGGCGACCGGCCGGCTCCATTCGTGTTGGCTGCCCGGCGAAGCGGCCAGCTCGTGCTCAAAAGTCCAGCGGTGTCCGAAGGCCAGGAGCTGCCTTCGGAATTCACCGGTGAGGGCGCAGGGGTCACGCCGCCGCTGTCGTGGACCGGAGCCCCTGCAGGAACCCGGAGCTTCGCCGTGGTCATAGATCATCTGGCCAAGGGACCCGAAATGAAGTGCTACTGGACGCTGTGGAACATCCCCGCGACGGCCACCGGGCTGGCCAAGGCGGTCCAAGGGGTCGGCACCACGGGGGCCACCTGGAAACGTGGGGAGTCCTACGTTCCACCCCATTCCGCCGGCGGTGGTCCGAAAACCTACACCCTGCACCTCTACGCGCTCTCGGAGGCACCGCGATTCGATCGGCCTGCGGACGAGGTCACGCGGGAGATGTTGCTTCGGGCGATACGGGAGACAGTCCTCGACAGTGCCGAGCTGAATGTCGTCTACACCCCGAAGGGTGGCGGCCTACAGCGTCCGCCTCGACGCGATGGCCCACCCTGAGTCCTCCATGCAGCCCCAACCACACCCCGCCCCCGCAAGGGTCTGGCCGATGTCCCCCGTCCCGATCGATCTCGCCTTGACCCTCCTCCTAGCAGTGTCGGTCCCGATCGCCGGGAATGCGGCCGATGCGCTGTCGGAAGGGTCCCGGGGCCGAAACAATCGCTCCGGCGAACGCGGTCCGCAGCAGGGACAGGGCGGGGTCCGGATGCCCACCCCGGCCTTCCGGACCGAGATCCCGGATCATCCGCTGAGCCTGATCCTGGGCCGGCCCGCCCGGGATTCCGTGGTGCTCAGCGTACTGGTGCACACTGCGGATCGGGAGGGCCAGGTGGCCTTCGGCAAGGCGTCGGATCCCACCCTGCACACAACGCTTTGGCAGCCGATCGCCAAGGGACAACCGGTGCTGATCCCGATCGCTCCACTCGAGCCGGACACGGCCTACCGGTACGAGTTCCGATCGAGGGTACCCGGTTCCGGGACCCCGGAGCCGGTGGCGAGCGGAACCTTCCACACGGCGCGACCCGCCGGCCAGCCGTTCACCTTCACGGTGCAGGCCGATCCCCACCTCGACTTCGGCACCGATCCCAGGGTGTATCTCCGATCTCTGGGGCATGCGGGCGCGTCGCAGGCCGACTTCCATGTCGACCTCGGCGACACGTTCATGACCGACAAGTACCTCGAGCCGCAGCAGGCGATGCCGCACTACCTCGCCCAGCGGTACTATTTCGGTCAGGTGGGACACAGCCTCCCGGTGTTCCTGGTACTGGGGAACCACGACGGGGAAACGCCGGGACGCGGTGGGGACACCTCGATGGCGGAATGGTCGAACGGGATGCGGAAGCGGTATTTCCCGAATCCCGAACCCGACGCCTTCTACTCCGGCAACGAGGTCCGCCATCCGCGGGCTGGCCTCCTGCAGGACTACTACGCGTGGGATTGGGGCGACGCCCAGTTCATCGTGCTCGATCCCTTCTGGTTCTCTCCGAAACCCCGCGGTGGCGGACGCGACGGGAACAACTGGTGGCGCACCCTCGGCGAGACCCAGTACCAATGGCTGCGGAAGACCCTAGAGAACCGCAAGGGACGATTCACCTTCGTGTTCCTCCATCATCTCGTTGGCGGTGGGACGCCGGAGGGCCGGGGTGGGGTCGAGGCCTCGAGGTTCTTCGAGTGGGGCGGACACGATCTCGATGGTCGGGAGACCTTCGCCGAGCACCGTCCGGGCTGGCCGGCTCCGATCCACGAGCTGCTCGCCAAGCGTGGAGGGGTGGTGGTCTTCCATGGACACGACCATCTGTACGTCCACGGGGAGCGGGATGGGGTCGTGTATCAGGAAGTGCCGCAGCCGGGACATCCGCGTCCCTCCACACGCAGCGCCGAGGAGTACGGGTATCGTTCTGGGACGATCCTGCCCGGCTCGGGAATCCTCCGGGTCCGGGTATCGCCCCAGCGCGCCACGGTCGAGTACGTGAAGGCGGACCCCTCTGGAACGGTGGCGGATGCCTACACGGTGAAGCCCCGCTGAGACAGAGGCCTTGGAACTCCCTGGGTCGATTCTGAGGGGCGGGCCGATCTCAACGAATCGGGATCCGATCGTGGGTGTCGCCTAGTCCTTCCACCACGGCTTCGCCGCGAGCAGGAAGTGTCCGGCGGCCATGTAGGGGCCACCGAGGACATGCTTGAGCGGGAACCCGGATGGGAGGTTGGAGCCCCTCAGAACCTCGAGGTAGAAGCGGCCCCACTCAAAATCCAGATCCGCGATGTAGCTGGAGAGGAACGGTTTGTCGGCCCAGTACGGTGAGAGGTAGACGGCCTCGATCGGACGTCGGGCCTCGGTGAAGACGAAGAAGTCCTCCCGACGGTTCCGGACGTTGGCGTCCGCGGTGTCCGCCACACGAAGCGAGGTCCAGACACACTCGCGGGGTCCATACCACGCCACGGCCCAGGGGACATCGCTCATGAAGAGCGTCGACTTTGGGGTGAAGTCGGCGAACTCGCGAATGACGCTTGGGCGGTAGGGTTCGCTCAGCGCAAGTCCCTTGGGGGGGAGGATGCCGATCAGGAACGGTGCGGAAAAGACCGTGACCAACCCCCACAGGCTCCAGGTGCGGAGGAATAGATATTCCCACTCGATCTGGTCGATCAGGGTGATGAGGAACCCTGCGCCCCAGACCATCACACCGGGCGCCAGGACCACGAGAAGGTCCTCCGAGGTGACCGGACCAAACTCCTTCGTGATCCAGCCGCGGACCCCGGCCTGCACCAGGACCACCGTCACCAGCATGGCGACCAGCGCTCCCCGCAGGCGGTTGAGGCTCGGGTTGCCGAAGGGCACCAGGAGTCCGACGAGGAAGACGAGGCTGACCCAGGTCCCGCCCATGCGGATGAGTTCGTTGCCGAGGATTTCGCTCACCCCGGTCCGCACCTTGGAAATGACCTCCCAGATGAGGTCCCGATCGAGGACCGGATGCTGGGAGCGCTGGAGGCGGTCGCCAGGAAACGAGTCGGTGCCGGCCAGGACGGTGAACCCTGCGGTGCCGAAGGGCTGTCCGGAGACCGAGAGGTTCCGGGCGATCCAGGGAGCCGCAAGAATGAGGAAGGCGACCACGGCAAGTCCGAGCACGCGGCCACGGAGGCCGATACCGCGCCACGCGAGGAAACCGGTGACCGGCACCACGAGCCAGCCGAAGGAATACTGGGTGAGGAACATCAGCCCCACCGTGCCGCCGGCTCCGACGGCAAGGAGCAGGAGGCGACCCCGACGCGGGGCCTCGGAGGCGGCCTCCCGCTCGAAGCCCAGCAGCAGGTGCAGGAGGAGCAGGAGGAAGACCATCAGCAGCAGGGTGGGGAGGCCCGAATTGGCAAACTGCCAAAAGAGATTGGTCCCAACGATGAGCGCAGCAGCCAATGCGCCGGCCGTGGCGTCAAACAACCGCGTCCCAAGCCACCCCGCGAGCGCCACCACGAGGGCGAAGAAGCCCAGGTTCATCACGGAAATGACCACCTCCTCCATCGGACGCCGATAGAACTCGTTGGCGGGAAGTTGGGCCCACCAGGACACGGGCATGGCCTTGAACACCACCGCCAAGATCGCGGGATAGAGGGGGGGATTCTCGAGATCGGGATGACGGGTCAGGAGGACCGCCCGGGGATCCACCCCCTTGCGGACCGCCTGCTCCTCAAGGAGATGGATGCTGAGGGGCCGGATGAAGCCCGTGGTGTAGCCCTGGCCGGCGGCCAGGTTCCGGCCCAGCTGGGCCAAGTCCATGGCCTCGGGGGCCCGGAAGTTCTTGGCCTCGTTGTTCTGGTACAACGCGATGGCAATCCCGACCAGGACCACAGTCAGCAGCCGCCTGAGCCAGACGCGCCCCATCCCCTCCTCCAGATAGTGGACGAAGGTCTGGACGCCTCTCGGGGGGCTTGGGTGGTTCGTCATGTCGGACCCTCAGTGTGGTCAGAACGGAACCCCTTGTGAAGAGGACGGTTCGGAAATCCCGGAGGCCGCCGGGGTAAACGGGACCCCGGTCGCGAGGGGCCACTGCCGCCACAAAGAGCCTCAGCGCAGCCGGGTGGAATGCTCCTGCATCCACATCACGTCTCTATTGTTGCCCTGGGTGCCGGACTGGACCCAGGAACCCTTCTTGATCGGGGGCATCGTGCGGGGATCCGCCCACTTCTTGATCTCCGAATGGCCGTCCGCGAAGGAGAATCCCCCCGCCCGGTTGTGATAGCTGGCCGGGACATCGACCATCCGGATCGAACCCAGGTTCACTCGCTTGGCATAGATCGAGTTCTCCATCGAGACCACGAAGAAGCCGTCATTGATGCTGTCCTCGCGCTCATCGAGCAGCACATAGGTCTTCGACGGACCCGGATCGTTCATGCTGCTGGCCTTGGTGAAGACGTTCCATGGCTCGTTTGCCCAGCCGCCATCCGTGCCCTTGTTGCCACCCGTCCAGATGCTCATCGCCATGCTCCGGACCCGCGGGACCTTGTTCTTGCTGCGGTCGATGGCCATGCTCATGTCCGACGGGCATTTCCAGATCGTCCGGGTCTGACCCGTGTAGCGCCACAGCGGGCTCTGAACCAGCCAGTTGGTGTTCCAGTTTCCGTCTGCGCTCAGGTTCCCGATATCGAGATCGCCCTGGACCCAGGCGCCGTCCGAGGTGTTCGGATTGACCTCGGGGGCGTAGGCGTAGAGCAGCTGGTCGTTGTTGTCGGAATTGTAGAGCGCCCACCCCAGCAGCAGCTGCTTGTGGTTGTTCATGCAGTTGATGCCCTGGGCCTTGGTCTTGGCCTTGCCGAGCGCGGGCAGGAGCATGCCGGCGAGGATCGCGATGATGGCGATGACGACGAGCAGCTCGATCAGGGTGAAGGCGCGGCGGC
>SYEM01000177.1 GCA_005801385.1 Verrucomicrobiales bacterium | reverse complement strand
TGCCGAGCGGAATCTCAAGCCGCAGCGATACCAGTGGCGGGCTGAAGGAACGGTGATCCTGGAGAAAATCCGCCGAGCCCGGGAAGCTTTGGCACGGAGCCAACCAATTGTTAAAGACTAATATGAGACACTACACTAGGGTGTGGGGGTTGATGACAGCTGTTCCACCTCCTGCTGGCTCCGAGGAAGCTCCTGCGTTCACGGGTGTTCCCCATCGGGCGGCGGCGATCCTGGTCGTGGATGACAGCCGCATGATGCGCCTGGCGCTGGTCCGCGCCCTGCATGGGATCGGATTCGGGAACGTGAAGGAGGCTGCGGACGGACGTCAGGCCCTGGAGATGATCCATCAGCGGCGATTCGACCTGATGCTGCTCGACATCGAGATGCCGGTGATGACGGGACTCGAGGTCCTGCAGACGCTTCGGAGTCGACCGCGGGCGGAATGGTTCCCGGTCATCGTGGTCTCTGGGAGCGAGGAGACCGGCAGCGCGGTCCGGTGCATCGAGGCCGGAGCGGAGGACTACCTGCCAAAGCCCTTCAATCCCACCCTGCTGCGGGCGCGGGTGACCACCTCGATCGAGAAGAAGCATCTGCGGGATCTGGAGCGCCTCCATGTGGCGCAGCTCCAGCGGGAGAAGGATCTCCTGGAGCGGACCCAGCGTCGGCTCCAGGAGGAGCTCGACGAAGCCGCGCGGTACGTGGCCTCCATCCTTCCCCCGCCGATGCAGACGCCGTTCCGGATCGTGTGGGCCTATCTGCCCTCGACCGAGCTGGCCGGGGATTCCTTCGGATACCATTGGATCGACGACACCCACTTCGCGATCTACCTGCTCGACGTCTGCGGACATGGGATCGGAGCGGCTCTGCTGTCGGTGGCGGCGATCCAGATGATCCGGTCGGGTTCGATGGCCGGGGTGGATTTCCGGGATCCCAGCCGGGTGCTGGCTGCCCTCAATGCGGCGTTCCCGATGGAGCGGAACAACAACAGCTACTTCACCCTCTGGTACGGGGTCCATGACACCGCGACACGGGTCCTCCACTTCGCCTCCGCGGGACATCCTCCGGCGCTGCTGGTGACGGGTGTCAGGACCGGAGCTCCACAGGTCGACCGGCTGGGCACCGGGGGAACGATCATCGGGGGTCTGTCGGATATCGCCTATCCAGCGAGGTCCGTGGCAATTCCTCCCGGATCGCGCCTGTTCGTCTATTGCGATGGCGCCTTTGAGATCGAACTGAGGGACGGGTCTCGGCTGGATTTCGACGGGGTGTTCGTCCCTCGGGTCATGGCTGCGGCAGGGGATCCAAACGCCCCCACAGCGTTGTTGGAGTGGGCCCGATCAATCCACCGGACACCGGATCTGGAGGACGACTTCTCGATGCTGGCAGTTGAGTTTCCTGAGGAAAATGGGGTATCGGCCGGTGAAAACCAGTCCTGCGGTTGACCGGAGCACGGGTCGCTGGTTCCTTCCGTGTATTGTGAGCATGACTTCCCTTCGTCTGGCGGGCCTGCTGGCCGTCGCCACCATTCCCGCCCTGGCCCAGCAGATCCCGGTCATTGAGCGCCGCCTTCCCAACGGATTCAGACTGCTGATGGTCGAGCGCCATGAGGAGCCCCGGATCGCTGGCGGCTGGGTGGTGAAGGTCGGCAGCGCCAACGAGCACCTCGGCACCACGGGCATCTCCCATCTCTTCGAGCACATGATGTTCAAGGGCACCCCGACCCTGGGCACCAAGGATGCCAAACGGGACCTTGAACTCATCGCCGAGCAGGAACGGGTCCGGGGCGAGATGCGCCGCGAGGAGGCCGCCATGCGGGTGGCGCTCCGGGAGGGCAAGCTCGACGACGTCACCAAGCCGGAGAACTTCACCCCTCGCTACAGGGAGCTGGAGGGTGAGTTCAAGAAGCTCATCGACGAGCAGCGGCAGCTCCTCGTGAAGAACGAGTTCGACCGGGTCTACACCACCGCCGGCGCCTCCGGCATGAACGCCTTCACCAGCGAGGACATGACCGGCTACTTCATCACGGTCCCGTCCAACAAGCTCGAGCTGTGGTGCTGGATGGAGAGCGAGCGCCTGCTGCGGCCCGTCTTCAGGGAATTCTATGCCGAGCGCGATGTCGTCTACGAAGAGCGTCGCATGCGGATCGAATCGACCCCGATCGGGAAGTTCGGCGAGGAGTTCAACGCCGTGTTCTGGGATGCCCATCCCTACATGTGGCCGGTGATCGGCTGGCCGAGCGACATCCCGAACATCACCAAGAAGGACGCCGACGCGTTCTATGCCCTCTATTATCAGCCCCAGAACATCACCCTGATCCTGGTGGGTGATTTCCAGCCCGACCAGGCCGAGGCGATGGCCCTGCGGTACTTCGGTCGGATCCCGGCCGGTACCCAACCGCCGCCGGAGGTCGTCACGCGGGAGCCGAACCAGCCCGCCGAGAAGCGCATGTACGCCGAGGCGGAGACCAACCCCCAGGTCGATATCCTCTGGAAGACCGTTGGGTATCGCCACAAGGACAGCTATCCCCTCGACGTCCTGCAGCTCCTCCTCAGCGACCGCACCGGTCGCCTCTACAAGGGGCTGGTCCTGGGCAGCCAGGTGGCCACGGAGACCTACGCGATGCAGGACTCCAGGAAGTGGGCCGGCCAGTTCAACATCGGAGGCGAGGCCAAGGAGGGGAAGACCCCGGAAGATGTGGAGCAGGGGGTCTATGCCGAGCTGGAGAAGCTCAAGAACGAGCTCGTGCCGGCCGATGAGCTCCAGAAGGTGAAGAACCAGTTCGCCGCCTTCGAGTACCGCAAACTCACGGCAAATTTCCCGATCTTCATGCAGGTCCTCCAGGCCGAGGGGCTCGGGGACTGGCGCGAGGTCAATGAGTCCAACGCCAAGCTCCAGGCGGTCACGGCTGAAGACGTCCAGCGAGTGGCCCGCAAGTACTTCACCAAGGAGGCCCGGGCTGTGGCGATCTACACCCGCAAGCCCGGCACGGGTGCCGCGAGCGACGACCCCGATCTCGCGGGTCTGGCCGCGGACCAGAAGCCGATGGTCCGCCAGATCGTCCAATCCCTCACCGCAGAGAAGGACGTTGCCAAGCTCAAGGAGTTCCTCGGTCAACTCGAGGCCCAGACCGGCAACGCCGACCCGAAACGCCAGCAGCTCCAAAAGATCCTTCAGAAGAAGGTCGCGGCCCGGATCGCCGAGCTGGAGAAGAAATGACCTGTGGCCGAACCCAACCGATGCCTTCCCGAACCATGAACTCCCGCCTTCTCACCATTGTTCTCAGCGGCCTTGCCCTGGGCTTGACCACACTCGGGGTCGACATTGTCGACCGTCCCGAGAAGCTCACCTTCCCGCCCCTGAAGTTCGAGCCACCCAACCCGGCCCAGTTCCGGGTCCCGCTCAAGTCGGGTCCGGTCGCCTACGTGGTCCCCGACCGCACCCTGCCGCTGGTGACGATCAGCATCACGATCCGGGTCGGCAGCTATCTGGACCCCGACGGCAAGGAGGGGCTGTCCGAGTTCACCGGCTATCTGCTGGCCCGGGGTGGGACGAAGTCCCGGACGGCTGAGGAGCTGGAGGAGCGTCTGGCCTTCCTCGCGGCCAACCTGGGTTCGGGTATCGGCGATGATGCCGGTTCTGTCAGCCTCAACCTCCTCTCCAAGGACCTCCCCGAGGGACTGAAGATCCTGCGCGAGGTGCTGACCGAGCCCCGGTTCCAGCAGAACAAGATCGACCTGTTCCGCCAGCAAAGCATCCAGGGGATGAAGCAGCGGAACGACGACGCGAAGTTCATCAAGGCCCGTGAGCAGGAGCGCCTCGCCTATGGGGACCGGTTCTGGGCCTGCCGCCAGACCACGGAGAAGAGTGTCAACGCGATCCCTCGGGAGGATCTCCAGACGTTCCACCAGAAGTGGATCCATCCGGCGGGCTTCGTCGTGGCCGTCAGCGGGGACTTCGATCGGGAGGCCATGGTGGCGCAGCTCGAGACCCTGTTCTCCAATTGGCCCTTCAAGGGCGAGACCCCGCCGGCGATCCCGACCGACATCTCGATGTCGCCGCCGGGCGTCTACTTCGTGAAGAAGGACGTAAACCAGGGCCAGGTATCGATCCTCCTGCCGGGGGTGATGCGTGACAACCCCGACTTCCTGGCGATCCAAGTCATGAACGACATCCTCGGCGGCGGCGGGTTCACCTCCCGCGTCATGAACCGCGTGCGGTCGGATGAGGGCCTGGCCTACGGGGCAGGTTCCGCGTTCCCGGGTGGCGTCTACTATCCGTTGGCGTTCCAGGCCGGATTCGCCTCGAAGTCGCGATCCGTGAAGTACGCCGCGAGCATCGTGCTGGAGGAGATGACCAAGATCGCCGCGACGCCCGTCACGGAGGAGGAACTCCAGACCGCGAAGCGCTCGTTCGTCGACACCTTCCCGGAGAACTTCAACACCAAGGCCAAGGTGGCGGCCCGATTCGCAGGCGACGAGTTCACCGGGCGCTTTGCGAAGGACCCGACCTACTGGCAGACATGGCGTTCCCGCATCGAGGCTGTGACCCGTGCGGACGTCCAGCGTGTCGCGAAGGAACATCTCCATCCCTCGAAGGCGGTCATCCTGATGGTCGGTGACGAGAAGGACATCGAGCTCGGGGATTCGAAGCATCCGTTGACCTTCAAGGACCTCTCCAGCGGACCGCTTGTCCAGGTGCCGCTGCGGGATCCCCTCACGATGGAGCCGCTTCCGGCGGAGTCCCGCTGACCGCCATGGCGTCCCCTGAGGGCTCCTCGGAGCCCGTTCCCGGGCGGTTGTCCGGCTACCGGGTTGGATCGGTACCGTATCTCAACGCCCTGCCGCTCACGGCTGGAATCGAATCGGAGATCGTCCGGCTGCCCCCGTCCCAGCTGGCCGTCGAGCTGGAACACGGAAGGCTGGATGCCGCCCTGGTCAGCACGGCGGAGATCCTGATGTCATCCCGGCTCCGCGCCATGTCGGGCTACGGCATCGTGTCTCGCGGTCCGGTCCTGAGCGTGTTCCTGGCTCACCGCACGCCGCTCGAACGGCTCGATACGGTCTGGGTCGATCCCGCATCGCTCTCCAGCGTGAACCTGCTGCGGGTGCTTCTGGCAGAGCGGGGGCTCCAACCGCGATTCCTCCCATTGGAGTCCTATGAGGAGGCTCCGCGCCGGGAGGATGTCCTGTTGATCGGCAATCCCGCCTTGGCGTTCCTGCGGACCGGATCCGACCACGCGATCTGGGACTTGGGTTCGGCCTGGCAGGAGCTCACCGGTCTCCCCTTCACCTATGCGCTGTGGGCGATCCGGGACGGTGTGGCAGCAGCGCCCTTGGTGGCGATCCTCAGCGCGGTTGCCCGGGATGGGTTGGCCCGCCTGCCGGAACTGATCCGTGGGAGTGTCGACTTCGATCTCCCGCTGCGTCAGGCCTATGTCGGGGGTCACATCCAGCACCATGTAGATGACCCGGCCCGTCAGGGGGTCGATCGCTTCGCCGAACTCCTGGCCCGTCACACGGGGCGACGTGTCCATCCGATCCGGTGGATTCCACACTGGGAGTAGCACGCGGAGGGGAGCGGACTCACGCGGAGGTGCCGCGACGCGAAGAAAGCAAAGAGGAGGTATTGGAAGGGAGATGAAGCAATGTGCAGGGGTCCCATGCCGAGAGGTGCTTTTCAAAGCCGAAGGCTTTGATGGGTGGGTGATGCAGTGCCCTGCATCACTGGGCGCGCGCGCGCCCATCGGTAGGGACCGCACTTTGTTGCGTCCCCATTTTCCCTGCTGCTGTTTGACCCACCTGTGAGTCCATCCGGGGTGCCTCTGATACCAAATAACCTTAAATATCGGTAGAGTTAGCTGGTTCTGGGTGTTGGGACTCTGTAATCTTGCCCATGCCTCGAACACGAAAGCCCCTGGATGCCCTTGGCCAAGCTCCTCGGGTCGCCCAGCTGCTCCGCTCCGAAC
>SYEM01000176.1 GCA_005801385.1 Verrucomicrobiales bacterium | reverse complement strand
CATCTCATCCGCGCGGCTTGGCGGATGGTATGGGCTGGGTCGGGACCGGTGACGCGGTTGACTGGGGTGTGATAGGGGTTGAGCCTGGGGAGGGTGGGCGTCATGGACGCCCAAGTGCCGCAGAGCACTGCAGCACCCACCAGGAATTCATCGGAGCTAGGTGACCGGTCGGCGACAGCGGCCCCAACGGGGCTACCCCATACCAGCCCAGAGCAACGCTCTGGGACCGCAGCCCCCATCATTCTCCGCGGTCTGAAGGACCGAACGCATTCATCCGAATGTCCCTGGACCCGGCTCGAACATCCCGATGGCGGCGCTCCTTCAGAGCGCGGCACCTGTTTCGCTTGGAACCCCCCAGGGTTTCACCCTGGGCTGGTATGCGGAGCTCCGTTGGGGCGTGTCGACCGGGTTGAGGGAGAGGGCCATGGGATGGCTCGTTCTCCGCGGCTGTCCCCCCGTCACAACCCACCAGCGCAGGACCTAAATTTTGCAGGCGCTCTGAGCCTGGGGAGGGTGGGCGTCATGGACGCCCATGTGCCGCAGACCACTGCAGCACCCACCCCATGCTGGCTGACACCCCTGCCGGGGTGTGGGCCGATGGGATCGGTTGACCGGGGGTGTCGCGACGCTCAACCACCGGCTACCCGCTGGGATGCCTCTGGCATCCGAGGAGGATCGCCTCAGCCGCCGGCGACGATGCGGACGATCTCGAGGCGGTCACCCGGTTGCAGAGGACGGGCTGGGAACTCCGACGGGGCCACGGCCTCGCCGTTGTGCTCCACCACCACGCTCTTCGGAAGCAGTCCCTGGGCAACGAGGAAGGACTCGAGGGTGCAGGGACCCGCTACCGTCACTTCCTTGCCATTGGCGATGAGCGTCACAGGTGCAGGCTAGGGAGCTTGTTCCTCCGCATCAATCCGACGCCCGCTCGGCCCGCAACAGTCCGTCACGTCCCATCCGGGCGATGAACCGAAAGCGATCCGGGACCAGGCAGAGCGGCACGTCGTCCGCCAATTCAGGGAGGCCGAGCAGCCGGGCCCCGTTCCGACCGCTCCCCGCGAGCGGGAGCAGATCGTCCCGGTTGGCCCGGAAGACTTCCCGAACCGTCCGAGCGGCATCATCGACCCAACCACCGCGGATCGATTCCCAGAGCCGGTCGACCAGGGCACCGGCACCGAGCGTGTCCTCCAGGGACCCATGGTCGAGGGTCCCAGCACAGACAACGACCAGTTGGGGAAGCCGTCGTTCCCGGATCCATGATGCGGTGGCGTCCAGGTTTGCGAACGAGGTCGCCAACACCTCGGCCGCCCCACGACAGGCATCCAAAGCGCGGGTGCCGTTGGAGGTGGTCATCACCACCGTTCGGCCGTCGACCCGGTCCCGGGTGAATTCCCGGGGTGAGTTGCCGAGGTCGAACTCGATGCCGCCGGTCCGGTCGGCCCCGATCCGGAAGCCGTCCCGCTCTCCGGCGAGGAGTACGGTGGCGTCCTGACGTCGGGCCTCCAGCGCCGTTGCGATGTCCCGCACCGGATGGATGGCGGCGGCCCCGTTCGAAAGGGCCTCCAGCATCGTCGAGGTCGCCCGGAAGACATCGAACACCACGCAGACGGACTGGCTCAGATCCCGTCCCTGGAGCGTGGCGAATTCGGCGGGGGTCAGGAGGACTTCGGTTCGGGTGATCATGAGGGTCGGTGTCGTTGCAGGGGCGGATTCCGTGGGGATGGGTTTGGACTCAGGACGGCGTCGTCGGTCGGTGGTTGCGGATGAAGTGGAAGAGGTACTGCTGGGCGTAGCCCGCGTTCGGACCGAAGTGCGTCTCGGTGAACCGGAGCAGCGTGCGCGGCTTGGGACGTCGCCTCGGGAAGTACAGTTGGCGCAGGGCGCGCAACACCCAGACGTCCACGGGGAAGGCATCCTGTCGGCCATAGGCGAACAGGAGGACGCAGTTGGCGATCTTCGGTCCCACCCCAGGCAGCCGGGTCAGTTGGTCCCGCGCCTCGGTTGTGGACAGCCCCCGGAGTGCCTCGAGGTCCAGTCGACCGGCACCCACCTCCTGTGCTGCCGCCGAGAGATAGCGCGCCCGGAACCCCAGCTTGCATTCCCGCAGCCGACTCTCGGGTACGGAGGCCAGTTGGGTGGCCGTCGGAAAGGCCCGGGCCGAGGGTGCGTTGGCGGGTCCCGGGATGGGGTTCCCGAAGGCGTCACAGAGCAGCGCCACGCAGTGCTGGATCTGGATGATCTGCTTGGTGGAGCTGAGGATGAAGCTCGCGAGGCATTCCCACGGATCCTGTCGCAACAGCCGGAGCCCCGGACACGCCTGCACGGCCGCCCGGAGTGGTGGGTCGTCTGGAAAGGTCCGGACGATCGCCTCAAGGTCGTCGTCAAGGCCCAGGTAGTGTCGGAGCCACGCTCCATCCCCGGGGTCTGTCGCCGTCTCCGCGACCAGAACCCCGGCCTCCGTGTGGAGCCGAACCCAGCGGTCTCCAAGGACGCCCTCCCAGCCGCCGTCGATGTGCCGCCACCGGAAGGCCTGGCCCCCCTCGAGGGTCGCCTCGAGGTCGAGGAGCGGCATGGGAATCCGGAGCGGCATGGCGTCCGCATAGTATGGGCATTCTCCCTGGGCGCCATCGACGGCTTTCTGTCGGGTCGGAGTGTCGATCCCGGATCCGGGTTGGATCGCGGGTTCGACTTTGTGTCCGGGGCGTCCACTCTCTCGCGACGATGTCGTCTGGACCTCCTGAACCGTTGCCGCGTCGCCTGCCCGAGCTGTTGGCTCCCGCGGGCGACTGGGAGTGTGCCCGGGCGGCGGTCGAGAACGGGGCCGATGCGATCTACTTCGGTCTCGACCGGTTCAACGCCCGGATGCGGGCCCGCAACTTCACCGAGGCGGACCTGCCGGTTCTGATGGAGTTCCTGCATCGGCGTGGGGTGCGGGGCTACGTGACCTTCAACACGCTGGTGTTCACCGAGGAACTCCCGGCGGCCGCCGACTATCTCCGCAGCATCATCGCAGCCGGAGTGGACGCGGCGATCGTCCAGGACGTGGGGATCTGTCGGCTCCTCCGTAGACTGTCGCCGGACTTCCCGATCCACGGCAGTACCCAGATGTCGATCTCGAGTGTCGCCGGGGTCGAATTCGCCCGGGATCTCGGCTGTTCCCTCGTGGTGTTGGCGCGCGAGAATTCCATCGCCGAGATCGCATCGATCCAGTCCAGCCAGGCGTCCGCTTCCGGGACCCCTCTGCCGCTGGAGGTCTTCGTGCACGGGGCCCTGTGCGTGGCCTACTCTGGCCAGTGTCTCACGAGCGAGTCTCTCGGTGGCCGCAGCGCCAACCGGGGCGAATGCGCCCAGGCCTGTCGGATGCCCTATGAGCTGATCTCCGACGGGCGGAAGGTCGACCTCGGAGACCGGCGGTATCTGCTGTCGCCGCAGGACCTCGCCGGGCTGGAGGTGTTGCCCCAGCTGGTCGACGCCGGGGTGTCGTCGTTGAAGATCGAGGGGCGTCTGAAGTCTCCGGAGTACGTCGCCAGCATCACCCGGGTCTACCGGCAGGCGCTCGATCGCCTGGCGGAGAATCGAACCGTCCCGGTGGGCGGTGCCCGCTACGAACTTGAGATGGCCTTCTCCCGGGGCCTCTACACAGGCTGGTTCCGCGGCATCAACAACCAGGAGCTGGCCCATGCCCGCTTCGGCAAGAAGCGCGGGGTGCTTGTCGGTGAGGTGGTTGCCGTCGGACGTGACCGCGTCCGGATCCGACTCACGGGCCCGGTGAAGGCCGGGGATGGTGTCGGCTTCGATGCCGGGCGACCCGACCAGGAGGAGCAGGGCGGACGGGTCTTCGGTGTCCGGGTTTCGGAACGGAGTCCGGGAAACTCCGAGGCGGAACTGACCTTCGGGGCGGGTGCCGTCGATTTTTCCCGGATCCATGTGGGCAATCGTGTCTGGAAAACCGATGACCCGATCCTGGAGCGCGAGCTCCGAAAGACCTTCGAGGGCGATGCCATCCGGTTCACACGTCCGATCACCCTGGAGGTCCACGGAGTGTCCGGAGGTCCCCTGTCGCTCGTGGCCCGGGATTCCGAAGGTCATGTCGTCCGGGTCGAGTCCACGATCCCGCTCACCCCGGCGGAGAAGCATGCCCTGGGGCGGGAACGCCTGGAGGAGCAATTTGGACGTCTTGGAGGAACGCCCTTCCGGCTGGGCGAGCTGATCGTGGAGCTGGCCGACGGCGTGCACCTCCCCGTCAGCGAGCTGAACCGGATCCGTCGCGAGGCCATCTCCCAGCTCGAGGCTCTTCGCGCCGCTCCGAAGCGATGGGCACTGCGGGTTCCGGATACGGATCCCTGTCGCGTGTCCTTTGCGGAGGAAACCGATCCGGCATCGGTTCGTCCGGAGCTGATCGTGCTGGTCCGGACGCTGGATCAGCTCGATGCAGCGCTGGGCTGTGGCATTGAGACGATCTACTGCGATTTTGAGGATCCGAAGCGGTACCGCGAGGCGGTCACCCGGTTCCACACGGCCCGAGGATGCCGCGTGGCCGCCGCGCCTGGGACTCCGGTGCCCTCGATCTGGGTGGCTCCGCCCCGGATGTTCAAGCAGGGCGAGGAGTGGATTCTGAAGCAGGTCCTGTCGTCCCAAGCCGACGGGTATCTGGTCCGGGCCCACGAGCACCTGCGCTTCTTCGCCGGGCAACGTCGACGGGGTGACTTCTCCCTGAACGTCGCGAATCCCCTCACGGCTGAGCACTACCGGAGCCGTCATGGCTTGGAGCGGCTGACGGTCAGCTATGATCTCAACGCCGCCCAGGTCGAGTCGCTGCTTCGCTCCGCTCCGGCGTCGTGGTTCGAGCTCACGCTCCACCAGCACATGCCGATGTTCCACATGGAGCACTGTGTGTTCTGCGCGTTCCTGAGCGCCGGCACCGACTACCGGAGCTGCGGGCGTCCGTGTGACCGCCATGAGGTCCGACTGCGGGATCGGGTCGGACAGGAGCACCCGCTCAAGGCGGATGTCGGATGTCGCAACACGGTCTTCAACGCCCGGGCCCAGACGGGTGCGGAGTTCCTTGATCGCTTCCTTGCCGCGGGACTGCGGGCCTTCCGGGTGGAATTCGTTCAGGAGTCGCCCGACGAGGTTCGACAGACCCTGACCCGATACCGGGCGCTGTTGCGCGGGGAGATCTCGGGCCAGCGCTTGTGGCAGGAGCTCCGGGTCTACAGCCAGCTGGGGGTGACGCGGGGCCAGTTGGAGCAGGAGGACGCGCGTCGGGTGTTTCCGAAGGGGTGATGGGCAACTGAGGTCCGATCGGTGGGGTGTCACGGCTGTCCACGGTGGAATCCCCAAATCTGGTGACTGCCGACCGATTGACACCCCAGGCCGCTTTCGAAAGTTTTAGAGCCATGACCAAGGCTGCCATCCGACAACTCGTGCGATCCTCCGCCAAATGTCCTGTCATTCTGAGGATGAACAACGGTCGGTCGGTGCGCATTGCTCATCCGGATTTCGTGATGTTCCCGGCGACCGAGGCGCAGGAGTTTGTGGTCAGCCAGCCGAG
Source organism: Verrucomicrobiales bacterium (assembly GCA_005801385.1). Classification (GTDB taxonomy): domain Bacteria; phylum Verrucomicrobiota; class Verrucomicrobiia; order Limisphaerales; family UBA9464; genus UBA9464. The sequence goes on along the minus strand of SYEM01000176.1, from coordinate 21,138 downwards.
TCAGCCCTACCGCTTCGAGATTATCGACATGACCCAGGTGACCTCGGCCGAGGTGGACCGGAAGGGGTGAACCTGGGTGGTTTCTGCCGTGCTGGCATGCGGTGCTCCGATGGGTCTGGACCCTGAAAACGACTCGTCAGCCCCCGGGTGGGCTGCTACTTCATCCTTGCGATGAGCGCCCTTCGAAATCCGGTCGGCTCCCTGATGCTTCTCCTGGGGAGCGTCCTCGTGGTCCTCGGGGCCGATCCTGCCAATCCCCCCGCCGGTGGCCCGCCCCTGAACCCGCTCCAGCCCTCGCGCCCGGGGGTGATCCAACAGTCCGCCCGCACGAACGCCTTGAGGTTCGACGCAACGAACAAGCACGTGGATCTGAAGGAGGGAGAGCTCTCCGCCGCCTTCGTCTTCGCCGTCACCAACATCTCTGCGGAGCCGATCACCATTTCCAACATCAGCACCAGCTGTGGGTGCACGGCCGGACGCCTGCCGTCGTATCCCTGGAAGCTCGACCCCGGACAGGGCGGACACGTCAATGTCACCATGGATCTCAAGGGCAAATTCGGCCTGGTGACCAAGACCGCGACGGTCCTCACCTCGTCGGGGAGCTATCCGCTCACGGTCAGCGCCAAGGCGCCCATGATGTCGGCCGCCAACACGATGGGCGACCGCAACCGCAATCTCGCCATCGCGGCCGCAGACCGGCAGGCGATCTTCCGCAACGAATGCGCCTCCTGCCACGTCCAGCCCGCGATCGGCAAGGTGGGCAAGGAACTCTATCAGACCGCCTGCGGCATCTGTCACGAGGCAGAACACCGGGCGCAGATGGTCCCGGACCTCCGGACGAAGCTGAAGAACTCCGACAAGAACTACTGGACCAAGTGGATCTCGGAGGGGCGTCCCGGAAGCCTCATGCCGGCCTTCGCGGCGCAGCACGGGGGCATCCTGGGGGTCGGTCAGATCGAGACGATCGTCGAGTATCTCGAGACCGACTATAAGAAGAACCCGCCTCCCTCGGCCTTCAAGCCGACGGCGGTCCCCGCTTCCGCTCCAGCCGCAGGTCCGGCGTCCGCCACCACTGGAGGCTGATGTCGCGCGGTCTCCTGATTACCTTCGAGGGCGGTGAGGCGTGCGGGAAAAGCACGCAGATCGCGCTCCTGGCCGAGCGGCTTCGTTCCACCGGCAGGATCTGCACGGTGCTCCGCGAGCCCGGTGGAACTCCGCTGGGCGAGAAGATCCGTCACCTTGTGAAGGAGGATCCCGTCGGTGTGGGCATGGCTCCGGAGGCCGAGCTGCTCCTCATGAATGCGAGTCGGGCGGAGCTCGTGCATCGGGTCATTCGACCGGCCCTCGATCGCGGTGAAATCATCCTATGTGATCGGTTCTGGGATTCGACCATCGCCTACCAGGGCCATGGACGCGGGCTGGACCTCGGACTGGTTCGCTCCGTGATCGCTGCGGCGGTGGGAAGAGTGCGTCCGAACCTGACCCTCTGGCTGCGGGTCGATCCCGTGGAGGCATCGCGGCGGCTGGTGGGACGGGGTCAGTCGGCCGACCGGTTCGAAATCGAGAAGGCTGCGTTCTTCGACCGGGTGGAGCAGGGCTATGCGGCCCAGGCGGTGGCGGAGCCGGACCGGTTCCGGGCTGTTGAGGCGGACGGATCCCGCGAGGCGGTGCATGAGCGGATTTGGGGGCTGGTGACGCCGTTGCTGTCCTGATTAGGCTGGCGCGTCATGATGGAGCGACTGCCTGGGTTCCGCGATTTCTACCCCGAACCGCTGCCGGCCAACGAGCCGTGGAGCTGCGATCTCCGGAACCACATCTTCGCCGCGTGGCGGGAGACCGCCCGGCGCTATGGGTTCCGGGAATACGACGGACCGCCCCTCGAACCGCTCGAGCTCTACACCAACAAGTCGGGCGCCGAGATCGTCGCACAGCTGTTCAACTTCGTGGACAAGGGCGAGCGGGCTGTCTCGCTGCGGCCGGAGATGACCCCGACAGTCGCCCGTCTCGTGGCCACCGCCGAGAGGGCCTACAAGAAGCCGATCAAGTGGTTCTCGTATCCGCAGCTCTTCCGCTATGAGAAGCCGCAGAAGGGCCGGCTCCGGGAACACTTCCAGCTCAACTGCGACCTCTTCGGGGAATCGGATCCGGCAGCCGATGCGGAGATGGTGGCCCTTCTCGTCGACGTGTTGCGCGCCCTGGGACTGACTGCCACCGACTTCGTGGTCCGTCTCAGCAGTCGTCAGGCGTGGCAGCGGTTCTTTGCCGGTCGGGGCGGGGATCCGGCCCGGGCCTATGAGTTCTATCAGATTGTCGACAAGCTCGAGCGGGAGCGTCCGGAGGTCAGCGCCGAAAAACTGTCCGCCCTGGGGATCGCCATGGCGGAGGTCCAGGACTTCATCCGGGCCAGTGTGCCGGAGCCCGAATTGCAGGCGGTCCTCGACAATCTGTCGGCCCGCGGCCTGCGCGATTTCGTCGTGGTCGACTACGGTGTGATCCGCGGACTCGCCTACTACACCGGGATCGTCTTCGAGGCGTTCGATCGGAAGGGCACTTTCCGGGCGATCGCCGGTGGTGGGCGCTATGACCAGCTGGTGAAGCAGGTCAGCGAGGGCCGCGTGGACCTTCCGGCGCTGGGCTTCGGCATGGGCGATGTCGTGCTCGCTGAGCTGCTCAAGGACCGCAAGCTTGTCCCCTCGTTCCAGGGCAAGATCGAGGTGGTCGTGCTGGTGGAGGATGAATCGCTCCGCTCGGAATCCCTCGGGGTTGTCCAGGCGGTTCGGGAATCGGGCCGCTCGGTGGAGTTCAGCCTGGTGCCGTCGAAGGGCGACAAGCAGTTCAAGCGCGCCCTCGAACTAGGAGCGTTCCGGACCCTTCGCGTGGAGCGCGGGGAGGACTCGCAACCTCGGGTCCGGATCAAGAATCTGAAGACGCGCGAGGAGCAATTTGTGGCGATCGGCGACGTGGCCGCCCAGCTCTAGACCCCGCGCGTGTCATGACCCTGCTCCCGTACGGTCCCCGGGCCTTGTGGGTCCGATATGCCGATCGGGCGGATAAGGCGGCCTTCGAGCTGGGGCGGCGGATCGCTGCGGCTTGGGACTCGGAATCGGGTCCGGAAGCCGCGGGTTGCGTCGCGGGACTGACGTCGTTTGTCTGGACCGGGGATGCCGTGGCCCTGTCGCGGGTCCGGGACTGGTGGGGGCATCGGTTCTGGGAGCGGATCCCCGAGGAGTCCATCGGAGGGCGTGTGGTCGAGATCCCGACAGCGTATTCGGGATCGGATCTTGCCCGGGTCGCCGAGCAGTCGGGGCTCCCGGTTGGGGAGGTAATCCGACGTCATGCGGCGCCGCTCTACCGGGTCCACTGCCTCGGCTTCTCGCCGGGTTTCCCGTACCTCGGGGGTCTGGATCCCCGACTCGCCACGCCGCGACTCGCCACACCCCGGGTCCGGGTGGAGGCAGGAAGCGTGGCGATCGGTGGGGAACAAACCGGCATCTACAGCGTCCCGGGTCCGGGTGGGTGGAATCTGATTGGGCGGACCGCGGTCCGGCTGTTTCGTCCGGAGTCGGCTTCGGTCGAATCCGCGGTGCTCCTCCGCGCGGGGGATCGTCTGCGGTTCATTCCGGTGGAGTCGTGTTCCGCCTCCGAGGCGTCTGGACCTTCTGGAGATGTTGCCTCGGACGGAGTCCTTGAGGTCGTGAGTCCGGGGGTGGGGCTGACGGTGCAGGATGGGGGGCGACCCGGGTTGGCGGGGTACGGCATTCCCCCGGGTGGGGCGATGGATCCTGCGGCCGCTCGTTGGGCGAACCGGTTGGTGGACAATCCCGAGGACTGGCCGGTGTTGGAACTGTGCCTGCAGGGCCAGCGCTTCCGGGTGAAGCGCGAGGTCTGGCTCGCGCTGACAGGAGCCAGCGGAGGGCTCCCGGGTCGGTGTTCTGGCTGGTCGGCCTTCCGGGTGCGGGCGGGGGAGATGCTGGAGTTTGGGCCCGGCCCGGCAGGGGTCTGGAGCTATCTGGCGGTGCCCGGCGGATGGAACGTTGAACGGCGACTGGGCAGCGCGAGCTCCTTGGCCAAGGCGGGGCTCGGGCCGCGGTGGGTTCCAGGTCTGTGCCTCGACGTGGCTCGTGGGGTACACCCTGTGATACCCGGGTTCACGGCGGGACGACGGGTGCAGATGTCGGAGATTCCTGCGATGGAGAGTACTCCCCGGATTCGGGTATGGCCTGGCCCCCAGTGGAATTCCTTTTCGGTGGAGGATCGGGAGCGATTTGTCCGGGAGCCGTGGACTGTGACCCCGCAGAGTGATCGGTCCGGCTATCGGTTGTTGGGACCGGCATTGCGTCCGGATCCTCCCGACATCCTTTCGGAACCTGTCCTGCCCGGTTCGATCCAGGTCCCTGCATCCGGGCAGCCTGTGGTCACCATGCCGGACGGTCCGACCGTGGGGGGGTATCCGAAGATCGGGATCGTGGACCCCGCGGACCTCCGTTCGGTTGCCCAGTGTCGGCCCGGTCGGACCCTGCGTTTTGAGTGGGCGACGGCGGTGGGCTGATCCCGTGGTGGGTCCCGGGAGCACTTTGTTCGTGGGCGGTGTGGACAATTCCATGTCGGCCCCAACTATCGTGTCGACGCATGAAACGGGACTGGGTGGGAGGTCGTTTTGGTCTGTGGTGGGCCGGATCCTTGGGTTGGTTTCTGACGCTGTGTGGCCTCATCGGGGCCGACCTGCCCGGGGTGCAGCTTCGGTTGACGACACGCGAGATCGATCCCACGACGAGGTTCGAGGTGGTCTTTGACGAGCCGATGGTGGAGGCGGACCGGATCGGCTCTGCGGGAGAATCGTCGCCCCTCCGAGTGGATCCGCCGATCGAAGGGGAGTTTGTCTGGCGTTCCCGCAGGGTGGGTGTGTTCCAGCCGACGGATCCGTTGGCACTCGATACGACCTATCGGTTCCAGCTGAGGCCGAGTCTGCGACGGGCAGACGGCAGACAGTGGTCTGAGCGGTTGCGTCGGGACATCCAGACCCCCGGACTGTCGCTGGTGGTCCAACAGGACGAGTCCTGGAAGGCGTCTGGACTTCCGGCATTCCCTGCGGTCCTCGTGGCGGCGAATGCGGTCCTCAATCCTGAGGATCTGGCAGCGCGGACCTCATTCCGGAGCGGACCGCGTCGCGTCCGGGCAAAGGTTGAGCCGGTGGAATTCGAGGATTGGGAGAAGAGGCATCCGAACCTCGGACTGCCCCCGCTCACGTGGGTGGATCGCTTCGAGCAGGCCGCCGCCAGTTCCAGAACGTCGAAAGTGGATCGCGAGTCCGGTGCGGCGTTCTGGATCCGTCCCGCAGAGGCTCTCGTGTCCACGTCGTCGTGGATGCTTCACATCGAACGAGGGGTTCGGACGGCTGACGGCCGTGTGCGGCTGAAGGAGGAGCTCCAGGAACCGCTTGGGGTCTCTCCGCCGCTGACGTTGGACAAGGTTGAGACAGTCAATGAGTTGGAGCGTGGACGGGAGCTGGAGCTCACCTTTTCCCGGCAGTTGGACCGAGAGACGGCCACGAATTGGAGCCGATGGATCCAGATCGAGCCCGAGGTGGCCGACCTCAAGGTTCGTGCCCAGGGCAATTCGGTCGTTTTTGGAGGAGGCTTTGGACTTGATCAGTCCTACGTCGCCACGCTGGGACCTGGACTTGTCTCGGAGGATGGAGTGCCGCTGTCGGTGGTTCAGGGACGGACGAACGCCTTCAAGTTCAATCCGATTCAGCCCCGGGTCTGGCTTCCGGGATTCTCGGAGGTCCAGCTGTTGTCAGGGCATCGGAACTTTGAGATCCGGTCAGTCAATGCGGGGTCCGTCACTCTGCGCGTGAAGGCGTTGAGTCGGGAGGCGCTGGTGCCCGGACTCAACGGATACAACCGGATGCTTGAGGCGCATTGGTGGAACTCGTCCCGCCCGAAGGCTCCCATGGACTATGCGGCCCTCCCGGGAAGGACCGTGTTGGAGACCAACATCGTGGTATCCGGTGCCATCGATGAGCTGGTCCGGACTCCGTTAGGATGGGACACCCTGGTCGGGCCTGGGCGTTCCGGGGCGTTCTTCGTCGAGGCGGACCTTCCTCGGGACGGCACCTCCAAGGGCTGGGGGCCTCAGACGCTGGTACAGCTGACGGATCTGGGGTTCGTCATGAAGCAGGGTGATTCCAACTGCTGGATCTGGGTGGTCTCCCAGAGGACGGCCCAGCCCCTGAAGGGTGTGGCCGTGAGCCTGCGGGATGCCGAGGATGGGGTGCTGGCCTCGGGTGTCACCGATGAGCGGGGTCTTGTGGTTGTGCCGAAACAGGAGTCCGCCCGCTGGGTCGTGCTCGAGTCGGGGACGGACGTGCACGTGGCTCCCATGCGGGAGGGCCACGTGGGAACATGGGGTATGGGGCTGCCCCCGGGGCGTTGGAACGAGACCGGGGTGACGATCTGGTCGTTCACCGACCGACAGGCCTATCGGCCTGGGGAGCCACTCCATCTCCATGCGCAGGCCCGACAATGGAAGGATGGGGATTGGAGTTTCCCCGGGGTTGATGCCCTGAAACTGACCGTCGAAGATCCAAGGGGTCAGGTCATCCTGACGACCAACCTGGTCGTGTCGGCCAGAGGTTCTTGTAACTGGCAGGGGGCTCTTCCGGAGGGGCCTCGTGGGACATATGACCTGACCCTTTCCACCCTGAAGGGGGAGGGGCAGGGGGAGCGGCGGTCGCTGAGTGTTGAGATCCGGGATTTCCAGCCCCCGGCGTTCGAGGTGCGGATCGACATGCCGCCGACCCTCCCTCCAGGAACGGAGGTCTCCGCCGGAATCAGCGCCCGATACCTGTTGGGGGCTCCGGTGACGAAGGGTCGGCTCCAATGGCATGCGGAGGCCGAGGACATGGCGTTCCGGCCGGAGGGTTGGGGGAGGTTCGAATGGCCGAATCCGACCGATCGGGATCTTGGGGTTCGAGAGAATGGATCCGAGGGACAGGTCCATGCGACGGGCACCCATAAGCTGGAGACTGGCGATCCGGTCCGGATCGGGCCGGCATTCCCCGGGAACCAAGCCCAACCTTCGCCCCAGAAAATCTCTGTGGTGGCGGAGGTGACAGATCTCAATCAGCAGACCGTCTCCCAGGTGGCGGAGGTGGTCCGTCATGCGTCGGACTTCTACCTGGGTTTCCAATGGGCCGGTGGCCGGGAGTCGATCCAGAAAGTTGGGGAACCGCTGGCCTTCCATGTCGTGGCGGCGACTTCGGATGGAACCCCTTGGACCCCATCGGTCTCGGTCCAGGCGACCCTTCGTCGAATTGACTGGAAGACAGTGGTGGTGGAGCGCGCTGGCGGTGGCTTGGCCCATGAGCAACGCCGTGAGGCGGTGGATCTTATGAGTCGGACGTTAACGACAACGAAGGTCGCCAAGCGGGGTGCCATCTGGGACGTGATGGAGGGACAGGCCCCATCGAAGAAGGGCGAGGATCCTGGAGAACGGAATAGAGGGCCAGGTCATCAGTCTGGGTCCACTGGTGTTCCCACAGAAGGCCGGGTCATTGGTCGATCTGACCCGGACCCGACGGTTTCGGGAGTGGGGACCGGTCGTGGTCAACAAGCGTTGGAAGCGATAGAGGGACAGGTCCTCGGCGGAAAAGAGGGAACCGCGATAGAGGGCCAGGTCATTAGTCGTGAGGGGGCGGATCCAGATAAGGGGCCAGGTGGGGCGGATCCAGATAAGGGGCCAGGTCATCAGTTCACCCCGACCGCTGGCACGGCAGGGGGCCAGGTCATCAGTACTGCGACCAGGGGCCAGGTCATTAGTGGGAGGGCGGGTGGGGTTTCAGGGTTCATGGTCGATCGGCCTGGGGCCTATGAGATTGAGTTGACCGCCACCGATGCCGGTGGACGTCCTGTGAGGACCTTCGTTGCCTTCACGGTCGATGGAGATGCCCGGCTCGCCTGGAAGTGGCATAACGGGTTCCAACTGGGACTGGTCCCGGACCGGACCACCCTCGAACCGGGGACACCGGCTGAAGTGCTGGTCGAGGCGCCGTTCTCCGGCACCGCACTGATCACCGTCGAACGCGAGGGCGTCGGGGATGCCTTTGTCACCCAGTTGACCGGCAATGCCCCCTCGATTCGCGTTCCGTTGGGGACCAACGCCTCCCCCAACGCCATGGTCGGCGTTTTCCTGGTTCGGGGGCTGGATGGGAATCCCCACGAGCACCCCATGCCGGAATGGCGGGCCGGTTGGGTGAACCTCACCGTGCCGGATCGATCCCGTCTCCTTGGTGTGACCGTCGGGTTGTCCACCAATGCGGCTCAGCCAGGGCAGGATATGGGGGTCACTGTTTCGGTCCGCACCCACGAAGACGCTCCGGCGGCCGGTGCCGAGGTGACCCTCTATGCGGTCGACGAGGGGTTCCTCCAGCTGCTGGGGACCCCTGTGCCCGACCCGGATGGCTTCTGGTGGGCGGAACGGGCGCTCACGGTCGAGACCACCCAGTCGTTTAGGAACCTCCTTGAGGAGGATCCGGAACTCCTCGAATTCTCGAACAAGGGAGAGATCGGAGGGGGCGGCGGGCGACGTGGACTGTCCCAGCGGCGCCGATTTGTTCCGTGTCCGCTCTGGGAAGGGTCCCGCATCACCGACGACCGGGGTCAGGTCATGGCTCGATTCACCGTTCCCGACAGTCTCACGCGCTATCGGGTGGTGGCCGTCGTGGCCCATGGGACGCGCCAGTTCGGATCCGCAGCCTCCACCTTCGAAATCCGCAAACCCCTGATGATCGAGTCAGGGCTCCCTCGGTTCCTTCACATCGGCGATCGTCTCATCGCCCGTGCGCTGGTCCTGAATACCACCGGCGCATCGCTCGAAACCCGCGTGTCTCTCACCGTACCCACGAATGGAGTGATTCTCGACGGTTCGAAGGCGGTCCAGACGGTGGTCGTTCCTGCGGGCGGCAGCGTCCCAGTTGATGTGCCGGTGACCCTCATCGGGTCCTCGGACGGAGAATGGATCTGGCGAGCCGAAGCCACGGTTGCCGCAGACGAGGTGGTGGCACGGATCCCGGTGACCCGTGGTATCCCTGATCTGGTGACTGGTGTCTGGGCCCGCGCCGGTCGCAACGGTACGAATCTCGTCGACGCCCTCGACCCTGCCGTACTCGAAGCCCCGAGGACGGTGATGGTTCGCCTGGCGTCGGGTCCGCTCGGATTTGCCGGGGGAGCGGTCGACTGGCTGTCCCGGTACTCCTACGGATGCGTGGAGCAGACCTCGGCGATGCTGGTGCCATGGATCGCGGCTGCCAGAGCCCCGGGGTTGCTGGGTCCGGTGGATTCGACCGAGGTGGCCCGACGGGTCGGGGACGGGATCCGGCAGCTGTGGTCGATGCAGCTGGGTTCGGGCCTGCTGTCGTCATGGCCCGGTGGCAGTGATGCTGCCGATTGGGGCAGTGTCTACGCAGCCTGGGTGCTCCAGCAGGCCTCCGCCGCGGGGTTCAGCGTCGACTCCACCCGTCGGGAACGCCTCTTGAATGCGCTGGCCGAGATCGGTCGTTCCCTCCCTTCGGACCCGCGTCCGGATCGTGCCTCGCTCGGATGTTTTCTGGCGGCCGTGCTGGCGGATTCGGGGCGACCTGACGCGTCCCTGAATGCCACGCTGCTCGACACGGCCGATGGATTCACCCCCACGTCGAGGGCGTTTCTCGCCTGGGCGCTGGCAGCGCAGGATCCCAAGGATGCCGATCTCAGGAAGGAAGCCGCTCAGTTGCTGACGGAACCGACCTCAAAGTGGGATCGGAAACGCCTCCGGGAATCCGAGGAGTACTGGGATCCCGCCCGATTGCCTGCCGTGCGTTTCCTCGCCGGACAACGACTGGGCCTGGATGCCCCGACCCTGGACCGCGATCTTGTCGCCCTGCTGGCGGAGGGTCGTGGTGGGGCGTGGGCAACAACCCAAGGCAACGCCTGGGCCCTCTGGGCCATGGCCACCGACGCCCGCTCGTCCCTGGACACCCCGCTCCGTGGGACATGGTCGATCGCTTCCCAGTCGGAAGGGTTTGAGCTCACCCGGGAACTCCCGATGCTGCGCCGACAGGTGCCGATCGACACCGGCTTCCTCCGGACAGGCCTCCGGATCCGTTCCGAATCGGATCGCCCCGTTTTGGTGCAGGCACAGGTGACTGCGGAAAACCGGATCGATCCCGCTCTCGCGCAGCCTGTCGATCGGGGACTTGGAATCCGACGGACCTATGAACGCCTGGATGATGACAATCGCCCCGGTCCCATCGACGGACTTCGAGTGGGGGATCGGGTCCTGGTGACGCTCCGTCTCGATGTTCCGGAGCCTGTCGACTGGTTGGCTGTCGAGGATCCGATCCCTGCCGTGATCGAACCGGTGCAGGGTGTCTTCCGGACCGAGGGTCGTACCGCGCACCCGTTGATTCCCGAGTGGTCGAGCGACTTCCGGGAGATCCGAGGGGATCGGGTCCGGCACTTCAAGAACCGCGTTCCCGAAGGCATCCACTGGATCCGGTATCTGGCCCGGGTCCGATCCGCCGGGGATGTCGTGGCTCCACCGGCGCGGGTCGAGGCGATGTATGACCCCGACCGGTTTGGTCAATCGGCGGGTGGACGTCTCCACTCCGCACCCTGAGAACAAGCGAGGCCTCCGTTGAAGCCCAGGATTCTTCCGAGTTGTGGGTGGCGGTCCCGGTTCCGTTGGGTGGGGGGGACTGGCCTCATTCTGCTTGCCACGGTGGTGCTGGGTTGGTGTGCCCTCCCGCTGCTGCCCATGCCGGATGGGATCGAGGACCCGGTCATTGCAGCGCCAGAGGTCGAGTGGGTGGATCGACACGGTGAAACCCTGCGCCGGATTCCGGCCTCGGACCGGTCGGGGTTCACGGCCGGTGTTGCCGAGGCGGATATTCCGGAGTCTGTGATTCGGACGACCCTGGCGGCCGAGGATGCCCGATTCTTCGATCATCCGGGAGCCGACCTGCCGGCGATCCTCCGCGCCGCATGGCAGTGGCTGCGCAACGGGCGTGTGATCAGTGGCGGATCCACCCTCACCCAACAGCTGGTGAAGCTGGGACATCCCCGACCGCGGACGCTGTCGACCAAGGTCATCGAGGCGGTGTTGGCGCTGCGTCTGGAGCGGTCCTGGGACAAGCAGCAGATCCTTCGCGCCTACCTGGCCCGGATCGATTACGGGAACCGGTGTGTTGGGCTGGCGGCCGCATCGCGCCACTACTTTGGCAAGTCGCCCGGTCAGCTGGATTGGGCGGAGTCGGCCTACCTCGCCGGTCTCCCCCAGGCTCCCTCCCGGTTGAACCCCCGGATTCGACCCGAGCGGGCCAAGCGGCGTCAGGAGTGGATTCTGCGTCGCTGTGTCCAACTCGGGTGGCGACTCCCAGAAGTGGCCCGGCGAGATGTCGCCGAGCCGATCCGTCTTCGTCCAACGGGAGGCGAGTTTGAGGCACCGCACTTCGTTGACCTCCTTCGCTCGATGGATCCTGTCGCGTCCGGTCGGGTGGAGACGACGTTGGACCTTCGGATCCAGAATGCCTGCGAGCAGGCAGTGCGTCGGCACCTTGAGGGACTCCGGGATCGGTGGGTCCAGGATGCGGCGGTAGTCGTGCTCGATACCCGCGACGCCTCGGTGTTGGCCTGGGTGGGATCACCGGACTGGTCCCGTCCGGATGGGGGACAGGTCAACGGTCCGCTTGCGCGCCGCTCACCGGGGTCGGCGCTCAAGCCGTTCGCCTATGGACTGGCCTTCGAACGGGGATGGACGGCGGCATCTGTGATCCCCGATGTGCCCACCGAGGTGGTGACCCCGACCGGACTGTTCCGTCCAGAGAACTACGACCGCCGTTTCCGTGGCCCGGTGGCTCTTCGTGAGGCGTTGGCGGGATCCTTGAACGTGCCGACCGTGCGCCTTCTTGAACGACTTGGAGGTCCCCAGGTGTTGAAGGAGCGCCTTGAGGGCATGGGACTACAGACACTGGATCGCCCGGCCTCCGACTATGGATTGGGGCTTGTGCTGGGGGATGCCGAGGTTCGCCTCGTGGACCTGACGGCGGCGTACGCGACCCTGGGCCGCCTCGGCATCCACAAGCCGTGGCGGATCCGTCCGTTGGAATCCTCGCCCGGCATTCCCGTGGCCGACCCTGGCGCTTGTTGGCTGGTGGGAGATGTCCTCCGCGATCCGCTGGCCCGGGCCGCCCAGTTCGGTTTGGAGACCCCGCTTCGGATGTCGGTCCCTGTCGCCGTCAAGACCGGCACGAGCACGGGATACCGGGACAACTGGGCCTTCGGGGTGACGCCCGAGTACACCGTTGGTGTCTGGGTGGGCAACTTCGACGGCACCCGCATGCGCGACATCTCGGGCGTGGATGGTGCGGGACCCATCCTCGCCGACGTGGTGGCGGACCTTGACCACTGGATGGGTACCTCGATCCCTGAGCCGCCTGTCGGCATCCTGCGTCGGGTGGTCGAGCCGCTCACGGGGCGATGCACCCCCGCGGGCCAGCCGGGTCGCGAGGAGGTATTTCTCCCGGGCACGGAATCCCCCATGGAACGGCCAGAGGATCGGGATCGCGACGGCCGGGTGGTGCTGGGGGCTGAATACGCCGACTGGTGGTGGAGCCCGGACCAGCGGCTCGGAATCCGTGCGGTCCTGGGTGGAGGGGACGCCGACTCTGGATTCAGGATCCTCCATCCCCAGACAGGAACTGTGTACTGGTGGGACGCAGACCTGCCGGCTGAAGCGCAGGAAATCATCCTCCGGTCCAGTGGTGTCTGTGTGTGGGAATCAGAGACCTTGTCCCTCATGACGAGAAAGGATGCCTCCGTGGCACGGCTGACGCCTGGCCGTCACCGCCTCGTAGCTGTCGCTCTGAACGGACAGCGCAGCGAGGTCTGGCTCCATGTCCGCCGTCGGTAGGGCTCCGTTCTCGCCCGGCGGCATCCTTGCCGCTTACATCGGGAAGTCATGCGCTGGGACATCAACTGCGATCTGGGAGAGGGCGAGCCTTTGGAGCGGACCCAGACCCTGATGCGGTGTGTGACCTCGGTAAACGTGGCCTGTGGCGGGCATGCCGGGGATGTCCAGAGCATGGAACGCTGCGCCCTGTTGGCGGTGCGCCATGGAGTCCACCTCGGGGCCCATCCGGGTCTGGCGGATGGGTTTGGTCGCATTCCCACCGCGGTGTCGGTCGAGGACCTTGAAACGCTCCTTGTCCAGCAGGTCGGTGCCCTGCAGGTGGTGGCCCGGCTGTGCCGGGCCCGACTGCATCACGTGAAGCTGCATGGTGCGCTCTATCACGCGGTGGAGCGTGAGGCCCCTCTGCGCAAAGTGTTCCTCCGTGCGATGGCCCGCTGGTTTCCCGGACTGAAGGTCTATGCCCTTGCTGGAGGTCGGGTGGCAGCGGAGGCCAAGCGCGACGGAGTCGTCGTCTGGCAGGAAGGATTCCTCGACCGCGGCTATCGGGATGATGGGACCCTCGTGCCTCGTGGCGAGGTGGGGGCTCTGCTCACGGACGCGCTTGCGAGGCGGGAGCGGTTGGACCGTCTGAGCGAGGGGGATGGCCTTCTCAGTTTGGGGGGGCGTCCCCTTGAGGTGCGGCCGCGAACGCTCTGCGTGCATGGCGACTCCGAGGATGCGATCGGGTTGGCGCGGCGGGCGCGGCGTGTGTTGGTTCGGGACTGAGTTCCGGTTCTCTCGCGGTTCGAACGGCGGCTCCGGATGTTTTCGACCCCTTGACGACCGAAAAATTCTTCATATTTCTTAGGCTCCGTCGCGCGAAACTGCTTCAGTCATCACTTCCATTGGCATGATTACCGTCGAAAATCTCGTGAAGGACTTCGGCCCCAAGCGGGCCGTGAACCGGGTCTCCTTCTCGGTCAAAAAGGGTGAGATCCTCGGATTCCTTGGGCCCAACGGCGCCGGCAAGTCCACCACGATGCGGATGATCACCGGCTTCATCCCGCCCACCTCCGGTCGGGTGGTGGTCGGGGGGCACGACGTCAACGAGGACCCGATCCCCGCAAAGCGTCTCATCGGATACCTCCCCGAGAGCGCCCCGTGCTACAGCGACATGACCGTCCATGGGTTCCTCTCCTTCGCGGCCGAAATCCGTGGGCTCCATGGATCCGCCAAGGAAGAAGCCGTCCGCAAGGCGGTGGGCCTGTGCTTTCTGGAGAGCGTTCTGCACCAGTCGGTCGACACCCTTTCGAAGGGATTCCGCCACCGGACCTGCCTCGCCCAGTCCATCATTCATGATCCCGAGGTGCTGGTTCTCGACGAGCCGACGGACGGTCTGGACCCGAACCAGAAGCACGAGATCCGACAGCTCCTCAAGCGGTTTGGTCAGAACAAGGCGATCATCTTCTCGACCCACATCCTGGAGGAAGTTGACGCGGTCTGTTCCCGGGCGGTGATCATCGATCGTGGCCATGTGGTGGCGAACGGAACGCCGGCCGAGCTGCGCGCGCGTCACGATCTCGCGGGATCCGTCAGTCTCAGGGTGCAGGGGACCGGGGCTGAAGCCGTCAGGGACCGCCTGGCTGGACTGGGTGTTGCTGGCAAGGTCACGGTCAGCTCCGAAGCCGGCTCTGTCCTCGCCCGTGTCCTTCCGCGGGACAGGACGATCTCGGGCGACCTCGCCCGGGCTGTCGCCGAGCTGGCCGGTCGTGAGGGTTGGCGGTTCGACGAGCTCCGGACGGAGGAGGGACGCCTCGACGAGGTGTTCCGGACGATCACCCAGCCCGACAGCCGTCGGCCTGCCGAGTAATCCAAAACCTTTCCCGACCGATCCATGAACTCCGAATCCTGTCGCACCATCTGGACGATCGCGAAGCGCGAACTCGTGGGGTACTTCAACTCCCCCGTCGCCTACGTCTTCATCGTCATCTTCCTGCTCCTGAACGGCTTCTTCACCTTCATGCTGGGGAACTACTTCCTCCGTGGGGAGGCCAATCTCAACGCCTTCCTGATGTGGCACCCCTGGCTCTACCTGTTCCTGGTGCCCGCGGCCGGAATGCGTCTCTGGTCCGAGGAACGCCGGGTTGGAACCCTCGAGCTGCTGCTGACCATGCCGATTGCCGCGTGGCAGGCCATTGTCGGCAAGTTTCTCGCCTGCTGGGCCTTCATCGGGATGGCGCTCTTCCTGACATTCCCGGTCGTTGTCACCACCAGCTACCTTGGGGATCCCGATCTGGGTGCGATGATCAGCGGCTACGTCGGCAGCTTCCTGCTCGCTGGGGCCTATCTGGCGGTGACGGTGATGACGTCGGCCATGACCCGCAACCAGGTGATCTCGTTCATCCTGTCGGTGGTCATCTGTTTCTTCCTGATCCTTGCCGGATGGGAGCCAGTGACCGACCTGATGGTCCGCTGGGCGCCAGACTGGTTGGTCAGCACTGTGGCGTCCTTCAGCGTCATGCCCCATTTCATGCAGTTCCAGCGCGGCGTGATCGATCTCCGTGACCTCCTGTTCTTCGGATCAGTCATCACCTTCTGCCTCTTCTGTACGAGCGTGGTGCTCCGTGGACTCCGTGGAGCCTGAACCTTCGACCTGTCGAACCGATGAAAAACTCGAAGTTCCAAACCCTCCTGTTCTCCGTAGCCGGTGTCGCCCTGGTGTTCATCGCCATCGTGGGCCTGAACCTGATCGTCAGCCCGACCCGGGCCCGGATGGATCTCACGGCCGACCAGCTCCACACGCTCTCGGACGGCACGAAGCAGATCCTCAAGCGCGTCGACGGACCGATCGAGATGCGCCTCTATGTCAGCAAGGGCAAGGAGCGCATGCCCGAGCAGCTCAAGACGTTCGTCCAGTCGGTCGAGGATCTCCTCAGTGAGTTCCGGGTGCAGTCCGGCAACCAGATCGAGATCAAGAAGCTCGACCCTGAACCCGATTCCGAGGCCGAGGACTCCGCGAAGTCCGACGGCATCCAGGGACAGCCCCTCTCCAACGGCGAGGAGTTCTATCTGGGTGTCGCAATCGAGAACCCGCCCGAGAAGGTGGCCCTGCAGCTCATGCCCCAGCGTGAGAAACTCCTGGAGTATGACCTCGCCCGGGCTGTCTCCCAGGTCCTCTCCACCAACAAACCGGTCATTGGTGTCATGACTCCGCTCCAGGTGATGGGTGGGATGAATCCCATGATGATGCAGATGGGACGTGGCGGTCAGAGCGAGCCCTGGGTGTTTGTCAGCGAGCTCAAGCGCGATTTCGACGTCCAGACTGTCCCGATGGACACGGACTCGATCGACGAGAAGGTGAAGGTGCTCCTCGTTGTCCATCCGAAGGACATCACCGACAAGGCCCAGTTCGCGATCGACCAGTTCGTGCTCCGCGGCGGGCGACTCGTGGTGTTCGCCGACGCCCTCTGTCTCTCCGATGCCCAGCGTCCGCAGATGGGTGGGATGGGCATGAACTTCGGCACCAGCTCCTCGCTGCCCAAGCTGTTCAAGTCCTGGGGCCTCGACTTCAGCTCCCAGGTGGTCGCCGACACCCAGTTCATGAAGGAGCTCGGGGGTCGAGACGGCCGGCCACAGTTCGTGCCCGGATTTCTGTTCATCAACTCCAAGGGCGTGAATCCGAAGGATGCCGCGGTCGGACAGATCGACGACATCTGGATGCCGTTCGCCGGTGCGATCCAAGGGGTGGCCGCGGGCGGTCTCAAGTCTGAGCCGCTCCTGTTCAGTTCGACCGACTCCCAGCTGGTTGACGGCATCACGGCGCAGCTCAACCCGGAGAAGGTCCTCCAGGACTTCAAGGCATCCGGAGTCACCTACAACCTCGGTGTCCGCCTCTCCGGCAAGTTCAAGACGGCCTTCCCGGAAGGAAAACCGTCGACGAGTGACACCAACGCCCCGGCTGGGCCGGCGGCGCTCAAGGAAGGCGCCGCCGAGAACACGGTCTACGTGTTCGGCGACGTCGACATGCTGGCCAACAACTTCACGGTCCAGATCAACCCGATGTTCCGGGTCGCGACGCCGATGAACGGCAACCTGAGCCTGCTCCAGAACATCGTCGAGCAGGCCTCGGGTGATCCGAGCCTCGTGGGAGCCCGCAGTCGGGCGTCGGTACGTCGGCCCTTCACGGTGGTGCAGGAGATGGAGGCCGCGGCCCGCAAGAGCTACCAGACCAAGATCGAGTCGCTCGACGCGAAGCTCCAGGAGCTGCAGACCAAGCTCAGCGAGATGCAGGTCAAGAAGGAGGGCAACTCCGCCCGCCTGATCCTGTCACCCGAACAGCAACAGGCGCTCAAGAACTTCACAGAGCAGCAGGTCAGCACCCGCAAGGAACTGCGGGTCACCCGCCGCAACCTCCGTCAGGATGTCGACGCGCTCGAGAATCGGCTCAAGTGGCTGAACATCGCCGCCATGCCGATCCTTGTTGCCGCCGTCGGTATCACCCTCGCTGTCGTCCGCCGTCGCAGGATGGCGGCACGCTAGGAACCGATCCCGCTCCCCTGTCATTGATCGAAGAAACGATTGGAACGATATCCCGATCCTCGACGCATGAAATCACGACAACTGATGCTTCTGGTAGTGGCCGCCCTCGTCCTGGGCGGCGGTGGACTCTGGGTCCTTCGCCAGCGGAGCGCCGGCTTCGAGCGCTCCAAGACCCACATGGGTGGCAGCCTCCTGGGCGCCTTTGATGGCGCCTCTGTGGCGGCGGTCCGCATCACCCAGGGATCCAACTCGGTCAACGTGGTATCCGATCCCTCCGGCTGGGTGGTCCGGGAGCGGGGCAACTACCCTGCGAACGTCACCGACCTCGCCGCATTCGTCCGGAAGCTCGCGGAACTGAAGGTCACCCGGCCCGTCAAAGTGGGCGCCTCTCGCCTCCCGATGCTGCAGCTGTCGGGCGACGGATCAACCCTCGTCGAGCTGCTCGACGCCTCCGGGAAGCCCGTGAAGTCACTCCGCCTCGGCAAACAGAGCACCCGCGGGGGTGAGGACGATATGATGGGGGGCGGCGGCATGCCCGACGGCCGCTACGTCCAGATCGGCGATGCAATCTCTCTGATCAACGATCCGATGGGCAACGCCCAGCCGAGGCCAGAGAACTGGATCGCCAAGGAGTTCATCAAGGTCGAGCAGCCGGTCCGGGTCGAGATCCTCTACGCGGAGCCCACCAACAGCTTCTCCCTGAGCCGGACCAATGAGTTCGCGGAATGGGTCCTGTCCGACGCGAAGGACGGTGAGTCCCTGGACAAAAACAAGCTGTTCGCCTTCAACAGCCTGATGAGCGGTCCCAGCTTCACCGACCTCGTCCTCAATCCGGACCTCGCCAAGCTCGGCCTCGACAAGCCCACCTTGGCGAGGATCGGTACGGCATCGGGCCTCGTGTACGAGATCAAGATCGGTGCGCCCGATGGGGAATCCTATCCGGTGCAGGTTGCGGTCTCGGGCACTCCTGCCCGGGAGAGGACTCCTGGCAAGGACGAGAAGCCGGAGGACAAGGAACGCCTCGACAAGGAGTTCAAGGACAAGCTCGCCAAGCTGGATGAGAAGCTGAAGACGGAGCAGGCCCTCGGGAAGTGGACCTTCACGCTGGGCAAGTGGACGGTCGAGCCGCTGCTCAAAAAGCGGTCGGATCTCTTCGCCGACAAGAAGGTTGATGGGGGGCCGGCAGGCGACGAGCCGATCCCGGGTGGCGATGCGGTCCTGCCCCTCAAGCTGCCGGGAGCGGAGTGATCCGGCGGCGGAACTGAAACGGCCGACGATCGGGAACGATCGTCGGCCGTTTCGCTTTTGTGTGGGCTGTGTAGGTCGATCGCGTGGCCGCTCACGAGCTGCTTCAGATCCTGAGGAACAACCGCTGCCGGTACATCCAGAGGAGGATGAGCCAGAGCACCGCGAATGTGGCGGCCCCGTGGAAAAACGGTTCGTATGCTGCACCAAAGAACTGGAAAGCCTGCTGGCCCAGATGGGTCGTCAGATTCTTGGCGATGAACCCGTCGAAGAGATGGGCGATGCAGTAGGCGGCGATCGAGTTCATGCCGATGACCTGGAGGGGGAAGAGGGCACGGGACAGGTGGAGCCTCTCGATGAGCGCGTAGAACGTCGCCATCAGGAGAAAACACCAGCCGCCACTGAAGAGGACCCAGCTGGGGGTCCATATCCGCTTCACAATTGGGCAGATGCCGAGCTGGTTCAGAAACCATCCCGAGGCGATGCCAGCGACACCTGCGATCAGCAGCCAGATCATCCGCCGTAGGTGGGAGGGCGAGTTCCGGAGCACGTCGCCAGCGAGCACTCCGAGGAGCATGGTGCCGAGCGTGGGGATGAAGCTCAGGGTGGCGTAGCCGCCACCGTTGTAGACCCACTCCTTGGCGCGTGGGAACCAGTTCAGGATCTCGCGATCCGCGGCCCACGCGAGGTTGGCATTTTTCTGCCAGTGCTCCGCGAACCCGGAGTGGCCATGCTTCTGAAGCCAGTCGGATGGGACCCCGACCGCGCTGAAGTCGAATCCCTGGCCCGGGGTGTAGACGGCAAAGGCGGCCCAGTAGCCCACCAGGAGGACGGCCAGTGCACCCCACTGGATCCGGCGTGACATCATCCCGAGGGCGAACAGGAATGGATATCCGAGGCCGATCTGGGAGAGCGTGTCCTCGAGGGTCCAATTCGACTGCGAGGCGCCCGTCGATCTTAGGAAGACCCCTAGCAGGACGAGGATCACGGCCCGCCACAGGGCGTGGAACCACATCCCGACCCGGGACTGCCCCCGTGCGATCCGCGAGGCGATGGAGAAGGGCAGGGCGACCCCGACGAGGAAGGAGAACGACGGTTGAATGAGATCGTGCAGCACGCAGCCGACCCATTCGACGTGCTCCTGGTGGTGGCAGAGGGTGTCCCAGAACCCGCTGGGCTGGCCGGCCGACCGGAGGTTGCTGGCCACGGCACAGAACCGGAACAGCTCGCCCATCATCAGGAACATCACGAACCCGCGGTAGACGTCGATGGAGCCGAGACGTTTTGGCAGGGAAGGGTTGGCTTCGGAGGACATGATGTGACGGTCACCGACCCGGCCGGCCGACTGAATCAAAAAGTGGGATGAGGAGGGTGCTTCGGATGATGGGTCGAGGTGAGTGCCGGACCGTATAACAGGGCGTGGTTTCGAACACGGCTACCTCGTGTTGCCGGATGAGGGGTTGAGGGCGACGGGATTTCAGACTAGTCCTTGTCGACCTCGGACACCGTTCCTGGAATGAGCACGCCCAGCACCCCCTCCCTGTTGATCGTCGACGACGAGAAGACCACCCGCGAAGGACTACGGGCGGCCTTCGAAGACAAGTTCGATGTCTACGTTGCCGAGGATGCCGCACGGGCCTGGCAGCTGCTCGAGGAGGAATCCTTCGCGGTCATGCTCACCGACCTGCGCATGGCGGGTGAGGATGGACTGAAGCTGATCCGGCGCGCCAAGTCCCTCGAACACCCCCCGGTCTGCATCCTGATGACGGCTTACGGTTCGGAGGATGTCGCGGTCCAGGCCATGAAGGAGGGGGCCGACGACTACATTTCGAAGGGCAAGCTGCAGATCGATGAGCTGGAGCTCCGCATCCGGCGCGCATTGCAACGCCAGAACCTCGAGTCGGAGAACCGTCAGCTCCACCAGCGCCTGGAGAAGCGGTTTGGCGTCGAGAACATCATCGGGGAGGCCCCGTCCATGAAGGAGGTCTTCGAGACCATCCGGGCCGTGGCTCCGACCAAGGCGACCGTCCTGATCACGGGAGAGAGCGGCACCGGCAAGGAACTCGTGGCCAAGGCCATCCACCAGAACAGCACCCGTGCCAAGGGGCCGATGGTCACCGTCAACTGCGCGGCCCTGCCCTCCACGCTCCTCGAGAGTGAGCTGTTCGGGGCCGAGCGGGGTGCCTACACCGGGGCCCATGAGCGCCGCATCGGACGCATCGAGCAGGCCCAGGGAGGGACCCTCTTCCTGGATGAGATCGGCGAAATTGATGCCACCACCCAGGTGAAGCTGCTCCGGTTCCTCGGCGAGCGGACCTTCGAACGACTGGGGTCGAGCAAGACGCTGACGGCCGATGTCCGGCTCCTGACCGCGACCAACAAGGATCTCATGACACTCGTCAAGGAGGGCAAGTTCCGGGAGGACCT
>SYEM01000175.1 GCA_005801385.1 Verrucomicrobiales bacterium | reverse complement strand
TTCGAATCCCCTCGGCTCCACCACCCCCCAGAACCAAGCCATCCATCCCAAGGTCGTCCCCAGAACCTCCAGTCCATCTCAAGGCAAGCGACCACCCTCCAGATCGAAACAACGGGTTGGCCACCAACGTCTTCCGAGGTAGTCTCAGCGACTGCAAACAGGTTCGATGCGTCTGATCTACAATCTCCTCTTCGACGTCGGTTTCCTAATCAGCGCACCGTTCTACTTCCTGAAGATGCATCGGCGTGGAAGCTGGGCGGATGGATTCTGGGAACGGTTTGGTCAGTACGGCGCGAAGCTGAAGCAGGCCCTGACGAATCGCCGGGCGATCTGGGTGCACGCCGTCAGCGTCGGGGAGGCGGCACTCTGCGTCCGCCTGATCGAGGCCCTCTCGGCCCGTCTTCCTCACCACAAGTTCATCGTTTCAACAACGACCTCCACCGGCATGGCCGAACTGCGGCGACGTCTTCCGGCGGAGGTCTCCAAGATCTACTACCCCATCGACCGCAGGAAACACGTCCAGAGGGCCCTCGGCATGATCAACCCCGAGGCCATGGTCTTCGTGGAGGCCGAGATCTGGCCGAACATGGTCTGGGGACTGCAGCGGCGGGGCATCCCGTACTTTCTGGTGAACGCACGGATCTCGGACCGCTCCTATCGGGGTTATCGCTGGGCCCGGGGTCTTTTCGGACCCTTCTTCCGGGGTTTTGCCGGGATCGGGGCCCAGAACCAGGCGGACGCGGAACGGCTCGTGAAGCTCGGGGCCCGGACCGAGGCGATCCAGGTGGTGGGCAGCCTCAAATTCGAGGGGGGATCCGTGGGACATGCCCGGCTGGATGCCCGCGCGCTGCTGGACCAGATCGGGGTTCCCGACACGGCGCCAATCCTGGTCGCGGGAAGCACCCATGCCGGGGAGGAAGCCATCCTGGCCGCCATCCTGGAACGGCTGAGGGAGCGCTTCCCCGAACTGTTCCTCGTCCTCGTGCCGCGTCATCACGAGCGCGGCGGGGAGGTCGGCAGGGAGCTGGGACGCCTCAGGGTCCCGTTCGTCTACCGGAGCGAGATCACGTCGAAGACCCGGAAGTCCGCCGGAACGGTCCACTGCCTCCTCGTGAACACCACCGGGGAGCTCCGACACTTCTATGAGGTCGCCGACCTCGTCTTCGTCGGAAAATCCCTCACCGCACAGGGCGGACAGAATCCGATCGAACCCGCCACTCTCGCCAAGGCGGTCCTGTTCGGTCCCCACATGGAGAACTTCGCCCAGATCGTCCCGCAGTTCCTGGATCGGGGTGGAGCGCTTCAGGTTGCGGATGAGTCCGAACTGCAACAGCGGATCGGGGAGCTCCTCGAGGACCCGGCACGCCGCCGACTCATGGGCCAGCGGGCTGCTGAAGTCGTCCGGTCCAACCAGGGTGGCCTCGAGAAGACGGTGCAGATGATCCTTTCCGTGATCGACCGCTGAGGCCCAACAGCGGAACCAAGGAGGGTTCCTTTGATCGTGACTAGGGGATCTATGGGATCACAAGGATTCTGAAGAAGAACGGGATCCGCGGGTCCAGCGCAGGAAGCGTCACACCCAGTGGTGCCCCGGTCCCGCGAGCCACGCCACTCGCAGGGAGCCACCGCGTCAGATCGCTGCTGGTCTCGAACCGGTACTCGAGGCCGGCAACGGTCGGCCACTGGAACCGGACCCGCCCGTCCGACAACACCTCAGGAGCGCCCAGGACAAGTCGGCTCGACGGATCTGTCGGCACCGTGCCCATCTGCCATTCCACCCCGTCCGGAACCCCATCCCCATCCGTGTCCTCGCGACCGGAATAGCCGACCCTGACCGCACCGAAGTACCGAGTCTCCCAGGCGTCGCCGATCCCGTTCCCGTTCGAGTCGGCGATGCGGTAATCCCCCCGCACCACCAACGGCACCCCCATGGTCAGGGTGTTCGTCTGTGGGAACGGTGTCTCATGGAACGGGACGGGCTGCCAGGTGACCACGTAGAGTCCAGGCGGGAGGTTGGTCGTGAGAGTGAGTCCCTCACCCAGCACGGTCACAGGACCCCGGAGAGCGAAGGAAGCCTGGGCCAGGTTGTTGACCACAGTGACGGCACCTTCCGGCAACGTCGTCATCTCGACCGCGATATCATCCAGCAGCCACCCGAGTCTCGGAGCCGGGTTGAACGAGAACAGCTGGTAGTTGAACCGGAGCCGGACGACCGACCCGAGGAACTTGGTCAGATCCACCTCGACCTCCTCCCAGCCCGGGGAGACCTCTCCATCCACCAGATACAGGTCTTTCCACGTCGCCCCGTTGTCGGTCGAAACGGCCACCTGGGCCGCCTCAAGGACGAAGTCGCCAAAGGGATCATCTTCCGTGCCTCCTGACACCGAGAAGTCGTAGAACTGCCAGAACCGCAGCGTCGCACGGTTACCACCGACCAGGCTGATGGCCGGACTAATGAGGTCGCTGATGCCGAAGTCCACATCGTCGCCGTTCAGATTGGTCGCCCAGACCCGACTGCCGCTGTGGGCTCCCGTGGGCACCGAATTCCGAGGCACACCCCAGGTCCATCCCGTGCCTCGAAGCTCCCCGCCCCCCTCCTCATCGTCACCCGGGAACACCGCACCGGTCCCACCGTCGTCGTTGTAGACCGCCCAACCGGGTCGCTCCACCTCGAGGTCGTCGGCCCAAGGCGCCTTGAGGGGGGTCAACGTGCGCACCACATACTGGGCTCCCTTGTTGTTGTCCCGTGTCCAGTTCCCCGCCGCATCCCGGCTCAACACCTGGAAGTAGTAGTCACGATCCGGGAGCAGCCCACGGATCAAGACCTCATGCTCCGTCGACAGCTCGGCGCTGTAGGCCGTTCGTGATAGGAACGAGTCGTCACCACCGGACTCCCCGAAGCGGACGAGCGCATCGGTGGGCTTGTCCGTCGTCCAGTAGATGTAGGCCTCGTTGTAGGCCGCCTCGGTGGTGACCCCGGAGATCACCGGGGTCGTGGTGTCGACCACCGCCTCCGCCGAGCCCACCTGCGCCCCGGAATCCACATAGGTGGCCACGATCCTCGATCCGTTCCGGGCAGGAATCCGGTCGATCGATGGTGTGGCATCCGAAGGCGCCACCGTGAACCGGCCGCGGAAGACACCCCTTCGGACCGACTCCACGAGATCCACCTCCATCGGGGCGGCGTCGGCAGCCACCGTGATCCTCACCCGACCCTGGCCGGCCCGCTGGCTGTCGGTCACCTCAACCACCGCATTGCCGGGAACGGTGTATGACGACTGGTCGAAGGCGATCGTCGACCCTGCAACCAGCTCCGGGGACAGGAACCGAAGCGCGTCGGCCAGGACCGTCCTGCGGTTGTTCGGCGACTCCGTCGCCGCAGGGATGGACTCCAGCGCGACGGATTGGAACACGACCCGTCCACCCGCGGCATCCTGCCCGGTTCTGGGGAACCTCACCCCCACCACCCTCCCGCCCTCCTGCAGATAGGTCGGCGAAGCATTGGTTGCGGCATTCAGGTGGTCGGGTCCGTCTGCCCAGACAATCCCGAGGATGTCGATGAGGAACCCGCTCGGAAACTCGTCGTAGTTCAGGTCGAAGGCCTTTCCGCCGCCGACCGGATCTCCCGGAACCCCTACCACGGAGACTGCGCCCCCATCCTCCTGTTGCCCGACAACATGCAGGACATTGGCGGCAAAGGCACTGGCCTGAACCTCTGTCAGACGGGTCAGGAGATCGAAGGAGGCGACGAAGAGGTTGCCGCCCGCATTGACGTAGGTCGTCAGGGCCGCGGGGAATCCAGGAGCCGGAGGCTGGAGCTCCTCGGGACGCCAGAGCACGACACGGTAGGTCATCAGCTCCGCCGCCGTCGGGGTGCGCCCCACCGCACTCACGTCCCACACTTCATAGTCCAGCGCCAGTTCGCCGAGGGGCCCGGTCCAAGTCTCGATTCCAGGATAGGGCGTCTCCGACAACACTCCTCCCTCGGCGAAACGCGACTCCGGGCTGTAGACGAGCAGCGCCTTGGCAGGCCGCGGGGCGACGAAACGGAAATAGCGTCCCTCGTTGTTGTTGGTCGACACGTTGCCCGCGGCATCGGTCGCCACCACCTCAAAGAAATACGTGTCGCCAGCGATGAGCGGTGGGAAGGCCATCGTGTGCTGCGAACGCAACCCCAGGTCGGTCACCGTCTGCTGGACCTGGTTGGTGGTCCCGAACCGGACCACCGAGGAGGCCGGCTTGCTGGTCAACCAACGAACCGTGGTCCGTCCGAACTCGGAGGTCGTCACCACGTCCGAGATGAGCGGCGGCCGGGTGTCGACCTGCGCCGTCGCGGTGCGCTCGCCCGAGGGGGAGAGATCCTGGAAGACCGCGATCAACTCGTCGCCATCAGCCA
The DNA here is from genome assembly GCA_005801385.1 of Verrucomicrobiales bacterium. Classification (GTDB taxonomy): domain Bacteria; phylum Verrucomicrobiota; class Verrucomicrobiia; order Limisphaerales; family UBA9464; genus UBA9464. The sequence continues at coordinate 10,299 of SYEM01000175.1, read as the reverse complement.
CCGCCAGCCGGTCATCCCCCACCGCCCCGGGTCCCGCGACCAGCGGCACCCTTCCCTGAAAGGTTCCCGAGTTGCCCACGCGGTCCAGCGTGACCGACAGCCCGGCCGGCTCGGTGCCGCTGGTCACGCGGGCCGTGATCGCAGACTGCAGACGGAGGTCGGCATCCGTCACCCGCAGGATCGCGACGACACCGGGACGGTAGGCGGCACGGTCCCACGAGACGACCGCCTCGCCCGGAGCCGGCAGCTGGCCGGACACCACAAGGGCAAAATCCTGTTCCGGGTTGTTCCGGTTTCCCTGATGGACGTCCTGCACGACCCGATGGGCACGGACCCTCACCATCCACTCTCCTGCGGCGGGCTCACCGATATGGACCGCCTCGACGTTGTTGACCCGATCCCCATCCGGCGTCCCGGGAACGCTTTCGCCCTCCGCGAAGGCATTGCCTCGAAACCGGTCCCCGTTGGGGGCGATGACCTCCAGATCGAGGTCGTTGACCAACGCCGGCAAGGCAGCCGGGAGCGCCGGAACATCGGTGTAGACAAGGGTCACCTTCAACACATCCCCAGCCCCCACCACGACGGTCCGCTCGAAGACCCCGCCGTTGGTCAGACCAGCACCCTGCTCGGTGAACTCGTGACGTCGCTCGGAATCGATGAGCGTGACCAGATTCATCCGACCCCATCCCTCGTCGTTGTTGGGGACTGGGCCCGTGTCCCCGACGACGATGCCCTCCCCGGTCTCGTCCGGTGTGCCCCCAAGGATGTCCCCCGTGTCGGGGATCACGGCGGTGGACATGTCCTCGGCGGAGTTGATCAGCATCGCCTTAACCAGCGCCGGGGACGGAGAGACGCCGCCGTGACGCCCGCGGTACCACTGGATGGCGACGGCCGCACCCCCTGAAACGTGCGGTCCGGCCTGCGACGTCCCTCCCTGATAGAGGTAGTAGTCGCTGATGGGACCCCAGGCGTTGTTGTCGTTGGCGAAGATCGAGCGAAGCGAGGCGATCCAAGTGCCCGGCGCAGTGAGATCGGGCTTGATCCGTCCGTCCGCCGCTGGGCCGCGCGAGGAGAAGTCGGCCATGACCTCCTGCCCTTCCCCGTAGAGCGGAAACTCGAACCGGTTGTTCTGCGTGGCCCCGGTGGCGATCACATTCTTCGCCACGGCGGGGCTCATGATGGTCTGCCCTCCCGGACCCGAATTTCCAGCGCTGAACTCGAGGACATAGGGCTGTTCTCCTGGAAAATCGGGATCGGCATCCCGCACCAGGGCATCGAATTCCGCGGCGCTCAGATCATACTGCCCACCGGTCGCATCCCCCCAGGAATTGGAACCCACCGACGCCCCGCTGCGCAACGCATCCTGGACCATCCGGGAGAAGCTCGGTGGAGGACGATAGTCTCCACTGCCGTCGAAGATCCTCTGCCCCACCAGACGCGACCCCGGGGCAACACCCAGACCGAACCGGTATCCCGCATCGTCCTCCTCTCCGGTCGCTCCATTGCCCAGCACGATGCCCGCGCAGTGGGTGCCGTGGCTGTGCTCGTCGGAACCGTCCGGCAGGTTGTCATACGCAAACAAGGCCTCCACACGCCCCTCGAGATCGGGGTGGATGAAGTCGGCGTCCCCGGAATCGATCCCCGAGTCGGCCACCGCAACGGTCACACCCCGGCCGTCCAATCCCAGCTCATGCAGCGCCGCCAGGCCTTCATTGCCGCGGGATTCCCCGGCGACGATCTCCGTGGCGATCTGGTCGACCAGCCGCATGCGGGGGGCCGGTTCGATCCAGAGGACCGAGCCGCTGCGAGAGAGGACGTGCAGTCCGGCAGCGTCGACCCACCCATGATGGACCGCACCCATCTCCAGGACCGAGCGGGCATGGGCATTCCGAAGATGCCGGGCGATCAGGGCGCGGTCCTCCATGGGAGCCCCATTCAGGACCAGGACCTGTGCCGGCCTGGTGCCGATCGGGTTCGCCTCGAACTCCCGCAGGAGCCGGGGATCCACCCGGTGCCGTGGCAGGTAGTCCGAGACGGCAACCACCTCTGGATCCTGACGAAGCGTGGTCAGCGGAACAGAGATCAACCGAGCGAGGAAGGCATCCTCCGGGACATACTGGAGGAGGGAGACCCCAAGCCGCGAGAGACGATCCCGGGTCTCGGGGTTAGGGGGGGACCGGAACTGAACCAGGAAGAGGCCCGGGGACGCGGGGTCGGGGTCCGCCGGCATCGCGGCCCGAGCGAGACCCCCACGGGCCGGAGGGAGGAGGGTCTCGGTCCGGAGTCGGATGGGTTTGATGGTTTGGGTCCAACCCGACACCACGGACCCGACCAGCAGGAGGATCAGAACGAGTCTCGGGATCACGCCCTCAAGCTAGCGAGTCCCATGCCGGGTTCAACCCGAGGCCTCGACGCTTTGAGAACCCGATGCTCCCAGTTCGCCAACATTTCGGTCCAGTTTAGGGACAGGTCCTCTCAGGCTTCTCTCGCGTACGCCGTCGACGTCCCTCGGATGATGCCGAACACTCCCTAGAACTGGTGACTGGCACCCGGGAGCCGAGGAACTACACCATTCGGCACGGAAACCATGCTCGCACTCGTCGTCATCATCAGCGGTGCCTACCTCCTCGGTTCGATTCCGACCGGCTACCTGGTCGCCCTGCTCCGCGGCGTTGATCTCCGTGCCCACGGCTCCGGCAACATCGGAGCGACCAACGCCTTCCGGGTCCTGGGCAAGGGCCCCGGAACCTTCGTGCTCCTCGCTGACGCCCTGAAGGGTTCGGCCGCGGTGCTCTGGATGCCGACCCTGGCCGTCCGGATCGCCGGCGGGAGCCCGTCCGATTCGCTGCCGCTGATTGCGGGAGTGGCCGCGATCCTGGGGCACAACTACACCTGCTGGCTCCGGTTCAAAGGCGGCAAGGGCATCGCAACCACCGCCGGCGTCATGGCCACCTTGGTGCCGCTCGGTCTTGGGATCACCTTCGTGACCTGGCTGATCGTCTTCCTGACGACCCGCTACGTCTCCGTGGCCAGCATCGCCGCCGCCATCGTCCTGCCGATCGCCACATTGTTCACCTCCCAGAACCGCGCCCTCTGGGCCGTGGCTCTCGTCTTCGGTGGACTCGCCATCTGGCGCCATCGGGGCAATCTCCAACGCCTCCGGGCCGGAACCGAATCCAGGATCGAGTTCAGCCGCAAACCCACACCCCAGAAACCATGAACGTCACCGTCCTTGGAGCCGGATCCTGGGGCACCGCCCTCGCCCTGCTCCTCGTGCAGAACCGACACCGGGTCGTCCTGTGGGGACACGACGCCGAGCGCCTCGCCGAAGCCGATCGGCTCCGGGAGAACCGGCGGTACCTCCCCGGCGTGCCACTTCCCGAGGCCCTGCGGCTGGAATCGGACCTGAACCGGGCCATCGAGGGCGCCGAGGTCCTCGTCGTCTCCGTCCCCTCGAAGGCGTTCCGGGAGATCACCGCCCGAATGTCGGGAGTCGACGGGATCGTGGTCAGCACCACCAAGGGGATCGAACACGCCACGGGCATGACCATGTGTCAGATCCTCACCGAGACCGCACCCCGCGCCCGGATCGCCGCCCTCTCAGGACCCACCCTCGCCGCAGAGGTGGCGCGAGGTGTGCCCACGGCGGTCGTCGCCGCCAGCCCCCAGCCCGACATCGCCGAACAGGTCCAGGAGCTCTTCCATCGCCCCACCTTCCGGGTCTACACCTCGACCGATGTCATGGGCGTCGAACTGGGCGGAGCCCTCAAGAATGTGGTCGCGATCGCCGCGGGTATCTGTGACGGACTTGGACTCGGCGACAATGCGAAGGCGGCGCTGATCACCCGAGGCCTGGCGGAGATGGGTCGCATCGGCGTGGCCTGCGGTGCCAGGGCCGAGACCTTCTCCGGACTGAGCGGACTCGGGGATCTGACCGTCACCTGCACCAGCCGGCTCAGCCGGAACCGCGGCTTCGGCGAGCGGATCGGCCGGGGTGAACCCGTGGCGGATCTCCTCGCGGCCGCGGCGACCGTCATCGAAGGCTTCCCCACCAGCCGATCAGCCCACGAACTCGCCCTCCGCCTCGGAGTCAGTGCCCCCATCACCGCGGAAGTCCATGCCACCCTCCACGAGGGCAAGTCCCCGCGACAGGCCGTCGTGGATGTCCTGAATCGAGAGACCCGGTCCGAACGCTGAACCCTTCCGAATCACCCCCAGACCCGTCCCATGCCCATCGCCTCCGCCACCGTCCGCGTCCCCGGAACCACCGCCAACCTCGGACCCGGATTCGACACCCTCGGACTCGCCCTCCGGCTCTACAACCGCATCACCGTCCGCAGGTCCGACCGTCGGGGGATCGGGATCACCTCCCCCATCGAAGAACCCTCCCGCGGCCCGGCGACGGCGATGCTCCAGGAAGCCGCCACCGCCTTCTTCCGTGCCTCGAAGAAGCCGTCCTTTGGCTTCGATATCTCGATCGAAGGAGACGTCCCCCTGGCCCGCGGACTGGGCTCCAGCGTCACCGCCCGACTCGGGTGCACGGCGGCCCTCAACCGGATGGTCGGCGAACCCCTGGATCGCGAGGCGTTGTTCCAGCTGGTCAGCCGGCTGGAAGGACATCCCGACAACGCCGCACCAGCAACCTTCGGCGGATTCACGGCGTCCACCCTGGTGGGCGACAAGGCCCGGGCGATCCGCTTCCCCGTCCCCACCACGGCCCGGTTCGTGACCCTGATCCCGAACTTCGAGGTCAGCACGCCGATGGCCCGCAAGCTGGTCCCGCAGCAGTTCTCCAAGGCGGACACCGTCCATTGCCTCACCCGGGTCGCCCTGATCACGGCCGCCTTCGCGAGCGGGAACCTCGAGGCGTTGCGGGGCTGCTTCGACGACCGGATCCACCAACCGTATCGCGAGGAGCTGATCCCCCAGCTCAGCCGGGTCATCCGCGCCGGTGAGAAGGCCGGGGCCGTCGGCGGTTGGCTCAGCGGCAGTGGCAGCACGATCATCTGCCTGACACTCCAGAACCCCGAGGCCGTGGCCCGCGCCATGCACCGCGTGCTTCCGGAGTCATCGATGCACCTCCTTCAGCCCGACAGCACAGGTCTCAAGGGCCTGTAGGAACCGCTCGTCCGAGGACCGCTCCTTGACGCTCTGGATCGCGCTGTCATTCCATTCGTCTGCATCCCAGTCCATGAAACCACTCCACTCCCCCCGTTCCGTCCTCGGTTCCACGTTGGCCCTTCTTGTTCTCACGTCCCTCCCGACGCTGTCCGCCGAGGGACCCTGGAAGGTGCTGTTCAACGGCACCTCGACCGAGGCCTTCCGGCAGTTCAAGCACGACGGCTTCCCGAAGAAGGGCTGGGAGGTGGTCGACGGCACCCTCCATGTGAAGGCCGGTGGCGGGGCCGGGGATCTGGTGACCAAGGAGCAGTTCGGGGACTTCGAGCTCGAGTTCGAGTGGAAGGTCGCCCCGGGCGCCAACAGCGGAGTGATGTACCGGGTCTCCGAGGACCTCAAGGAACCGTGGCAGACGGGACCGGAATACCAGGTGTTGGACGACTCCCGTCACGGAGACGGAAAGAATCCAAAGACCAGCGCCTCGGCCCTCTACGCCCTGGTGGCCGCGAATTCCGAGAAGTCCCTGAAGCCGGTGGGCGACTGGAACAAAGCCCGGATCGTCGTCCGGGGCTGGGCCGTCGAACACTGGCTGAACGGCAGGAAGGTCGTCTCGATCGATCTCGCCTCGCCCGCGGCCCGCGAACTCATCGCCAAGTCCAAGTTCAGCGGCTACCCCAAGTTCGCCCGGGAATCCGTTGGACACCTCTGCTTCCAGGACCATGGCGATGATGTCTGGTTCCGCGACATCCGGGTGCGCCGACTCGACGCGAAGTGATCCCCGCCATGCGCTTTCTCCTCCCCCTTCTCGCGGCCCTGATCCCGCTCTGCGCGGCCCGCGGAGCAACGCCCAACACCCTCACACCAGAGCAACGTCAGGACGGTTGGACGCTGCTGTTCGATGGACGCAGCACGGAGGGGTGGCGTGGCTTCGGGAAGAAGGAGTTCCCCGCGTCAGGCTGGGAGGTCGAAAACGGCTGGCTCCATCACAAAGCCAAGGGCGGCGGCGGGGATATCCTCACCACCCACACCTTCCGGAACTTCGAGCTGACCTTCGACTGGCGCATCGCCCCGGGGGGAAACAGTGGCGTGAAGTATTTCATCGATGAGTCCCGCGGCGCCCCTATCGGACACGAATATCAGGTGATCGACGACGCGGCCCATCCCGATGCCTCCGTCGGCCCCAAGCGTCAGACCTCGGCCTTGTACGATGCCCTGCCGCCCCGGAAGGCGCCGGTCCGGAAGGCCGGGGAGATCAACACCTCCCGGATCCTCGTCCGCGACCGCCACGTCGAGCACTGGCTCAACGGGGTCAAGGTGCTCGACTACGAGCTCGGATCCCCGGAACTCGCCACCGCCAAGGCGGCCAGCAAGTTCAAGACAGAGGTCCGCTGGGGCACCGGGTTCCCGACGCCGATCCTGCTGCAGGACCACTCCGACGAGGTGTGGTTCCAGAATCTCCGGATCCGGGAGCTCAAGCCCTGAGACCGCGGATCATCGCCCGCCCGCCGGCGGGGCCTTGGACATCCACCTCAGGTGTCCGATGAGGTAGAGGAAGGTGATCCACTCCCAGAGCGGGGTGGAGTGGAGTCCGTCCCCGGGCCAGTGGCGGAGGGACCGGTCCGCGCGACACATCGACTCCCATTCGGCCAGCTTCCAGAACCCAAACGCCACCAGCGCCGCGAAGAGGAACGCCGGCCAGAGTCGCACCAGCCAGGTTCCCATCACGAACCGGCCGACCGTGTCGAGGGTCAGCCCCACCCCCAGCACCGGGATGGCCAGGATCGCCAGACGCGTATGGACCCGCGTCGCCTTCTCCCCGAGGAACTCCTGGGTCCGGCTGTCGGGAATCCAGACCGAGACGAGCATCATCCCCATCGCCAAAACCAGAGGGGCGCTGCCGATCCGGCCCAGAACCGAGCCCCGTCCCAAAAACCCGACGTGTCGACGACGCAGCCAGGATCCCATGAGGAGGATCAGGGCCGTCATCCCCACCTGATAAACCCTCCACCCCTGCGGATTGCGATCGGGGTCCGGCGACCCGAGATAGGAGATGGTGCTGGTGAGGATCGAGTACCGGTTTTCCGGAGGGTATAGCCCCCACGCGACACCGACACCGGTCACGGCAATCACAGCCAACGCCAACCGCAACCCCCTCCCATCGCCACCGTACCGCAGCCTGCACACCGACGAGAGCCACGTCATCCCCCCATCCCACCACCAAACCGAGTCGAGGTCACCCTCCGACCGATTTAGGGCGGGGAGAGGGACTCACACGGTGACGCGGAGACACGGAGGAAGGCGGGGGAGAGATGAGGGATAAAGACCGAGGCGATGCCGGTAGGGCTGTGCTCCGCCACGGCCCCATCTCGATCCACCACGCGTGGCGCAACCGTGAGGGGGAGGGGGTCGTCTGCAGCGTCAGAGGATCCCAGCTGGAACCACAGGTCGGTTAACCCCTCACGGGCAAGATGGGGACGCAACGGAGCGCGTCCCGGAGGGCGCTCCTGCGCCCAGTTAAGCAGGGCACTGTATCACCCACCGATCAACGCCTTCGGCGTCCGATCAGAAGCCACCCCTGTTCCCCTCGTTTCTTTCTAACTCTCCCGTCTTTCCTCCGCGTCACCGCGTGAGTCCCCGTCTTCGCAAACCCCCGGGGTGAATCTCCGTCGCCCCAGAGACCCCACCCTCGGCTTGCCAATGGCAGTCCGGTGCCGAGAGTCGATCCCATGAGGATGTTCCCTAGGGTCCTGGTTCTGGTGCTGACCGCCTTCCTCGAGGCTGTCCACGCCCAGGGGACCAGCCAGGCCCGCCTGCTGCTCGATGCCGTCACCGTCCGCCCCGGGACCGCGATCGAGGCCGCCGTGGAACTCGTTCCCCCGACCGGATGGCACACCTATTGGCGGAATCCGGGCGAGACCGGCCAGGCCACAAAGGTCGACTGGACCCTCCCCGACGGCATCACCGCCGGCGAACTCCGTTGGCCGACGCCTGAACGCCTCACGGAAGCCGACATCACCACCTACGTGTATGAAGGAAAGGTCCTCCTCCCGGTCACACTACGGATCGCGGACTCCGTCCCGTCGGGAACCCTGACCCTTCAAGCCAAGGTCTCCTGGCTCGAGTGCAAGACCGAGTGCCTGCCCGGACGTGCCACCGTCAAGGCCACCCTCCAGATCGGAGCCGAAAACAAGGCCTCGGAATCAGCAACCCTGATCCGGACCGCGATCGAGTCGCTGCCACGTCCGGGTGCCGCCGGACAGGCCTCGGCCCGCTGGAGCGATTCCGCCCCAGGCGACAGCCGAGTCCTCCGGATCACGCCCGCCACGCCTGGAGCCTCCGACTTCTTTCCGTATCCAGATGAGACGTTCGAGTGGACCTGGAAACCCGGCGGAAGTCCCGGTGTCGTGGATTTTTCCGTGTCCAAGGTCGACAACGTGTGGCCGAAGGAGATCCGGGGTCTCTTGGTGACGCCCCGAGCTGGAGCAACTCCCGAAGGCGTTGAGGTCACCCTTCCCATCACGGACGCCGCTCCCACTGCTCCGACACACGGAACGGTCACGACTCCATCCTCGCCCACACCGGCCGATGCCCCTCCAGTGGCCACGGGTCTGTGGGCGATGCTCGGGCTGGCGTTCCTCGGGGGGCTGATCCTGAACATCATGCCGTGCGTGCTCCCGGTGATCGCGCTGAAGATCCTCGGTTTTGTCCGTCAAAGCGGTGAGAACCCCACACGGGTCCGGCAGCTCGGGTTCGTCTATACGGCAGGGGTGCTTTCCTCCTTCGCGGTGCTGGCCGGACTCGTCATCGCCGTCCAGTCCGCCGGACGCACCGCCAGCTGGGGCATGCAGTTCCAGAACCCGATCTTCCTCGTGGGCATCACCACGCTGGTCACGCTGGTCGCGTTGAACCTGTTCGGGGTGTTCGAGATCAGCCTCCACTCCAGCGCCCTCGGTGCCGCCAGCCAGCTGGCCTCCAAGGAGGGAGCCTCCGGGGCATTCTTCAACGGGGTGTTCACCACGGTCCTCGCCACCCCCTGCACCGCTCCGTTCCTCGGAACGGCACTGGGCTTCGCCTTCGGGGAGAAACCCTCCGTCCTTCTCGCCATCTTCCTCACGGCAGGACTCGGTCTCGCCACGCCCTATCTGATGCTGTCCCTCCAGCCGGCCTGGCTGAGGTACTTGCCCAAGCCGGGCAACTGGATGATCACGTTCAAGGTCCTGATGGGCTTTCCGATGATCGCCACCGCGGTCTGGCTGCTGTCCCAGGCGGCCGACCAGTTCGGTGAATCCGGGGTCTTCCTCGAGGGACTCTTCCTCGTGTGCGTGGCCTTCGCGGCCTGGGTGTTCGGACAATGGATCCAGACGGGCACCGGGAACCGGGGATGGTCCTGGACCCTGATCCTGATCGCCCTAGGTGTTGGCTACTTTGGCATCCTCGAGACCCAGCTGCACTGGCGGGCCCCCCAGATCAGCAAGCCCACGGCCTCCACCCCGGGTGACCTGACACTCCCGAGATCCACAAAGGAAGCAATCGCCTGGGCCCGATGGTCCCCCGATGCGGTCACCCGCGCGCGTGCTGAAGGGCGGCCCGTGCTCGTCGACTTCACCGCCAAGTGGTGCCTGACCTGTCGGGTCAACGAGGCCACCGCCATCGACGTCCCATCGGTCCGTGAACAACTCACGGCCCTCAACGTCGTGTCCCTGCGCGGGGACTACACCCGGGAAGACCCGGCGATCACCGAGGAGCTGCGACGGTTCCAGAGGGCCGGGGTGCCGCTGGTGCTGGTCTACTCAAAGAACCCCAGCCTCCCTCCCCGGGTGCTGCCCAACACGCTGACACGCGGGATCGTCGAGGAAGCCCTCCAGTGGGCCGCGAAGTAGCCGGGGTCAGCGGCCCGCAAAGGTCTCGGCCACCGCGATGGCCTTCCGCATCGCGAGCGACTTGTTGACCGTCTCCTCGAACTCCGCCGCCGGGGTCGAATCGTTCACCCAGCCACCGCCGGCCTGGACGTAGGCCTTGCCGTCCTTGACCAGGGCGGTGCGGATCGTAATGCAGTGGTCGGCGTTGCCGTTGAACCCGAAGTAGCCAACGCATCCGCCGTAGGGTCCACGGGTGGTCCCTTCGAGCTCCGAGATCAGCTGCATTGCGCGGATCTTCGGCGCCCCGCTGAGGGTTCCGGCC
>SYEM01000174.1 GCA_005801385.1 Verrucomicrobiales bacterium | reverse complement strand
GCTGAACTGACCGTCGGGCTGGAGCGACCTCCTCGGGGCCCAATCGATGCCCTCCAGTCCCGACAGGGTATACTGGAGATCCACATAACGCTCATGGCTCTCGAATCGGGCCTCATGCCGCGCAAGGGTGGCGTATTCCTGGATGGAGACGTAGATCTGTTCGCCTTGGATTTCGTGGTGTCCCACAGCGGCGTCGGCTGGAAGCCGGTGGAGCCACTGGAAGACCTGGTTCCAAACGGGATGGCAAATGAGTCCAGCATAGGACTCAGGTTCGTTGAGGTGACCGTGAAGCATGGGAACGCGGAGAAGAGGGAAGGGGGCTCACGCAGAGACGCGGAGACACGGGTATGTGTTTTGTCAACGGGGGGCTGAAAAAACCGAAGGGTGAGGCGTTGGGTGAGCTGGAGAGCCGACGTGGCTGAGGTTCGCCGGTAATAGCCTTAGAAAAGGAGAGAACGGTCAGACAGGTCTGGAGCCGTTCTCCCCCTCTCCGTTTTTGGTTGGGGGAGTTAATCTGTCGCCGGAGGCGACCTCACTTCAAGGCCCTGGGTCAGGCCGGCACAACTCGGTCGAGCTCGATCTGGAGCCCTTGAGTTGAGTCTTCGTCTGGGGGGCTTTCGGGTGATCTTCCCTTGGGTTTCAGGAGGTAGACTCGCCCGGTCTTGAGCCGTTGATGCATCTGCTCGCGGAGGTCCTTGCGGGTGAGGTTGAGCTTAGCCAGACCTTCCTTCCCGATGCGGGAGATGATGACACCGAGCTTTTGGTCCAAGGATTTGGAGATCTCACCGACGGGTTCGGCGAGCCCCATCATCTGGTACCAGATGGAGACCAGAAGCCAGCGGGCCACTGCAGCCACCACCAGCTTGAGCTCGCCCTTGCGGGCCAGCAGCTTTCGGCCACGGATTCCCAGTGGATGTTCTCGGGAACGCAGCACGGAGTGGGCGGACTCGATGAGCAGGTTGCGCAGTCCTCGGTGTCCACGGCCTCCGACACCTCCCTCCCAGCGTTCGTTGCCGCTGGCGTCGAAGGCGGGGTTGAGGCCGACGTAGGAGACCAGGTTGGGCGGCTTGGCAAACCGCTTGATGTCTCCGACGACGGCTCCCAGGGCGAAGGCCACCACATCGCGCACGCCGGTCTGTCGGACCAATGAGAGCAACAGGGGATCCTGGGCGACCTCCTGGGCCAGGAGACTCTCCCAGAGGCGCCGTGACTCCATGGCGTGGTAGAGGTCCTTGAGTCGGATCTCAATGACCTGCCACTGGGAGACCGACCAGGGCCTGGCCGAGCGGAGCCATTTCATGGTTTTGGCCTGGGTCTGCTTGAGGACCGAGTTGCTTTTGTCGGGGCGCACGCCGTTGTCGCTGAGGTAGGACAGAAGGCTGTTGTTGAGTGCGGTGACCAGTTCGACCGCCTTGCGATGGGCGTGGTACCAGTCACGTCGCTTCTGGGTCGTTTCATCAGGAACCCAGACCGACTTGGTGGTGCCCGCCAGGTAGGCCTTGGCGATGCGCACCGCGCTGATCTTGTCGTTGTTGGCGTGGGCTTCCTTGAGCTTGCCCAGGTGGGCGCTCTCCAGGACCTCGGTCTTGAACCCTTGGGTCCGCAGGCTCCTGGCGAGGTGGAAGCTGTTGCCGGAGGCCTCCAGGACGATGAGGTCAGAGGGGGTGGTGTGTTTCTTGGCCCAGCGTATCAGCTGGGCCATGGGGACCTTGTCGAAGGTCTTCTCTACGATGGCGGCCCGGGGATTGGGTCCCTGGACCAGGGCTGCGGTGAAACTGTCGGGGTGTGCGTCCAGTCCGACGACACGCTCGACAGGGATCGAGGTTTGTTGCACGACTTTCCTTGTAGTTGTGCAGATGGACGGAGACGGGCCAGGCGACTACTTGCACTCAGGTATGCGGGGCGGTCCCCAAGTAGGTGCTTTTCGCCAACGCTCATTCGGAGTAACGGAGTCTTAGCTCCACGCGTCTCCTCGAGCGGTTCCCGTAGTGCCACCTGCGGTTTAGCTGACCAACAGGTCCAACGGTGGTCCCGTCTCCGTCCTTTCTGCAATGCTACCTGTGTGTGTCACAGGACCGCCTGCACAAAACTCATACCCTCGGAGACGCCGAGGAAGGGCGGGGAGAAGATGGGAGAATCGGGGCGGTCGCGGCAGCTTCCCTTGTTAGGGATGGGGTCCCTCCCGTCCCCATCTGGACCCGCGAGATTCGTGCGAATCTGTGCGGTGGGCTGGGATTCGCTGGGGCGTTGGCGGATCCAGTCCACCTTCACGGGTGCGCAACGCGTGGTGGATTGAAATGGGGATCTGAGGGACCAGGTCCCCACGCACATCGCCAGCTGCCACCCGCGTGGGCGCTCCCGCGCCCAGTGATGCAGGGCACTGGATCACCCACCGGGCCAACACCATCCGCCACCCGTTCTAGTGAATGGACCGGCGCTCTGGAGTTCATTCCTCCCGGATTCGGAAGAACTGCTGAGCCTGGTCGGGTCGCAGAGTGATCGGGATGCGGAGAGTGCCTGCCGGGGTCACCTCGACTCGGTCACTAGAGGGTTGCCACGAACCCTCCGGCGTTTCGATCTGGTCCGCCATCCACAGCCGGAGTCGCCGGTTTGCCGCCGACACGGTCGCCCCTGTGGAATCCTGCGGACGCAGCTCCACGGTCCAGATCTGGCCCTCCGTCCGGTGGGAGACGATCCGGCCTCCCACCACCCGTGGACGACTTCCGATGGTGAAGCTCGCAGGCTCATAGGTCACATCCAAGACCGGCTGTGCCGACACCGTCGCAATCATTGAGTCGACCGGGATCGATCCAAAACGCATCACCGTCATCCCTCCTGTGGCACGCACCATGAACTCCAACTCGGCAACGATCGAACCCCCTGCAGGGATCGCCTTTCCGGCCCCCTTCCAGAGCACCACGCCGATCCGCCCCTGGGCCGCGGACACCGCATTCTCCATCTGAGAGGTCCCAACAGGCGTCTGCAACCCGTTGTAGACGAGCACCGCAGGATCGAACTCCACATTGAACGCCATCGCGTTCTCGTCCCCTTCCCCCTCCAACACGACGGGAATTCGCACGGCACTCCCGGCCACAACGTCGCTCCATCCAAAGCGGATCCGGCGGCTGGGCGTCAGACCGCTCCGGGTCACCCTTGGGTCCCGGACCGACGGTGCGTTCAGCACGATCGAACCGCTGCCCGGCGGATCGGCCTGAGGCTGCGCGGGATCCAGCTTGGCCACGTACCGCGCCACCTGAACCAGGTCCGCCAGATTAATGAACCGGTCCCCAGAGCTTTCCCGCGGGGCACAATCCAGCCGGCTCGCGGCCAAGGGGCTGCTGTAGGACCCTCCCAGCTGACCGCTGGCCAGCACGCTGGCGATTGTCGTGATGTCCACCACGTTGACCGCAAAACTGTTGTCCACATCCCCTTCCAGAGAGTCCGCCAACACCATCACCGATCCGGGATCCGCGACCACCGAGGCCAGCGATGCATTCGTCAGAGCGATTCTCAGCGCGAGGTCGGAGGCCCCAAGAGTGCCCAGCACCGAGATCGGCACCCCGAGTGGCGGGGCCACCGCCGGGGCGGTCACGTTCCGGATAGTCGCGATGTTGTTCACGGTCTGAGCCTTGAATGTCAGGACTCCAAGCCGATTCGTCCCCGCGGGAAATGACCGCTGCGCCGGGTCCTTTCTGGACACCTGGACCTGGACCCGGATCCGGTTGGCTCCCGCACCACTGGCTCCTCCCGCGACCGGGGTCGCATCCACCGAACCGCTCGTCCGGAAGCTGAGGTCCGTCGACGAGACCAAGGCCGCATCGAGAGCCACCGCTATGTTCCCCACGTTGGCCGAGAGATAGGGTGACACCACATCCAGGGTGAACGAGACCGCTGACTCATCTCCAAAGCCGACGACACTGATCGGGATTTCCACCGTGGCGTCGGGAAACACCATGGCATTGTTGGTCAACACCAACACCCGATCCACGCTTAGAGCCACCAGCTTCGAGACTCCACCGGCACCACCCACCGCGTTGGTCGCCGTCACCCGGTAGATCCCTGCGTTGGCCGGCGTGGCCGCCACGGTCAACCGTGAGGTGTTGGTGAACCCCGACACCGACACGAACTGGCCGGAGCTGTTCTGCTTCTCCCACTGGAAGTTTGGAGAAGGCGTCCCCGCGGTCGTCAGATAGGATCCCAGATCCACCGTCGAATACGCCCGGGCTGAAAGGCTCATGTCCACTCCGTTGCCAACCCCAGCCACCCAGTTGCCCCCACCGACCACAGGGGTCGGAGGAGTCGTCGGCACCGAGAGCGACGCCGGCTCGGTCACCGTCACCGTGAAGTATGAGTACTGCTCCGTGCCATCCAGCACCGCAGCTCCCTCGAGAGGATTGGGGTTCTGCGGCAGATGCGACAGCTGCGCCGTCACCAGCCGGTAGTTCCCGCGCATCGATGAGCTGAGTGTCCCCCCGACGCGCAGCTTCAGCTGACCCGAGAACCCGTCGAGGTTCGCCCAGAACTCCTTGGGGTCGGTCCAACCCCTCCAGTTCACCGAGGGGGGTTGGGCCTGCGAGGTCAGATCGCCGAGCAGCGATGCATCCAACGCCCAGGTCCCATTGAGGGCCTGCTTTTCAAAGCGGATCCTGGCGGTGAGCGATCCAGCCAGGCTCACCTCGATGTCTCCCTTCGTCCCGGCGGCACCCGAGATGTTCGACTTCGATAGCCCCACCGTCACCGGCAGGACCGGCGTCAGTGTCGTCGACACCGCCTGCCCCTTGGCGGCATCGGCCGCCAAACTGGTCCCATACAATGGGGTCCGGATCCTCAACGAGTAGGGCTTCGCCAGCGCAGAGGAGAATGCCCCCAGGGTCAGGGTTGAATTGGTCGCCCCAGGAATCTCCACCCCTTCCCTCAGCCATTGCAGCGAGGACCCACTCGGGACCGTGTACCCGGGGTCCACCGACAGCGAGACACCGGCGGTCCCGGATGCCACGGGACCGACGGACACAGGGAGGGTCGTCGGGACACCGCCACCCAAACCGGTGATTCCGGTGACCCGAGGGAGGCTGGAGGTGATGACGGGGGCGGCGGCGACGGGGTGGACGGACAGGGTGACTTCATTTGTGAGGGCCCTACCCACTGAACTCTTCACCACCACCAGATACCGGCCATTGGTCAACGGCGTCGTCAGCGAAATCCCAGGTTTCAGGTATTGCTGTCCTTGGGCGGATGTCGACGCTCCTGTCACGGTCGCCGGACCGCAGATCAGTGTCGAGGTGTCCGCGTTCCACAACTCCACCACCGGTGCCGGATTGCCGCGCGATTTCACCTCGAAGATCGCTTCCGACGAGGTGTCGACTGGCGTCAAATACACCCCACCCGGATTCCGGCCGAATGCCGTGAAGCCGCCGCCGGTCGGCACCCAGATTCCCCCCACCCCGTTGGGCGATAGGTTCTGTGCGCTACCCCCGCCCACCAGTCCGATCCGGACCGCCAGCTCACTCGGTCCACTCCCCACCCGAACCGTACCCGAGCGCTGGTCATTCCCGAACGCATTGATCGCCTCGACATCCACTTGGAACGCGTCCGCCTCCCCGGTTGAAATCGCCACCTCCACGCTCGGCCCGGTCGCTCCGCTGATGAGCACCCCGTTCTTGCGCCAGCGGTACTGCACGGGTGGTGCCCCATTCCCCAGCCCGGCCTGCAGGGTCAACGTCCGACCCCGTTCCACATAATCGGTCGCCAGGTTGAATGTCGTCCTGCCCAACTCTCCATTGATCCCGGTCAACATCGGCCGCTCCATCGACACCAGGGCCAGGCTGTGGTTTCCGCCGGCAGCGATGTCGATCACGTTGGACAGAGTCGCAGGAATCGAGGTCTGACCCGACCCGTTATACCCCCACGCCACCACCGTCCCATCCTCCCGCAACGCCAGCGAGTGTGCCCGTCCCACGGCGATTTCCCGCACGTTCCTCAACCCGCTCGGCACTGCCGTCCGCCCATCAGCGGTATTTCCCCAGGCCAGAACCGTCCCATCGGCCCGCAGCGCCACGAGGTGGCTGGCACCGGCCTTCAACGACACCACATTGGTCGCCCCGACGGGGACCTGCAGCACGCCGAAGGCCTCCGCCCCCCAAACCACCACCTGCCCCGTGGCCAGCAGCGCCGCGCTGAAATACTCACCGGCGGCAACGCCCACCGCACCCACCACTCCGCTGGGCACCGTCGTCTCCCCAAAGAAATTGATCCCGCCGAACCCGTTCACCACACCTGTCGACCGCAGCGCCAACGCGTGGGTGGCACTCGTCGCCACCGCGACATAGCGCTCCGTCATCGGAGAGGCATCGCCCGTATTGACTGCTGGAAAGTATCCCCCCAACCGATCCCCGATGAACGCCAGGTCCCCCGGGTAGTCGTTCCCGACAAACTGCTGCCGCTGGGTCCGCACCACCACCGCGTGCAGGAATCCAAACGCCACCCGCTGCAGCGACACGCTCCCATCCCGGGCGATCAACGCCTCGTTCCAGCTGGTGTAGTCGGTGTACGGCGTCGACCCGTTTCCGTAGGTGATCCGACCGTTCTCATCTCCGCTGACCCCACCGGCACCCGAGACGATGAAACGTGATCCCATGTACGGGGACCCTCCGACGGTGATTCCGCTGCGCAGCACCACCGCATTCACCAGTTCCCCTGAGGCCAAGGCATCCACATCGCTCTGGGTCACTCCTGTCGGCAGTTTCGGCGCCTGATTCAGGCCCAGGATCGACTCCCCCCAGCCCAACACGGTCCGACTGCGGGTCTGGGCGCTGACCACCCCAGCGCTCAACGCGAGCAGGCATGAGAAAACAAACGCCGAGCCGCCGAGCCGCAGCCGACGGGCTCGAATCGGTCCGCTCGGTGGGGAATTCAGTGGCCGGGAAGTCACCGGAGTCGACCCGATTGTCGGATGTTCGAGATTCATGAGTCAGGAGGAGGATGGTGTTGGGATTGCTGCTGATCCGGAAATCGGAGGAGACGAGTTGAACCGGACTCCACTGGTCCTGAAGGCTGATGCCTCCACAGAAGTCGTCTAACCCGAATGATACCGAATCCTTCTCCGGTGTATTCGGCACAGACTCTTGTGGATTAACTAAAACTTACTCTTTTCGGGGTTCTTCGCTGTTTTCGGTGGGTTGCCAGCGGAGGGAGGGGTTGGGTAGAAGGCGGGGATGTCACCGGAAAAGCTGTTTGGAGAGTTGCTGGGGCTTGGCCTGAGTTGGCGAGTGGCTGAATGCGTCTTCAGTCGAGCAGAGGGTCGGGTGGACCTTCGGGTTAAGAACACCGGGGAGGTCTGGAAGACGGAGCGATGTCCGCGGTGCGGGGGTTTGCCCAAGGCCTATGATCACACCGAAGAGGTGCATTGGGACCATCGGGGGTGTAAAAGTGTTTCTGTAAATTGCCTTTGTCTTCCTGCACCTCCCTCCCTTTGGGGGGAGGCGCAGCGAAGGCGAGCGTAGCGAGCCCAGCGGAGCCGACCCCCAAACGGAGGGAGGTGCACCGCGCGCTAAAAACGGGTCGAGGGCGGGCCCTGTTGGCTTCCTGTTGGGGTGGTACCAAACACATCCAACAAACGCCTCACATGGCCCACCAAGCCCAACCTGAACTCCTC
>SYEM01000173.1 GCA_005801385.1 Verrucomicrobiales bacterium | reverse complement strand
TCTCGCCGACGAGGCAGAGCGTCCGACCTTCCTCGAGCGACAGGGACACGCCATCGACCGCCGGGGTGGCGCCGAAGTGGATGTGGAGGTCCCGGAGTTCGAGGAGCGGCATCGCAACAAAATATCGTTCGCCAAGACAACACCCGGAATCGGGGCGACCGCGAGGCGAAAAGCGGAACGGACCCCCGGAGGAGGGGAAGGGGACTCACACGGGGACACGGAGACGCGGAAGGAGAGAGAGGGGAGAGGAACCTGGAAAACACCCCAGAGGAGCACCCAACACGGGGAGGCCTGGACGGGTGGGTGCCACAGTGTCCTGCAGCACTGGGTGCGACAGCACCCACCCGTGGGACTCGACCTCCACCCTGCGCTTAAGGATGGGAAACACGGAGACGCGGGAGGGCCAGCAACACTGAGCCAACTCTCAACTTCCTCTCCGTGGCGTTTCCGGGAAGTCTTCGGCCAGTCCTTCCCGACCTATGAACATCACCTGGATCGATTGGCTCATTGTCGCGGCCTCCATCCTCATCTGCTTCGTCCCAGCCCTCTTCTACGCGAAGCGCTCCTCGGAGAGTACCTCGGAGTTCTTTGCCTCCGGCCGCTCGGTGCCGTGGTGGCTGGCGGGGCTCTCCATGGTGGCCACGACATTCTCGTCGGACACCCCCAACTGGGTCACCGAACAGGTCCGCAAGTACGGCGTCGCCGGCAACTGGCAGTGGTGGGCGTTCGTTCTGACCGGCATCGCCACGGTCTTCTTCTTCGCCCGGCTCTGGCGTCGTTCCGGGGTCATGACGGACCTCGAGTTCTACGAGCAGCGGTATTCGGGAGCTCCCGCCTCGATGGTCCGGGGATTCCGGGCCGTGTACCTCGGCCTCTTCTTCAATTGCTTCATCATGGGGACCGTCACCCTCGCCGCGTGCAAGATCGCCAACATCCTGTTCGGCATGCCCGCGTGGCAGACGATCCTCGTCTGCGGCGTCCTCAACGTCGTCTTCGCCGCCCACTCCGGTCTCTGGGGCGTGCTGATCATCGATATGGTGCAGTTCTTCATCAAGATGACGGCGGTCTTCGCGGCCGCCTGGTTCTCGCTGAAGGAGGTTGGACAACGTCTGGTCGGGAAAGCCGATGCCGGGGCGGGACTCCAGGCCCTCGTCTCCACTCTCGCCTCGAAGCAGGTGGTGACCGTGGCCGGATCCGAGCCGGTGATGTCGGGCCTCGACGGACGGGGGCAGCCCATCCTCGACGTCATGCCCAACTTCGCGATGTCGGACCTCGCGTTGATGATCTTCATCCTGCCGATTGCCATCAGTTGGTGGGCCAACTGGTATCCCGGTGCCGAGCCCGGCGGCGGGTCCTACATCGCCCAGCGCATGCTGGCGTCGAAGTCGGAGAAGGACTCCCTAGGCGGTACCCTCTTCTTCAACCTCGCCCACTACGTCCTTCGCCCTTGGCCGTGGATCATCACCGCTCTCTGCTCGATCATCATCTATCCCGATCTCGCCTCCATCAAGGCGGCCTTCCCCAAGGCGGATGCCTCGCTGATCGGCCATGACTCCGCGTTCCCCGCGATGCTGATGTTCCTGCCGACCGGGTTCGTGGGACTCATGATCGGCGGGCTCATCGCCGCCAACTCCTCGACCATCCTGACCCACCTGAACTGGGGATCCTCCTACCTGGTTCACGACTTCTATCGCCGCTTCGTCCGGACGGACGCCTCGGAGGGGCACTACGTGTCGGTCGGACGGGTCTGCACGGTGCTGCTCTACGTCGTCGCTGCGGTATTGAGCCTATTCATGACCTCGGCCCAGCAGGCCTTCCAGGTGCTGCTGTCGATCGGTGCCGGTACCGGTCTGATCTACATCGCCCGATGGTTCTGGTGGCGGGTGTCGGCCTGGTGCGAGATTATCGCAATGGCGGTGTCCCTGGTCACTTCCCTCGTCGTGCCGCTCCTGCTGCCCAAGGCGGGCTTCGCGGAGGTGACGATCGTCCAGGTTGCCCTCACCACGGTCGCCTGGCTGGTGACGGCATTCGTCGGACCCCAGACCGACCGGGCCACCCTGATCGCGTTCTACCGGAAGGTGAAGCCGGTCGGTCCGGGATGGTCGGCCATCCGGTCTGCTGCCGGGGTCTCCGATGCCGAGGTGACCCGCGAGAACCACTTCGGGGCGTCGTTCCTTGGCTGGATTTCGGGATGTGCCCTGATCTGGTCGTCGCTCTTCGCGATTGGCAATTTCCTGTATGCCGCCGGGGATCCCGGACGTCTCCGGTCCGCCTGGATCCTCACGGCGATCTGCGTCGTCAGCGGTATCACGCTCCTCCAGGTGACCCGTCGGCTCTGGAGCCGGGTGTAGCCCCTGGCCCCTGGATCCGTAGCCATCTCCTGAGGTGGATCCCGGTGTGGGATCCCGGGGTCAGTGCGATCTGCTCGGGAGTCCCCTCCGCAAGGATCCGACCCCCGCCGCCGCCACCCTCCGGGCCGAGGTCCACCACCCAGTCCGCCTCGGCGATGAGTTCGAGGTTGTGCTCGATCACGATGACGGTGTGGCCGGCGTCCACGAGGCGTTGGAGCACCTCGACGAGCCGGCGCACGTCCTGCATGTGCAGGCCGATGGTGGGTTCCTCGAGGATGAAGAGATCGCGTTTGGGCAAACTTTGA
>SYEM01000172.1 GCA_005801385.1 Verrucomicrobiales bacterium | reverse complement strand
GCTCGGCGGGACTCGATGCCGGAGGTATCCCAGCAGGTAGCCGGTGGTTGAACGCAGTGAAACCACCGGTCACGGGGTTAGAAGCCTTGCATCCCGGCAGGGATGCCAGACACGCCGGGATGCCAACCGGACCTCGTTACGGCTCCTCGACAGGGGGTGTCTTGACGGAGCTGGCACCCCTCCGGGGTGCTGGAAAATCTTGGGGCGTCGGACTCCGGTGGTGTCGCTGCGCTCAACCACCGGCTACTGGCTTTGATCCCTCCGGGATCCACCCGATCGTTCCTGCGGTATCCATCGATCTCGCAACCCACCGTAAACAACCAGGAACCTCAAAGAAGGACCGGATCGTCAATCACCCCGCCTGCAGCACCAGCAGTGCGGCGCCGGCGGCCATCACCATGGCCCCGCCGAGGCGGCGGTGGAGGTGAGGTTCCTGGAACACGGCGTGTCCCAGGAGGACCGTGAGGATCGAGGAGGTCTGATAGAGCGCCAGCGCGGCTCCCACCGGAAACGCCGCGAGGGTGATGAGGGTGCAGGATTGCATCAGGCCCGTTGTGGTCACCAATCCAAGGGCCGCCATCGACTGGCGCTTTGGATTCGGCCCCATCAGGGACGGGCCATTCCGGAGGAGGCGGCGGAGGGTGATGGGCAGGAGGATCAGCAGTCCGAGCAGGCACCATGATGCGAAGACGGTCAGGGGATCGGCGAGCCTTATGGCCCGCTTGAGCGTCACCGCCTCGCCGGCAGACAGGATGAGGGCCAGGAACCGCAATTGGACCCCACGATCGCCCAGCAGGGCCTGGCTACGCTGTCCGGGCTTCGTTCGGGGCGTCAGCAGCAGGGATCCCGTAAGGACCAGCAGGATGCCGGAGGCCGCGAGGAGGCCCAGGGGTTCACCCAGCAGAACCCAGCCTGGGAACAGGCTCACCACCGGCTTGAAGGCGTTGATGGGTCCCAGCAGGGAGAGGTCGTATCGTCGGAGCGCCTCGATGATCAACCAGTTGGCTCCCACCGCCAGCGTGGCGGACAGCCCACACCATCCCCAGAATTCCGGGGTCCGGATCGTGAGGGAATCCCGGAGGAGGAGGGGCAGGGTGACGAGGCTGAGCCCCAGATGGACGAGCAGCAGCTGCGCCGAAGAGGGGACCCCCTGGCTGGCGAGCCACTTCTGGAGCGCGTTGGAGCAGGGGTTCGAGACGACCCGGACGATCAGGAAGGGCCAGACCGTCACGGGACGAGGATGTGGTGGCGGGACGGCAAGGACCGGGCCTCAGAGCCGCTTCTCGTCGGCATCGATGTAGTCGACAAAAGTCTGGATGTCGTCGCGATGCGCGAATCCCGACTCGGCCTTGCGTTGGCGGAGACGTTCCCGGATCGCCGGGTCGTTCTCCTCGCGTCCGCGGTGGAGGACGTGGTGGTTGAAGGCGGCCTTGTCGGCTGGCGACTTGGCCACGTTCCGGTGCACCCAGTCACAGACCTGTCCGTCGGTGATCGATTCCCGGACGACTGCGATGAAATCGTCGGCCCGGAGACCCGCAGCCTCGAGCCACTTCGCGTCGAAACCGCCGTGGGCGAAGTTGGCGCGATAGTCCTCGGGGAGTTTCCCGGCAAGGTGGAGTCGGATCTTGTCGATGAACCGGGGGAGGTAGACCCAGCCGTCCATCTGTTCACGGGGAGAACGGGGGTGGATGACGGAACCCATGGGGGGGAGGGTGGGACAGGCCGGGACGGTTGGGAAGCATGCGGAGAGTGAAGATGGGACCCACGCGGGGACACGGAGGCGTGGAGGGGAAACAAGGTTTTTTGGGATGGATGTCCCGTGTCGGACGAGGTCACTGGCACACGTCACCTCGGATCCCCCTCCTGTCTTTCCTCCGTGTCGCCGCGCCTCCGTGTGGGTCCCGTCTTGAATGCTACGTGACCACTGGCACCGACATGTTCCCGCGCCCCTCGAGGTCTCGTCTGCGCGTCCGGTTTCTGCCTCCAAAGTGATCGCCTTCTTGCCAGTGTGTGCCGGGGGGGCCTAGAAACCGGGTCGGGATCCGGTTGTTCCCGATGCCACGTGGACCTGTTCATCAGTGCAGAGGGGGATGATGCCGAGCTGGTCGCGGAATTGCGGCACCATGGTGTCACGGTTCGCGACTCCGGACTTCCGGCCGGTCTGGTGGCCGTCGATTCCCCGCCTTCCGGTGGACGAGGGCCTTTCTGCTTCGCGCGCCAACTCCTGCCGGATGCACGCCTGGTGTGCGCCGATTCGGTCAACCGGTGGGCGCAGGCCCTTTTGGACGGGATCCTCGCCAGCGTGCCGGAGGGGAGGTCCTGGAGGCTCCACCTCTGGCCCCACTATGGAGCGGTCGCGACGAGGACCGTGGGTGCCCGCAAGGCGTTCGGAACCCACGTGCTGGGGCATCGGTCCTCGAAGTCGGAGGACCGGGTGGGGCAGCACGGCGAGGGTGTTGCGGCCACCGCCGGAGTGAACCGGTGCCGCTGGATCCGTGAGGCGCTCCTGGAGCGGCTCAAGGAGCGTCGTCGACATCTGCTGCGCCAGCTCCGCGAGTCGACGGAGTCCTGGGGGCAGGATGAATCCCTGGTCCAGGGGGTGCTGACCGCCCCCGATCGGGGTTGGGTGTCGATCGCGTTGGCCCCTATTCCGGCTCAAAACCGTGGCCTGATCTGGCCGTGGGCCGGGGGATCCATTCCGGTGGCCGAGGATCGCTCGGCGCCGAGTCGTGCCTTTGCAAAGCTCACGGAAGCGCTGGTTCGTCTGGGTCGAGGCATGGGGCCGCGTGACCACTGTGTCGATCTCGGAGCCTCGCCCGGGGGCTGGTCCCATGTGGCCCTCGCCCGGGGGGCGAGGGTGACGGCGGTGGACCGATCCCCGCTCTGTGACGACCTGATGCGGGATCCCCGCCTGGAGTTCATCCGGGGCGATGCGTTCTCGTTCCGACCGGACCGTCCGGTGGACTGGCTGGTCTGCGACGTCATCGCGGCACCGGAGAGGTCCGCGGCCATGCTCCTCGAATGGCTGGAGCGTTCGGACACCCGGTGGTTCGTCGTGACGCTGAAGCTGAAGGGGGAGGAGGACCGTGCCAGGCTTGCGGGCCTCCGTCGGGACCTCGCCCGGTTGGCAGACCCGTTGTTCCTCCTGCGTCTCAACGCGAACAAGGGTGAGGTCACCGCCTTTGGGTGCCGCCGCGGGGCTGAGGGCTGAGGGTGAGCCGGTCTGGCTTGGGACCGGTGTTCAGCCTGTGCCAAATCCCTGGTGTCGCCACCACGCATCGAGCTCATCCGCCCCGAAGTCCGCCAGGATGTGGCCGTCGACATCGATCGACGGGGCCTTGGTCTGTCCGGTGAGGTCCAGCATCTCCTGCCGGGCTGCGGCGTTGCGGAGGACATCCAGTAGTTCATATCGGATGCCGCGCTGGTCGAGCCATTCCATGGCCTCGTCACACCACGGGCAGCCGGATTTCACAAAGAGGCGGATCGTCTTCGGAGTCATGTTGGTATTCAGGAGGTCTATTCGGTCATGATGGTGTCGCTGTGCTCGTAGCCGGGGGCGCAGCAGCACAGGAGGCGGAGGGGTTCGGTTCCTGTGTTCCAGAGCTTGTGGCGGGCGCCTGGCGGGATTGCCACGGCGTCGCCGGTCCGGACCTCCCGGATCTCTTCGCCGATCCGCATCCGGCCGGTGCCGTGGGTGATGTAGTAGATCTCCTCGGTCCTGACATGGTAGTGCTCCGTCGTGGCCTGCCCGACGGCCAGCCGGGCTTCGGCGAGGCTCTGGTTGCGGATGATTGAGTTGCGGTGGGCGAGGAGTTCCCGGATCTCGGAGCCGTCCTTCGTCTCGAATGCGGGAACGTGGTCGAGGTTGACGATGTCCATCGAAGGCGAAGCTGTCTTGGCAGGGTCCTGCGGGCAAGACACTCTCTCCGCCATGAAGCATTCCCCGGGGTTCCTGAAGGTGGTGGACGAGGCCAGAACGCGGGTGCGTGAGGTGACCGTGGCGGAGGCCCGGGCCCGTCTCGCCGCCAATCCCAGGGCAGTCCTCATCGATGTCCGCGAGGAGTCCGAGTGGGCGGCCCAGCATGCGGTGGAGGCGCAGCATCTTGGGAAGGGGATCTTCGAGCGGGACCTCGAGAGCCGGTTTCCGGATCCGACGACGGAGCTGATCCTGTATTGTGGAGGTGGTTTCCGCAGCGCACTGGCCGCCGACGTCGCCCAGCGCATGGGCTACTCCGCGGTGTACTCGCTGGCCGGTGGATACCGGGCGATGACCGAGGCCGGTTGGCCCATGACCCGGTAGGGCAGGGGCGGCCGGCTACGACACGAGTGGCCAGTCAAACGTCGAGGTGAGCCGGATCCGACGACCTGTCGCCTGGGATTTGCGGGCGGCGGTGATGATCTCGAGTACGTGGAGCGCCTGCTCGGGGGAGACGAGGAGTTTCCTTCCTGTCGACAACGACTCGGCCGCGAGGACTGCCCCCTGCTGCCAGATGTAGCCCTCTGCGCTGGTCTGGTGTCGGGTCAGATTCGGCTTCTCCTGGATCGCGAGATCAACCCCGAGGGGTTCCCAGTCATAGCCCACCAGTCCCATGTAGCCGTTCGATCCCGTGATCTGGATGGTATGCCGATCCTCGTTCCGGCCATTGTGGCCGTTGGGGTTGAAGTAGTTGAAGCCGGACTGGACGTGCGAGATCACGCCGTCGGCGTGCTCCATGAGCACCATGGCGTTGTCCTCCTCGGCGACCCGGATCCGTCCCTTGTCATCAACCGTGCGTTCCGGGGTCACGATGCTCAGCATTGCGGTGACGCTCTTCACGGGGCCGAGCAGGCCGGTGAGACTGGTGAAGTTGTAGACCCCGAGGTCCGGCATCGAGCCCCCGAGTTTCTCGTAGAAGAAGGCCGACCAGCTGGGACCTTCGTGTCCGTAGAAGGCGTGCGCTGCGGCGACACGACCGAGGGCACCGGACCTCAGGGTCCTGGACATGAAGGCGAACTGGGGGCTCTGCACCGTGATGGGGGCCCCCCACAGCTGGACCCCCTTGGCCCGGGCCATCCGGAGCAGGTCCTGTCCCACGCGGAGCGTGTTGGCGATGGGCTTCTCGCTCCAGACGTGCTTGCCGGCCTCGATACCACGCCGGTTGATCTGTTCGTGCACCTGCATGTCGGTGAGCACCACGAGGAACTCGAAGGGCACTCCTCTGAGCATCGAGTCGATGTCCGGGTAGGTGTTGGCCACCTTGAAACGTTCCCCCTGCCGGCGGGCCCTCTCAGGCCGGATGTCGCACAGGCTGACGACCTCGACGAACGGCGACCGGGTCAGCACCGGAAGGTAGGCGTTGGACACGCTGCCGCACCCGATCACTCCGGTGCGGATTCGGCGTGGAGGCGCCTCGGCGCCGAGGATCTGGGTTCCCAGGGTCGTTGCCGCGGCGCCTGAAAGAAGGGCGGCCCGGGTGAATTCGCGGCGGGTCAGGGCGGGGATGGGAGTCTTCATGGGCGGTCTGTAGGAAGATGTGTGGACAGGGGGGAAAGATCAAACCGCTCCATGGCGGCGACCGCGGCACCGAGCCATCCACCATCGATGCCGGTGGTGGCCCGAAGGATGGGCAGACCGCGGGCGATTTCCGACCATATTTGTTTTCGGACCGCGGCCGTCAGCCCATCCCAGTGGTGCCCCGTGCTGAGGCCGAGCCCTCCACCGATGACGATCGCCTCGGGATCGAGGACATTGACCAGCAGGCCGATGTGCGCGCCTAGTGCTGCCGTCGCGCTGTCGAGGACCTGGAGGGCGGTGGGATCTCCGCCGACGGCGGCCCGGAGGACCTCTTCACCCCGTTCCGCGACACCCCCCGCCTTACGGAACCGGGCGACGAGGGCCGGTCCGGAGGAGAGGTCCTCCAGGGTCATGGACGGGCCGCTGTCAGGAATGCCCAGGAGCGGGCCCAGCGGGCTGCTGGCCATCGTGCCGGTCAGTCCCCTGGAACCCAGATGCGGCCGTCCCTCCAGCACGAGACAGCAGCTGATGCCGGTGCCGATCGTGACGTGGAGGAGGGAGCCGAGTCCGCGTCCGGCGCCGAGGAGGGATTCCGCCCGCGCCGCCGCCCGGACATCGGCCTCGAGGACAGCGGGGGCGATCCGGCCCAGCTCCTCCAGCACCGGCAGCGATCGCCAGTCCAGGCTGTGGGCACTGAGGATCTCGCCGGTCCGTCCGACCAGCTCGCACAGGCCGATTCCGATGGCGGTGACCGGACGCCCTGAAGCCGAGTGGATCTCACGGGCCAGGTCCTCGGCGATCTGGAGGACATCTTCGAGGACCCCCCTCCCACCCCGATCCCTCCGCGTGGGGCAGGTGCGGAACCGGGTCCAACGACCCTCCGGAAGTTCCAGCGATCCGGCGGCGATCTTCGTGCCTCCGACATCGATGCCGATCACCGAGGTGGATGCGTTCATTTGGGGTCCAGCTCCGGCAGCAGATCGACCGCGGCGGCGGTGTCGAGGAACAGGGTCGTGTGCGGGTGGTCCCTGAGGAAGGACGCCGGGCAGGAGGAGGAACACGGCCCCAGGATCATCGCCTTCACGGCGGCCGCCTTGTGGAGGCCATAGGCCATCACCAGCACGCGGCGGGCGGACAGGAGGGTCTTCATCCCGATGGTGGCACCGCGCGATGGGGCATGGTCCCCGCCGAACCACTTCCGGTTGGCCTCCACGGAGATCGGGTCGAGGTCCAGCACCCGCGCCCCGCAATCCCGTGTGCTGCCCGGTTCATTGAAGCCGAGGTGCCCGTTCTGGCCCAGACCGAGCACGACGACATCGAGACCGCCTGCATCCTCGATTCGCCGCTCGTGGTCGAGCACGCTCCGTCCGGCCTCGGCGGGATCCGAGCTCACGCTGAAGTAGTGTTCCGGGGGCACGCCCCAGGGTTCGACCGCGGTCCGCCGGATCAGATTGGCGCAGTTCCGGGGCTCGTCCACGGGCACTCCCACGTATTCGTCGAGCGCATGGAGGCGGAGATGATCCAGCCGCAGTCCCAGCGAACCGATCCTCCGATAGAGTTCGAGGGGGGTGTTGCCGGCCGCCAGCATGACATTCCGGACCCCGGGCGGGAGCACCCATTCCGCCAGCAGCTCGGCGGCGGCCTTGTTCGCGTCTTCGGGTATCTGCAGGATCTCGATCTGGAGGGAGGCCATGGCTCTAGGCGGATTGGGAGTGGCCGGATCTGCCCAGTCCGGTCGCGAGCGCCCGGATGTAGGCCGCGTTGCAGCCACAGCATCCGCCGAGGTATCCGATGCCCTCGGCGTGGGCCATCCCTCCAAACTCGACGAAGTGTCTCCGGGAGATCTGGATCGTCTCGAGATCATCTGGGAATGCCGGCAGCCGGGTGAAGGAGTGGCAGTTCTCGGTGGTCTGGAACGCGGCAGGCTGCGCGGCCAGCGGGACCTGGGTCGCGCCGCGCATCTCGCGGAGCACCGCCAGCATCCGCCGGGGATCCTGTTCGCAGTTGGCGCCGACCGCGACGGCCCCGAGGTCCGCCATCACCCGGGCGCATTCGGCGGGAGTATGGCCGTCGCTGCATTGGGCGACGAGCGGACGGAAGCTCATGGTGGCCACCGCAGGAAGCCCGGCCTTGGCCGAGGCCTCCAGCGCCACGCGCATCTCGGCCAGGTGGAAGAAGGTCTCGAGGATCAGGAAATCCACGCCGGCGTCCTTCAGCAGACGGATCTGCTCGGCGATATGGTCAGACGCCTTGCCCAGAGAACCCATCCCCTCACGCTCGATGAGCTGGGTCCGCGAAACGCTTCCGGCGACCAGTGCGCGGTCGCCGGCCACCTCCCGGGCGAGCTTCACGGCGGCGGCGTTGATCCGCTCGGTGTCCGAACCGTATCCGGCCCGGTTCAACTTCTCCCGGGTGCCGAAGAAGGTCAGGGCCTGGAGGACCTGTGATCCGGCATGGACGAACTCCCGATGGAGTTCCCGTAGCGCCTCGGGGTTCTCGATGGCGATCTCTGGCGTGAACTGTCCGCTTCCGCGGCCGGTGCCCACCTTCTCCCGCCCCGAACCGCTGTCCACATAGCCACGACGCTCGAGTTCGATGAGATAGCCGCCATCGCCGAGGACGACGCCGGCGTGGAGGAGTTCGATGAAGTTCTGCATGGGGGCTGGTGTTCTTGGAATGCTGTCGGGCCAGAGGGAAGAGGGTCGATGTTGTGTCTGCAACAGGAATCGTGGTTATGTCGCGGATGCACGTCCGCGCGACCCTCGAGGGGAGTCTGTCGACGATGCGGCCCAGCGAGGCTGAGGTTGCGCGTCGGCTCCTGCGTGACCTTGGGTGCGTGGCCTCCGGGAGTCTCCGCGATGTGGCGGCGTCGTGTGGGACGAGCGATGCCACGGTGGTGCGGGCCTGTCGGGCCGCGGGGTATGATGGCTTCCAGGACCTGAAGTACAACGTCCTGCGCGAGCTGACGTCGGCCGGTGCAGCCGTCCCGCGTCCTGGATCCCTGATCGGGCACCTCGACTACGCCGACGACATCGAAGCAGGGCTGGAGGCGAGCGCCGCCGCCCTGCCGAAGGCCGCGCGCCTGCTGCGGTGCGCCTCCCGGGTCGTGCTCGTGGGGATCGGGGCCTCGCATGGGATCGGCCTGATCCTGAACGACGTCCTCTTCACCCTCGGTAAGCAGGCGCTGGCGGTATCGGATGCCCAGATGCTGACGTTTGCACTGACCCCACCGGTCAAGGGGCTGGTCCTGCTGGCGATCTCCCACTCCGGCGAAAGCCAGTTTCCGGTCCGGGCCATCCGGGAAGCCCGCGGTGCAGGGGTACCGACGATCGGACTGAGCAACGAACCCGCCAGCGAACTCGCCTGGGGTGTCGACGTCTTCCTGCCGACCCAGACGGTGGAGCCCCCGGAGGGCAGCTTCTCGATCGGTCCCCGGATCTGTCAGCTGGCGGTGCTCGACCGGCTGGTGGGATGTCTGAAGACCGGGAGGCGGTCCCTGGGCTCGGCTCCGTCCTGAGTCGCGGACCGCGTCGATGGTCCTAGGGGCCCGTGGGTCCGTGTCGGCCCTCAGCGTTTTTGGGTCTGCCCGGGATTGACGGGGGATCCCTCCCAACCCAGACCAATCGCCCCGACCAGGGCGAGCGCGATGCCCGCCCATTCCCTCGGTCCGATCCGGTCGCCGAGAAGGAGCAGGAGGGGAAGGCTGATGATGGGGTAGAGGTTGCTGAGCGGTGAAATGACAGACGCCTTGCCTCCGACCGCGAACGCCGTGATCACGGCGAGGTTGCCGAGACCCAGGAAAAACCCGAGCGCAACGACGAGGAACCACGATCGGAGTGGAATCGCGGCCGGCCAGGGTTCACGGAGCCCATACCAGAGCGCCACCGGGACGAAGGCGCCCAGATAGCAGAGCGTGGCCTGGGAGGCGGTCAGATGCTGGGTGGCGATCTTCTGCAGGAACCCGGAAACCCCGAACAGCAGGATCGGGGGGATGGCATGGGCGACCACGGGGGAGAGCAGGGCGCCGTCGGGTTGGACATTCAGCAGCCCGAGTGCGACCAGGGCGAACCCGGTGCCGGCGACCTGCATCCGGTTGAGGCGTTCCCGAAGCAGCACCATGGCGAGGGTCAGTGTTGCAATCGGTGCAAGTGCGGAGAGGGTCACCACGGTCGCGGCGGCGCCCCCGCGATGGAGGGCCGAGTAGTACGTCACGTTGCCCAGACAGGTGACGAGTCCTCCGGACAGGGCGAGCCCCACCCCTCGTCGGGATGCCGAAAGCAGGCCCGGGCCCTCCCGGAGCGCCAGGGGAACGAGGAGCGGGATGAGCCCGAGGGTCGAGAGCGCCTGCCCCAGTTCGGGCGACAGCGCGTCGCCGAGGAGGCGTGACAGAACGCCCCAGAACCCCCACGAGGTGACGGCAATGAGGGTCCATACAGGCCAGGTGTTCATGGGCGTGGCAGGAGGCTAGGGCCAGACCCGTGGCTTCCGGCAAGGACTGTTCCAGACCGTGGAGCCACGGAGCAGGGATCCACGGAGGGCGGGTGCCGATGACCCTGGGTGCAGGGCATGCTGAGTCTGAACGGGAACTTCGGCTTGACGCTAACTGCCCTGGAAACTCTACTTCTCTACCGAAAGCGTCTTGCTGGGGCGGTTCTCGCCAAGGAAAAGTCGGTTTTCAAAACCGGCTTTTTTTTTGCCCCAGAGCGATGCAGGTCGTCCGCCTATGAATGCTGAAATGCTAGCCCAACTGGATTTCTTTGAGAAAGAGAAAGGCATCAGCCGAGATGTGTTGCTGGGCGCTGTCCATGAGGCGCTCGTCACCGCAGCCGAGCGTGCCGTGGGTCCCGCCCGGGATCTCCGCGTGGAGATCAATCCCCGGTCCGGTGTGATCCAGGCCTGGGCCAAGCTCATCGTCGCCGAACGCATCATCTCGAAGCACGACCAGATCTCCGTCTTCGATGCCCGTCGTGCCGGCCACCCCGAAGCCAAGGTGGGTGATGAGGTCGAGGTTGAGGTGACCCCGTCCGGCTTCGGACGCATCGCCTCCCAGCATGCCAAGCAGGCCCTGACCGGCTACATCCGCCGGGCAGAAAAGGAGAAGATCTATTCGGAATACAAGGATCGCGTCGGGGAGATCGTCAGCGGGACGGTGCGCCGGTTCGAGAGGTCGGATGTCATCCTCGACCTTGGCAAGTCCGAGGCGGTGCTCCCGAACAGGGAGCGTGTGCCGACCGAGGAATACCAGATCGGGGAGCGGATCCGGTGCTTCCTGAAGGCGATCGAGCAGACTCCCCATGGTCCCGAGATCATCCTGAGCCGTGCGGATCCTGCATTCGTGCTCAGCCTCTTCCGGGCCGAGGTCGCCGAGCTGAAGGACGGAACGATCGAAAT
>SYEM01000171.1 GCA_005801385.1 Verrucomicrobiales bacterium | reverse complement strand
CGATGCAGGGTTTGTCTCGGCAGGGATCCAGCGTCGTTGTTGGGCGAATGTGAAGAACGTGCCGCAAACCCGGCGGAAGTTGTTGTGTGTGACCGGTGATTTGGCGACCGAGGTGATCCACTTCTCGAACTCGCCGGCGGATACCGATGTCAGCGAACACTGGAAGGCTTCGGCAAACCGATTCAGCTTGGAGCGGTAATCCTCCAAGGTGCGTGCCTTGAGGCCTGCAGAGGAGCGATTGGAGAGGAATTGGTCGACCGCCTGACGGACGGTTACGGGCTGGAGGCCTTCAGGGTGATGTCTCAGCCAAAAATCGACTGCGGTGCTGAGGGGGATAGTCTTCAGGGCCTTTCGTGCTTCCGCATACTCCGCAGCTGCCAGATCGAGGTTGACGCCAAGCCCAGCGAGGAACTCCAGAGCCCTGCCGTAGATCAGTCGATCGGTGCCCCGGAGCTGGGCTGAATCCATGTCACCCCGTGCCAGTTGTGTTGCCTTCGTCTGGGCCTCCCGCTTGGCGTCGGCTTCGTTGCGATGTTGTTCGGTGCAGCGTTTGCCTCCCAGCCACCACTCGACACGGTAGTAGGTATGACCCTTGTTTTGGTACTGCCGAACACGAACCCGCGCCGAGCCGGATCGCACGATTAGAGGATAGGATTTCGAGGTCTTCTTCATGGCTCGGGGAAGGGTCGAGAACCGGGAAGAAGTGTTAGGAAACCGTTAGGAAAAGTCAAAGCGGTCCTAAAAATGTGCTGCCTGAAAATCCACCAAACCCCTGATTTCATTGATGGAGCCGGTGGTCGGGATTGAACCGACGACCTACGGTTTACGAAACCACCTCTCGGCCTGGGACCCCTGCGCGTTGCCCAATCCCTTTTCTCGTGAGTCCTCCGCATCGCCGAATCTCTGCAGGAGCCCCCGTCCCCGGGCTCGACATTCCACGAACCGGATGTTCCCTCACAGAGACATGCTCACGCTCGAGGACCTCTCCCGGCTCGCCTCCGACCACGCCCCTGCCCTGGACGCCAAGGTCGCCGCCTTCGACCTCGGCGGGCATCGGTTTGATGGCAACGTGTCCCCTGCGTTGATGGGGGTGATCAACCTGTCGGCGGACTCCTGGTATCGGGAATCGGTCTGTCTCGGTGCCGACGCCGCCATCGAACGGGGACGGATCCTGGCGGCGCAGGGGGCGGCGATCCTGGACATCGGCGCGGAATCAACCCTGGCCCATGCGGCGGAGGTCGGGGCGGCCGCACAGCAATCGCAGCTCCTCCCGGTGGTCCGGGAGCTCTCGCGATTGGGCCTGATCGTCTCGGTGGAGACCTATCACCCGTCCGTGACCCGGGCTTGTTTCGAGGCCGGTGCCCGGGTGCTGAACCTCACAGGGACGGAGCAGACCGATGAGCTGTTCCGGATGGTGGCCGATTTCGACGGGGCGCTGATCCTGTGCCACGTGCAGGGGGCCAATGTGCGGCGGGTGGCCGACTTCGACTTCGGATCCGATCCGACCGCAATGCTCTACGAGTACTTCGCCCCACGGGTCGAGGCGGCACAGCGCTGCGGGGTCCAACGTCTCTGGATCGATCCGGGGCTCGGGTTCTACTACCGCAACCTCCAGGACTCCACCGTGCGGATCCGCCACCAGATGCGGGTCTTCCTGAACACCTTCCGCCTGCGGACCCTCGGCTGGCCGACCTGCCATGCCCTGCCCCACGCGTTCGAGTGCTTCGGGGACGAGGTCCGCTCGGCGGAACCGTTCTTCGCGGTGCTGGCCGCGCTGGGTAAGACGGACCTGTTCCGCACCCATGAGGTTCCACGGACCCGGGCGGTGCTCCGGACGCTTGGAGTCTGGCACTAGGGCCGACCCGCAAGCGGAATCAGGGCTTCCAGTCGACGGCGACCGAGAGCAGGGCCCCGAAGCGGTTCTTGTAGAACAGCTGGCGGTTCTGCACCCCAAACTCGTGGACAAGCTTCGTGAGCTTCACGTCGAAGCAGCAGTATTCGGCGATCTCCGCCATCTTTCCCTCACGGAACCATTCAATGGCCTGGAGCCCCTCGCTGGTCTTGTTCAGCCCGAAGGTGGCCTCGGCGATCGAATCCAGTCCCAGCCGATGCCCCAGCCGCTCCTTCAGATCCACCATCATGTCGAGCGTCGGGAGTTGGGTCAGATCGAAGGGCGTATAGCCGTGGAGGACCTCGTAGTCGAAGCGGAGATGGTTGAATCCGACGATGAGATCGGCTCGCTGGAGTTCCCGAAGGAGGTCATCGACCTGGGATTCGGGATAGATCCGGTAGCCACCGCGGGTGGTCGAGTAGGTGACGCCGAGACTCATCCGCATGTCGCGGATGCGATCCCAGCCGCCGACCTCCTCGGCCGACTTCTGGGTCTCGAGGTCGAAGTAGACGACGTTCCGGGAGGACACGGGAGACTCCTGGAGGGTTCTAGCTTGCGGTGGAGCCGGTGCCGCGTTCGGCAAGCTGTCGTTCGAGCTCCCCGACCCGACGCAGCAGTTCGGGCAGACGTTCGGCCGCGAGCCACTGGCGCTTCATGACCCGGTCCGGCTGGGCGGGAGTGCCCATCCATTTCTGTCCCTCGGGGATGTGGTTCATCACGCCCGACTGCGCCGCGATCGTGACCTGGTCCCCGATCCGGAGGTGTCCCGCGATGCCCACCTGGCCCGCGATGGTGGTGTAGTTGCCGATCTTGGTGCCCGTCCCGATCACCGTGGCACCGAGGGCGGCCCTATCGATGGTGACATTCGCGCCGATCTCGACGTCGTCGTGCAGGATCACCTGGCCGACCTGCGGGACCTTGCGGTGCTGTCCCTGGTCGAACACGTAGCCGAACCCATC
The DNA here is from genome assembly GCA_005801385.1 of Verrucomicrobiales bacterium. GTDB lineage: Bacteria > Verrucomicrobiota > Verrucomicrobiia > Limisphaerales > UBA9464 > UBA9464. Next base: position 3,362 of record SYEM01000171.1, on the reverse strand, counting down.
GGCACCGATGACGGTCCCGGAGTGGACCCGCACACGACGTCCCAGCAGGGATCGAGGATACAGCGTGACGTGGGGGAAGAGGCGGACGTGGTCGCCGAGGACGGAATCGTCGCCGACGAAGTCCTGTGCCTGGAGCACCACGCCGGCACCGATCCGGACCCGTTCACCCACGACACAGCCCGGGCCGATGTGGGCCGAGGGGTCGACGATCGCGGAATCGGCGACGACGGCCGAGGAGTGGCGTCCGGGCGGGAAGACGGGTTCCGGGAAGAAGAGCGGCAGGACCTGGGCGAAGGCGTTCCGGGCATTGGTGACGCAGATGAGCGTCTTGCCCGAGGTGGAGGCATGCAGGCCTGTGACCAGGATCGCCGAGGCGGCGCTGTGGTCGGCCCTGTGGAAGTACGTCTCGTTCTCGGCGAACGTGAGGTCGCCCTGCCTTGCGGAATCGGCAGCGGCAAATCCATGGAGCTCCACCGAGGAATCGCCCACCACCTGTCCTCCGAGCCGTTCGGCCACCTGGGCTGCTGTGAATGTCGGCATGATGCGCTGTTCGGTTGTGGGGCTGGGAATCTCAGCAGACGGACCTAGAGGCCGCGTCGCTTGGAAATGCGGTTCTGCGGATCGAGCACGATGACCGTCGGCTGGTGTGCCGCCGCCTGATGGGACTCGATCTCGGTGAAGGACATGATGGTCACCTGGTCCCCGGGTTTTCCCAGGTGCGCCACCGCGCCGTTCAGCTCCACGGCGCCCGACCCTCGGGGTCCCTCGATCACATAGGTCTCCCAACGGGCCCCGTTGGCCATGTTGCTGCACAGGATCCGCTCATAGGGCAGCAGCCCGGCCGCCTCGATGAGGTCGGTGGCCAGCGTGAGGCTTCCCTCGTAGTCGACGCTGGCGGCGGTGACGGTGGCTCGGTGGATCTTGGATTTGAGGAGATGGACCAGCATGTCGGCGTTGGCGGGGAGCATAGGCACCGCCAGGGCGACGCCGGACCGGCACGAACCAAGTCGTTCGTTGACCCGCAAATTGTCGACGGACTATAAGCCCGAGGTCACCGCACTCAACTCCCGGTTTCAAAACCCACATCCCAAAGTCATGAGCAGAAAAATTAGATACGGCATGGTCGGCGGCGGTCGTGGCGCCTTCATCGGCGCCGTCCACCGCATCGCGGCCAACATGGACGGCCAGATCGAACTCGTCTGTGGCGCCTTCTCCTCCGACCCCGAGAAGTCCAAGGCCTCCGGCGCCGACCTCTTTCTTCCCGCGAACCGATGCTACGGCAGCTTCGCGGAGATGATCCGCGCCGAGGCGGCGCTGCCCGCCGACCAACGGATGGACTTCATCTCGATCGTCACACCGAACCACGTGCACTTCCCGCCCGCCCAGATGGCGCTGGAGCACGGGTTCCACGTGCTGAGCGACAAGCCGGCGACGTTCGACCTCGCCGAGGCCAAGTCCCTGCAGGCCCTCGTCAAGAAATCCGGCCTCCTCTACGGCCTCACCCACAACTACACCGGATACCCCCTCATCAAGGAGGCCCGCGACCTCGTCCACAGCGGCAAGCTCGGCAAGGTCCGCAAGGTGGTCGTGGAATATCCCCAGGGCTGGCTGGCCACACGGATCGAGGCGTCCGGCCAGAAGCAGGCGTCGTGGCGCACCGACCCCAAGCGCAGCGGCGCAGCGGGCTGCATCGGGGACATCGGCACCCATGCCGAGAACCTCGCCGAGTACGTCACCGGACTGCAGATCAGTGAACTGGCAGCCGACCTCACCGCGTTCGTGAAGGGTCGGAAGCTGGATGACGACGGAAACGTACTGCTCCGCTTCAAGGGCGGCGCCAAGGGCGTGCTGCATGCCTCCCAGATCTCGGTCGGTGAGGAGAACAACCTCAACCTCCGCGTCTACGGCGAGCTCGGGGGTCTCGAATGGCACCAGCGGGAGCCGAACACGATGCTGGTGAAGTGGCCCGACCAGCCCATGCAGGTCTACCGGACGGCCAACGGTTACCTCGGCGCCGCCGCCAAGGCCGCCGGCCGCACCCCGCCGGCGCACCCCGAGGGCTACCTCGAGGCGTTTGCCAACATCTACCGCAACTTCGCAGGTGCCGTCCGCGCACGGGTCGAGGGACGCAAGCTGGCCAAGGACGACCTGACCCTCGACTTCCCGACCATCCAGGACGGCGTCCGCGGCATGGCGTTCATCGAGGCGGTCGTGGCGTCGTCGAAGAAGAACGCCGCCTGGACCAAGCTCGCAGTCTGATTTCCTCCAGCTCAGCAGGGGCACGGGCAAAACCCGTGCCCCTTTTGTTTTGACGGCGGTCGTGGCCAGGAACGCCGCGGACCCAGCCCGGCCACATAAGGAGGTGAGCCTTCTCCAATGCAGGTGTGGCGTGAGAAATGTCCGGTGCGATCCGATATCCCAGGATGAAGCGGATCCTGTCGATGAGCGAATCCTTCGGCCACCTCGAGCACCCCGCCGGCCCCTGTGAAATCCACATCACCGGGGAAGCGGCCCATGATGACACCAGCGGCCTCCTGACGGTCGCGCTCGATGCGCACCTGCGGACGCTGGACCTGCTGCACAAGGAACGGCTGCTCTTTGCCGACTGGCTCCCAAAGGCCCATCAGGAGACTGAGCATGTCGTCGCCGGAGAGGCCAGCGATGCCGCCCGCGAGATCTTCCACAGCTGGGTCCGCCGGGTCCGGGACTCCATTCCGGCCGCCGGCGTCCCAGTCCACGACTTTCACCCCTGAATCCACCACCATGATCCCAAAATACACCGTCGAGTTCACCACACAGCTCAGGAAGCACAGCCAGACCAGCCACTACTCCACCGACGATCCGGTGGCGTGCGAGGAATTCGTCTCGGAGCTTCTCGAGCGCGGCTTTGGCATCCGGGCCATCCGACATGAGGGACTGGACCTCCAGGGACACCAGTTCGACCGCATCCTGAAGGTCGCCGCGGGCATGCTGGCGTCCCGTCGCGTCTGTGCCTCGCTGGGCATCAAGCCCGAGGAGGAACGGCACCGATTCGGCTTCGCTGCCTAGCCTGGAGGAGGCGGGACTGCACCGGTGGGTTCTGCAGTGCTCTGCCGAACCTGGCCGCTTCCGAGCGGCCACCCACCCAAGGTGTGACCCTAACCCAGACGTCGGAGGATCCCGGCTGTGACCCTCGGGAGTTCTCCACCCTCGCGGGGATGTCAGGGACGACACGGAGGTCGTCCCTTGTATCTCGGAAATGGGGTTATTGTGGTTCCACCTTGTTGGTTCGGGCAGGTGGACTGCCCGGCAAGGGCCCTTCTGGGGCGGCCGCCCCAGAAGGGCAGCGGTGCCGAGTTCGTGTCGTCCCTTGGACCATGAGT
>SYEM01000170.1 GCA_005801385.1 Verrucomicrobiales bacterium | reverse complement strand
GGCGAGCCGTCGGCCTCCCCAGATCCGTTCCTTGAGGATGGGGGTGAAGATGAGCGGGGGGAGTTCCGCCATGGTGTGGATCAGGCCGCCGGGGCCGGATTGGGCTGGTGGACGTGGCCGAGAGCCCGGAACTTGGCGTAGCGGAACGACAGGCGATCCTTGGCCGACAGGGCCCGGACCTCGTTGAGGTGCTTCAGGAGCGCATCCCTGATGTGGACGGCCGTCGCGGCCGGATCCTGATGGGCACCACCCTCGGGTTCCCGGACGACCTCGTCGACCAATCCAAGCGCCTTGAGATCCGTCGCGGTGATGCGGAGGGCGGCGGCGGCCTTGGCGGCGGCGGCCCGGTCCTTCCAGAGGATGGCGGCGCATCCCTCAGGGCTGATGACGGAATAGTAGGCGTTCTCGAGGATCAGGACGCGGTCGGCCACCCCGATGCCCAGGGCTCCGCCCGAGCCGCCCTCGCCGATGACGGCGGCGAGGATGGGGACCTCGAGGAGCATCATCTCGCGGAGATTCACCGCGATGGCCTCCCCGATGTGCCGCTCCTCAGATCCGATGCCGGGGTAGGCCCCTGCGGTGTCGATCAGTGTCACGATCGGCAGCCCGAACTTGTCGGCCATCTTCATCAGGCGGAGGGCCTTGCGATACCCTTCCGGATGGGCGGAACCGAAGTTCCGGAGGATGTTCTCCTTGGTGTCCCGGCCCTTCTGGGTGCCGATGACCATGACCGGTTCACCCCCGAGCCGGGCGAACCCGCCGACGACGGCCCGGTCGTCCGAATACTGGCGGTCCCCGTGGAGCTCCTCGAAATCGGTGAAGGCGGTCTGGATGTAGTCGAGCGTGTAGGGCCGTTTGGGGTGCCGGGCCAGCTGGACCCGCTGCCATGGAGTCAGGTTCGAATAGATCTGCCGTCGGGCCTCGTCGAGCTTGCGCTCGAGCTGTCCGATCTCGTCCTCCCAGGAGAACCCCATGGAGTGGTTCTCGGGGTGCTGCCGGAGATCCTGAAGCTTCTGTTGCAGCTCGAGGATCGGCTTTTCGAAATCCAGATGGTGTTTCATTGGGGGGGGCACCACGGGGGAGCCGGAACTGGAGCCGGACCGTACGGGGCACCCCGCGCTCCCTCAACTCCCAACTCAGGGTCCCGACCCCGGCATTCCTTCCCAGGGTGGGAACCGTCGATCCGCTGTCCCAAGGCGCAGTGCCGGACCAGAGAGTGTTTGTGCTCGGTGGGCCGAATCCAGAATCTCACCGGGGTGACGACCTACACCGCCAAGTTGGACCGGGATCAGATGGACCGGCTGGAGGCCTTGATCCGGGACGGGAACTTCAAGCTCCGGGAGGTCGCCCATGCCCGGGTCAGCGGGGTGAAGCCCGACTTCAATGTGACCCTCTACGCGTCCGGCAAGGTCGTCGTCCAGGGCAAGGGCACCCGGGAGTTCGTCGAGTTCGTGCTGGAGCCCGAGGTCCTTGGGAGCGCCCGGCTGGGCTACGAGGAGGAGGTCGAGCCGGAACGTCTGCTGCCACGACTGGGTGTCGACGAATCCGGAAAGGGCGACTTCTTCGGTCCCCTCTGCATCGCGGGGGTCTACGTGAACGCCGACGTCGTCCGGGCCTGGAAGGACGCCGGGATCCAGGACTCCAAGAACATCGGCAGCGATTCCCGGATCGCGGATCTCGCGACCCGCATCCGTGAGACTCCGGGGTGCGTCCACACGGTGGTGACGATCGGGAACGAGGCCTACAACCGGATGCACCAGCGCAATGGATCGGTGAACCGCGTCCTGGCCTGGGGCCATGCCCGGGTCATCGAGAACCTGCTGCTTCAGCGCCACCGGATGGTCCCGGCCCCGGTGCGGGCCATCAGCGACCAGTTCGCCCAGGACAAGGACACGGTCGCCAAGGCGCTGATGTCCCTGGGACGTGAGATCGAGCTGGTCCAGCGCCACCGGGCCGAGGAGGACCTGGCCGTTGCGGCGGCGTCGATCCTCGCGCGTGACGAGTTTGTCCAGCGGCTGAAGCGCCTTGGGGAGACCCTGGGGGTGACGCTGCCGAAGGGGGCGTCCGCCGCGGTGGAGGAGGCGGGACGTCGGCTGGTGGAGCGGCATGGGGAGACGGGGCTGCGCCAGGTGGCCAAAATGCACTTCCGGACCGCCTATCGGGTGTTGGGACTCCCGGAACCCCCGAAGGTCGAATGGAAGCGTCGGTCCTGAGGGGTTCGGGTTGCCGCATCGCATCGGCGGTCTCCGGGGCACTGAGCGCTTGCACGGACCCCGTCCGGCCGTAACGTCGCGGCCTGTTTCCGGCAGTCGCCGGCTTCTTCCATCACCGTGAGCGCCAGCCCATCCCCGTCCGCCTCGTCCGAATTCCTCCACCGTCACCTCGGTCCGTCGGAGACCGAACAGCAGGAGATGCTCCGGTTCCTCGGGATGGCATCGCTTGGGGACCTGATCGACCGGGCGGTGCCGGCTCAGATCCGGCTGTCCTCCCCGCTCAACCTCCCCGCCCCTCTGTCCGAGTCCGACGCCCTCGCGCGGCTCCGGGGAGTCGCGTCGAAGAATCAGGTCTTCCGGTCGTTCATCGGCATGGGCTACCACGGGACTGTCACGCCGCCCGTCATCCTCCGGAACATTCTCGAGAACCCGGGCTGGTACACCTCCTACACCCCCTATCAGGCGGAGATCTCCCAGGGGCGGCTCGAGGGCCTGCTCAACTTCCAGACGATGGTGTGCGATCTCACGGGGCTTGAGATCGCCAACGCGTCGCTCCTCGACGAGTCCACGGCCTGCGCCGAGGCCATGATGCTCTGTCACCGGGTCAAGGAAGGGGAAGCCGCCGGCGCCGCCGTGCCCTCCCGGTTCTTCGTGGCGGCAGACTGCCATCCTCAGAACATCGACCTGGTCCGCACCCGCTCCCGGGCCCTGGGATTCGAAGTGGTGGTCGGGGACTGGAAGACGTTTCAGCCGGACCGGACCTTCTTCGGTGCCCTGATCCAGTATCCGTCCACCGATGGCTCCGTGTCGGACTTCGCCGCGTTTGCCGGGTCGGTGAAGGCCGCCGGGATGCTCCTCGTGGTGGCGGCCGACCTGTTGTCGCTCACCCTCCTGAAGGCTCCTGGCGAGTTCGGGGCCGATGTGGCGGTGGGCAGCGCCCAGCGCTTTGGCGTGCCGCTCGGGTACGGGGGACCGCACGCCGCGTTCTTCGCGACCCGAGATGCCTACAAGCGGCAGATGCCGGGTCGGCTGGTCGGTGTCTCGAAGGATTCCCTCGGGCGCCCCGCACTGCGTCTCTCATGATCGCACAGCAGTTATTCTCGATATTTTTGCGCAAAATGCACACACTCTTGAAGGTAAAGCACAAGTTGAGTTGGCGCTATTGCGATATCGTTTGCCGCGGATTCG
>SYEM01000169.1 GCA_005801385.1 Verrucomicrobiales bacterium | reverse complement strand
GGGAGCCTGACCCGCACGACCGGTCCTCTTCGGATCGGATCACGGGACCCCTTTTTCACCGGCCCACGGCCCGCCGAGCAGTTCAATGGGGCCATCGACGAATTCTCGTTCTACACCCGCGCCCTGGCGGCCACCGAACTGATCGCACTCCATGCCTCGGGATCCATCGGCAAATGCACGGATGAATCCCCAGCCAGCGATCTCAGTGTCCAGCTCAAGACCCCCGACCGCTGGCCGCTCTCCGAGGACGTCCTCGTCGTGACGGAAGTGCTCAACTCCGGCACGCGAGCCGTGGACCGGGTCTCGCTCACCAACCTGTTCCCGGCCGGGATCAGCCTGCGTTCGGTCCAACCCTCCCAGGGGACATCGACGGATCTCGCCGGGATCGTGATCACCGACCTTGGTCGGATCGGCCCCGGGGAACGGGCCACGGTCACCCTCACGGCCCGCCCCCTTCTGGTCGGCAGCTATGACCTGCAGGCGCGGATGGGACAGTTGATTCCGGACCCCGATCCGCTGAACGACGCCGCCACAGCCTCCATCGAGGTGGTGCCGTTGTCGGTGGATCTCGCACCTGGAGGCCTGTTCCGGGAGGGGACCGCCGTCGACGCCGAGGCGAACCTCCTCCTGTCGGCCCCCATCGACCGCGAGGTCGTGATCCACTATCGGACCCAGGACGGCACCGCGAAGGCGGGACGGGACTATGTCGCCCAGGAAGAGGTCGTCCGCATCGCCCCAGGCGAGACCTTCGTGACCGTCCGAATCCCGCTGATCGACGACCGCATCCACGAGCGGAATGAGCAGTTCGAGGTGGTTCTGACCGGCGCGACCGGAGCCCCGCTGGGACGCAAGACCGCCCAGATCCAGATCATCAGCGACGAACCCGTCCCACAGCTCAGCGTCCAGGACGTCACCCTCCATGAGGGCAACGTGGGAACCCAGACGGTCGAGCTCTGGATCGAGACCGACTTCGTGTCCGAGGAAACACTCCAGGTCCAATACGCGACGATCGATGGAACGGCCACAAGCCCGACGGACTATCAATCGTCCAGCGACACGGTCTCCATCCCGCCCGGACAGGCCCACGCCGTCGTCCGGATTGTCACCAACGGGGACACCTCGCCGGAAAACGACGAGTGGTTCGGGGTCACTCTCACCAACCCGGTGATGGCCAAAGTGCGAAAGGCCAAGGCGGTGGTGGGACTCCTCAACGACGATCCGGTCCCGGGCCAGGTCCAGTCGTTCGCCTGGGATCCGATCACCAACCCCCTGCGGCCCGGTGAACCGTTCACCGCCGGACTGGTGGCACGGGACGGGTTCGGGAACGTCGTGTCGAACTTCAACGGCACCGTGTCGATCTCGGCTCTGCCCGCAGGAAAGCGTCCTCGGTCGCTGCTGATCACCGAGATCAACCTCGGGGAGGACTCCGTCGAGATCACCAATGTCGGCACAGAACCGGTCTCCCTCGCCGGCTGGACCGCGGTCCTCTACGACACCGTCTCCTGGCCCCTGCCCGTGGTCACCCTCCCCCTGCCTGAGCTGGCGATGGTGGCGCCGCAGGGGCTCTTCACGATCCTCGAGGGGATCGGCACGTCGATGTTCCCGACCCTCCGGACCGGGACGGCGCTCCGCTGGGGCCACGACGAGGCCATCCCCAACAGCCAGCCCGGACGGCTCATGGTGGTGCTGCGGAGCCCGACGGGTGCCGTGGCCGATGTCGTCTGTGCCGGCGCCGCGGTTCCGACGCAGGTCTGGAATCCCGTGCCCATCACCTCCCACGATTGGGACGGCCACGCCGTCCCGGAATACGTCAGCAACCCCTCCGCCAGCCTGCAGCGTGGGGGGGCTTTCGACACCGATGCGGCGCGCGACTGGGAGTTCCAGGCTGCGACACCCCGGCGACTCAATCCGGGCCTCCTCCTCCCGTTTACCGACGCCGCACGCCTGAGGGTGTCCCCAGAGGCCATCTTGGGCTTCAGCGATGGACGCTGGAGCGGACCGTTGCAGGTGGAGGGATTCGCCGAATCGGTGGCCCTGCTCGCCGATGACGGCAACCGCCACATTGGAGTGTCGTCGACCCTTCCCATGGTTGTGGCGGACGATCTCTCGGTGCGCCTGAACGCCATGCCGGGCGCCGTCCAGGTCGGGGACATCCTCACCTTCACCGCCAGCGTGACCAACCCGGGTCCCAGCATCTCGTCGAACGTCACCGTCGACATCCATCTCGACCGGGTGTTCCCGCAGGCCCCCACGCGACTCTCGGAGGTCTTCGACCTCACCACATCGCAGGGTACGGTGCGGGCGGTGACCTACGCGACCAATGTGAGCTTCACCTCGCCGGTCCTGATTCACCGGGTCTCGGCCACACTCGGGACCCTGCAGCCGGCGGGTTCGGCGACGGTGACATTCAAGGCCCGGCGAACGGTTCCACTGGCCACTCTTGGCGTGACGAACCGGGTGTCCTGGGCGGAGGTCACACGGGCCGAACCCGATCCAAACCCACGGAACAATACCGCCACAGCGACGGTGGTCTTCGCCGGCCATTGCGCGCGACTGCCCCTGGTGTCGGGAGATCCTTGGTGGAACCGGGCCGCCTGGTGGCCGGCGGAGGGCAATGGCCTGGACGCCCTCGGGTCCAACGCAATCACCGGTTCCCTGACCGCGGCATCGTTCGGTACGGGTCTTGTGGGAGACCAGGCCTTCCGGTTCGACCTGGCCTTCAGCGGACTGGAGGTGCCGACCGGGCCTGGATTCACGTTCTCGGCCGACGCGGACTTCTCGATCGAGGGATGGGTCCGGCTCACGGGCGGATCGGCCCGCCAGCGGGTCGCCCTCCTCGGCAACCGCCGGAACGGTGAGGACGCCGGATTCCGACTCCTGATGCAGGACGGTGCCCTGCGGATGGAGATGCGCGATGCCCACAGCTCTGTTGTTGAGACCGCCACCACCCCGGTGATGGCAGGCCAGGCCGACCTCCGGGACGATCGTTGGCACCACATCGCCGCCATCGTGTTCGCGGTCGAAACACGTCGTGTCGACCTCTACGTCGACGGGATGCGGACCGCCTTCGCGGCGTTCCCGCTCCGGGGCTCACTCCAGGAACCCGGCCAACCGCTCCGCCTCGGCGGAGAGGCCTCGATGGGATCCGAGGCGGGCTGGATCGGCCTCCTGGATGAAATCACCGTCCATCACGCCGCCCTGCTGCCCGCGGCAATCTACGAACTGGTGACCGCAGGCCCTGCCGGCAAGTGCCTGTCCTGCCTCTCGGCGGAACTGACCTCACCGACGGCATCAGGCGGAATCCTGTCGCAATCCCTGCCGCTGGGGCGTCCGACCCCGGCGGTCCTCAGCCTGATCAACAGTGGCCCCTTCCCCGCGGACACGACGTGGATCCGGACCGAGATTCCTCAGCGTCAGGGAACGGTGACCTATTCCACTCTGGCCCGGGCAACCGAGACCACCGACCCGTCGGTGGCGCTGGCGGAGTTCGGTCCCCTCGCCCCACTGGCGCAGCGGGACATCCGGGCGGAGTTCACCCTCACAGCCGCGGTCACGGACGCGCTGGGCTTCCAGGTCCTTCCACGCGCCCCGGGGCTGCGTCATCTGGCCCTCCCGTTGGTCGGACTCTCCTGGCCGATCGATCCCGACGGCGACCGCGACGGTCTTCCGGACGGATGGGAAGTCGACAACGGCCTGAGTCCGATCGACCCCACGGACGCGCTGCGCGATGCGGATGACGATGGCCTGTCGGCGCTCGATGAATTCACGGCCGGCACCGACCCGCGGGACCCCTCGGACACCCTGCGGCTCACACCTCCCGAGCGCGGACCCGATGGGGTCCGGTTCCGCTTCCGCGGCAAGGCCGGGCGGACCTACCAACTCCTTCGGCTCAATGAGCTCCGGTCCCCCGGAGCACCATGGCTTCAGGTGATCTCGAGGACGGTGGAACAGCCGTCGGAGCAGGACATCCTGGATCCGAATCCTCCGGAGGGGTCCGCCTTCTACAGGATCACGGTCACTCCCCAGTGAGAGGGACGGGGACGAGGTCCCACGGAGGCGGTTACGGGGCCAGTCCACGCCGGGGATGTCGGGCGTGCCCGACCTGCCGAACGCCGAGGCGTACGTCTCGGATCCGGCCTGGAGCCTACGGCCTGGGAGGCCCCGGTTCGCGGGTCGTCGACCGCTGTTCGGCGACCTGGGCGAGTTCCGCGTCGAGGCGACGATCGAGCTGTGCCAGTCGACGGGCGGCGACCCCGGCGAGGATCGGACCGCGGGCCTCGAGTTGGCCACGGGGCATCTGGTTCCGCTCGGGACCGAATCGCGCGTTCACATAGTTCTGCACCACCTGGGAATACTCCAGACACAGCGGGCGCAGCGGCATGGGGGCATGGAAGGCCAGCACCTGCCATTGGACGAGCTTCCGGGACAGCACCTCCTGCTGGGCGTCCGGCTCCCAAGTCTTGACGAGGTCCGACAGCAGGACGGACGCCGGTTCCGCGACGCTGTTGGTGTCCTGACGGCGCTCGACCGTCTCGCGTCGCAGACGGTCGAGCGACTCGAGCAGGCGTTCCCGGGGCCATTGCTGAGAGGGATCGGTGGAGAGGGTCTCCGCCGCGGTGACGGCCCACCACTTCTCGACGTCCCGGAGCGAGAGGAAGGTCCCCCGTGAGGCCTTCAGGAACGCGGTCTGCCAGTTGAGGCTTCCCGAAAGCGACCCGAGGAACTCCATCAGAAAGCGGCGGCCAGCGGGCGTCCGGACCCAGGCCTCGGTGAACAGCGTCGAGGACATCTGCAACTCCTCGAATTTCGACGGCTCGGCGAGCTTCTCCAGCGACAGTACGTCGAGCTCGGAGAACGGCAGCGGCGAACGTCCCTGATGATAGATCCGGACGGCGGCGAGGGGATCAGGATACCGGCGATTGCGATTGATGACCGTGGCCTCCTCCACCACGAGATCCCGTCCCTCCTGCGCGAGGAGCAGCTGGGTCAGTCCCTCCGACAGCCACAGAGGCGGAACGACCACCTCCGGTCCCCGGTTGGACCGGTTCGCATGCTCCAGGAGCACGACCTCCACCAGGGCGCGGACCAGCATCTGCCAGTCCATGGATCCCGGGACGGGAACCTGGTACTGCCAGCCTCCCTGGATGGCCTCCGCGCGGATTGCGACCTGTTGCGGTGGGGTCTGGCCACCCGGTCGGGAGGGCTGCATCTGGATGTGGATGCGGGAGGTCCAGGGCCCCCGGGCGTCGAGACGGCGATCCACGGCGGTCTTGACCCGGTCGGCCGTGATCGCGAGCAGCTCGGGACGGAGACGGACGATCCGGTTGGTGCCGACCTCCTTGAGTTCCCGGATGGGGTCCGGAGGGACGTTGCCGGAACCCCGGACGAGGAACTGTCCGGTCCTCCCCCAGGCCACCACGGGCATCTCGAAGGGGAGTCCCGGAACGGCTCCGGGGCACCCGAGCGCCAGGAGGAGGCCTCCCAGAAGAACCGGGATCCACACGCTTCGGGTTTTGGACCGTGATCGCATCAGGGGGACATTCAGCCGGTCACGCGGATCGGATCCGTGTCCCTATTTGGAATCCGACTTGGGGGCGGGCTTCGCTGCGGGCTTGGAGTCGGAGGACTTCGATTCCGACTTCGGTGCGGGGCTGCTCGAGTCCTTCTTGGCGGCGGACTTGTAGCCCTCGCTCCGGTAGTCGGTGATGTAGAATCCGCTGCCCTTGAAGATCAGGCCGGCACCGCCACCCACCCCGCGCTTCACGGTCCCCTCACCCCAGGTCTTCCGGGGACAGAGGTCCTTCGGGCAGGTCGTCAGCGGCGGGGCCGACATCGACTGCTGGCACTCGAACTCGTGACCACACTTGCTGCAGCTGTACTCGTAGGTAGGCATGTCTCGGAGATCCCAAATAAGGAATGGCGCGAAGCAACGTCAAGGCACGGCTGCCGGCAACGGGCCAATCCGGGGAGAGGATCCAACAAGGCAGGGCTGGCGCGCCAGCCCGGAGACACGACGGTCCGTGCGATGAATGCACGATTGAAAACACCACCATCGACTCCCCTGCCCCGGGTCCAGACTCCGGTCGCCCCACCCCACCCCGACTCGCTCGTGATCGCGGAGCGGAATCCCGGGTCTCCGGTCGGCCCCAAGCATCCCCTGGATCCACGCGAGAACCCTGCGGCACGGGATTCCAGGGGTACTGCAACCCGCACGGAGATCCGCCGCGAGGCCCCTCGGGTGACCGGACCGCGTCTGTCCCTGCGACCCGCCGAACGGAGTGGGCAGGACCGGAGCCACAAACGCGCCACCCGAGGCGAGCCGACGGCGAATCGCCCGGGAAGCAGCCCTACTCGGGCTTCCTGAAAATGAGAATGTGCTGACGCGGCAGCACGCGGAGGGTCTCCACCCATTCCAGCGGATGGAGCGCCATCTCCCGCTTCACCTGCTCCTCGGTCATCTTGTGCAGGGGCTTGATCGGCACCCACTTCTCCTCGCCCCGATACTCCACGAACACGAGGCGTCCACCGGGCTTGAGGGACCTCACCAGGTTCCCCGCCATCTCGAACGGATGGTCGAACTCATGGTAGACGTCGACCATCACGATGAGGTCGACCGACTTGGGGAGCAGTCCTGAGTTGGTCCGGGATCCGAGGACAGGCACGACGTTCGTGATGCCCCGGGCGACCATGGCGTTCCTCAGGAGGACGAGCATCTCGGGCTGGATGTCGGTCGCGTAGACCCGTCCTTTCGGCCCGACCTCCCGGGCGAGGCGCCACGACAAGTAGCCGCTGCCGGCGCCGACATCGGCGACGGTCTCGCCCGGCTTCAGGCCGAGGGCCTTGACCAGCATGGAGGGACGCTCCTCCTCCTCCCGCTCCGGTCGCTCCAGCCACGGGGCTCCCTGATGGGACATGTAGTAGGCGATCTCCCGTCCGAGGAACCACTTGCCGACGCCGTCGGGTGTCCCGGGACGGAACTCGTACAGCGGGACCGGAGGCGGTTCCACGGCCACCACCCGGATCCAGAGCATCCACAGGACTCCCCACCACAAGGCCATGCGCATGACCCGTTGATGAACCGATCCGGCATCGGTGGCGAGTCCGGATGTGGACGGGACCGCGATGGCCCCGGCGATGGGGATGGGATTGGGGCGTCCCGGGACGATCAGACGGAGTCGGGTGACTCTTCGGCGCCGGAGGCCTGGCGTCCGGCGGGGATCGGACCAAACCGTCCCGTCAGCCAGAACGCCCTGAAGAGTCGGAGCCGGGGAAACGAATGGCGTCCTCCAAGCCGTTCATGGAGGGGCTTCAATCGGTCGGATTCCGATCCATCGAAGGCCGCCTTCAGCTCGGCGACCTCGGCACCTGAGAAGAACCGTGACCAGTCCAGCGTCTCGCCGGACTCGATCGCGATGCAGAGGTGTTCCGACACGGTCGACTCCGAGAGCCCACGGGCCTCGCCGACCGCCTCCAGTCGTCCCAGCTCGCGGAACTGTCGGAGCGTCTCACGGACTGTCGTCGTCATCCGCTCCCCACGGGAGGCCGCGGAAGAGGGCGAGGCGGTGGAGGTCGGAGGCCCACCGATGTTGGCGAAGGTCTGTCGGGGATGGTTCTGGAGATGGCGGGTAACCAGCCGGAGCACCGCGTCGCCATAGTTCCGCAGCTTGGTGGCCCCCACGCCAGGGATCGCCCGCAGGGCCTCCTCCGTCTCCGGATACTCCCGGGCGATCCACCGGAGCGTGGTGTCCCCGAACACGATGTAGGGCGGGACACCCTCCCGCTCCGCGATCTCCTTGCGCATCTGGCGCAGGGTCTCGAACAGGAAGACATCGCACGGGATCTCGCCCGTCTTGTCGGACCGCACCCGGACCGCCTCGCGGGGGCGGGTGAGTCGGATGGACCGACGTTCCCGCAGGGCCTCCGCACCCTCCGGGGTCAGCTCCAGCGCCGGGAACTCCCCGGCGGTCTGCGCCAGCAGTCCCTGCGCGATGAGCTCCCGCGCGATCGCCCCCCAGTCGCTCCGCGACAGGTCCCTCCCGATCCCGAAGGTGGAGAGTTCGTGATGCCCGTGCTGCCGGATCCGCTCGCTGTCTCCCCCCGTGAGGACCGCGATGACATGGTTGAGTCCGAACGCGAAGCCGCTGCGCTGGCGGACCCGGTAGGCACAGCTCATGATCTTCTGGGCCGGGACCGTGCCGTCATAGGTCTCCCGCGGCTGCAGGCAGTTGTCGCAGTGCCCGCATTGGGCTTCCGGGTGCTCCTCGCCGAAGTACCGGAGCAGCGCGCGTCGGCGGCACTCGGGACCCTCCGTGAACCCGGCCATCGTCCGGAGCTGGCGCCTCGCGATCTCCTTCTCCCCTTCGTCCGGCTTCTCGTCGACGAACCGCATCTGCTTGGCGACGTCCCCGGCGCTGAACAGCAGCAGGCACTCCGCCGGCAGTCCGTCGCGTCCGGCCCGGCCCGGTTCCTGGTAGTAGCCCTCGATGTTCTTGGGGAG
>SYEM01000168.1 GCA_005801385.1 Verrucomicrobiales bacterium | reverse complement strand
GATCCCCTGCGCACCGATCCACCCGAGAAGGCGGACAGGGCCACTCTCGCGTCGAAGGATCCCGGCGGTAATCCCCGGTTTTCTGCACCCTCGCGGGGATGTCAGGGACGACACGGAGGTCATCCCTACCCCGAATGGGCGCTCCCGGTAGGACTGTGCTCCGTCACGGCCCCATCTCGATCCCCTGCGCACCGATCCACCCGTGAAGGCGGACGGGACCCCATTCGCGTCCAAGGATCCCGGCTGGGCCCCCCTGGTGTTCTACATCCTCGCGGGAATGTCAGGGACGACACGGAGGTCATCCCCACCTCGAATGGGCGCTTCCGCGCCCAAGTGATGCAGGGCACTGCATCACCCACCCTCCCGGGGCTGCGCCCCGATTTGATTTCCAGCAGACCTGCGGTCTGCGGTTTCAAACCCTCAACACTCGACTCTCAACACTCAACTCCCGGCGGCCCCGCCCCTCCGCCCCAGGTATCCCAGGCGGGTCGCGGTGCGGACCGCCTCGTCCCGGTTCGCCGCATGGAGCTTGTCGTAGATCCGCTTCACGTGGTTGTGGACCGTGTGTGGACTGATCCCCAGACGGCTGGCGATTTCCTTGTAGAGCATCCCGTCGGCCACCTGCCGGAGGATCTCCACCTCCCGGCGGGACAACTGCCAATCCGTGCCATCGGCCCCGGGATCGACGCGGAACTGGTCGATCAGGAACCGGGCCACCGCGGGGCTCAGCGGCACGTGTCCCTGGACCGCTGCCCGGAGACTCGCGAGCAGTTCGTCGATTCCCTGCCCCTTCAGGACATAGCCCCGGGCCCCGGCACGGAGGGCGGCGAAGAGGCTCTCCCGGTCGTCATGGACCGTGTGGACCAGGCTGATCACGCGGGGTTCGACCGCGGCCACGGCTCCGATCAGGGCCACGCCCGACTCCTCGGCCAGATCCAGGTCCGCCAGCAGGAGATCCACCCCGGAGAAGTCCACCGTCTGCAGCGCCTCGAGAACCGACGCGCTGTGCCCCACCCACTGGAAATCCGGCTGCTGCCGGACGACCGCCTCAAGAAGGGTCGCCAGCCGGAGATCATCCTCGAGGAGGAAGAGTCGGGTCATGGGTGGGCTGCGATCGGATCTCGCCGCCCGCCTTCAGGAACACCGGCAATGGGACGACGAACCGGATCAAGGTGCCCAAACCCAGCCGACTTTCAATCCTCGCACGACCTCCCAGTTCCTCGAGGCGTCGGGACATGTTGCCCAGACCCCGACCACGACCCGTGCGGTCGGCCATGGAGAAGCCCTGCCCCCGATCGCGGACCGAGATCCCCAGCGTGCCGGACCGGAACGCGAGGCGACAGGCGATGCGGGAGGTCTTTCCATGACGCGCCGCGTTGTTCAGCGCCTCCTTGACCGCCCGCAGCAGCGAGAGCATCGCGGGCACATCCTGCGATGGCTCCGACGGCAACTGACCTGACACGACCCAGTCGAGGGTCACCCCATGCGCGGTGCAGACCTTCTCGGCATGGGTCCGAGCCTCGGTCAGGAAATCCCCCCAGTGGGTGAGGCCCCGTTCCAACGTGTTCATCAGGAGCCGCAGCTCCCGGTTCCCTTCCTGGGCCAGCTGCTGGATATCCCTGAGGTTCCCCTCCCCGGACGGGGAGGCCACGTTGCCGGTCGGGCGCGAGGTCAGCAGCGCAAGATGGGCGGTGATCCCGCCGAGGCCATCGTGGAGGTCGCGGACGAGCATCTGACGCTGTCGATGGGCCCGCTCGGCGAGGATCTCCTTCTCCAGCGCAGACGTCTCCTCCTTGGCCTGCAGGGCCTCCTCGGAAGCCTGTCGGATCTCCAGGAGCTGTCGCTGGTTGATCAGCATCATCAGCCCGAAGGTCCAGAAGAGGCCGAACAGGATCAGGACGCCGAACAGGGCCTGCTGCGGCCCTGCGGGATCCAACAACCCCGCAACGTCGGACCGCAGCGGCAGGGCAATCATCCTGTGGAGGAAGAGGAGGGAGAAGAGGCTCGCCACCGTTCCAATGAGGCGTGTGGAGAACCGGAGACCGGGGCGGCGCTCCCGGAAGAGCTCGAAGGCGCCGAGGTTGATGAAGAGCAGGAAGATCGGAGACGTGAACAGCAGCCGGAGGCGCGGCTCGTCGCGCACGAGGGTGACCCAGAGGTAGCCGAGGTAGACCGGGAGCGTGGCGATCAGGGGCCACCGGAGCCGGGGGAACCGCCCGGAAAACGCCGCGGCACCCATGTAGAAGAGGGCCGCTGCCGTGAAGTTCATCGTGGTGGGCAGGACCCTCGTGAGGAGCGGGCTGTCGATCCACGAACGCGCGGGCAGGAGCGCGAGGGCGAGACCATTGAGCAGGGCGGCCAGCGCCCAGGATCCGATGCCAGGCGTCCGGCGGTTGAAATGCCAGACCACGACGAAGGCCAGTGCCTGAAGGGCACTGATCACACCCGCCACGAAGGCCATCGTCGATGGATCCAGGGACAACACGGAATGCGAAGCCGAAGCTACGTCTCTGCGACGCTCCTTGAGGATGGGATTTCGAGCAAGAACCGCGGTTGGAAACGGACTTACGCGGGACGAGGAAAAGGCGGACGGGGTCCCGCAGTCCCGTAACAGTGGGACTGCACTGGTGGGTTTTGCAGTGCTCTGCGGAACTTGGCCGCTTCCCAGCGGCCACACACACCAGGCGTCACCTTCTCCCAGAACCAAGAGCCACCCAGCCCCACAGTCCGCACGACCACCGGCCTCCCCACAACCAGATCACCTAACTCGCGGCGTGGGCGCTTCCGGTAGGGCTGTGCTCCGTCACGGCCCCATCTCGATCCCCTGCGCACCGATCCACCCGCGAAGGCAGACGGGACCCCATTCGCGTCAGAGGATCCCGGCAACGCTGTTCGATCCGCTCCACCCTCGCGGGGATGTCAGGGACGACACGGAGGTCATCCCTTGTATCTCGGAAATGGGGTTATTGTGGTTCCACCTTGTTGGTTCGGGCAGGTGGACTGCCCGGCAAGGGCCCTTCTGGGGCGGCCGCCCCAGAAGGGCAGCGGTGCCGAGTTCGTGTCGTCCCTTGGACCATGAGT
>SYEM01000167.1 GCA_005801385.1 Verrucomicrobiales bacterium | reverse complement strand
TCCTCGGGTTTCGGCCAGATGTTCGACTCCATCGAACAATTCAGGCGTGGGGATGGTGCCATGCGCGAGAAGGAGATCTTCGGCTTGGTCACGAATGTCGGTGGGTTGGTTATTCATGTGGTGGTCAACGTGGTGATCCATTGGCGGTGAAAGTCGGCTAGGTTGGTGTCGTTGGTGACGCTGACGTTTTCGATTGATCGGCAGGCGCGGAGGTTGGCGGAGCCTTCCATGCTGATGCTCCCGAAGGTGGCCACCTTGGCATGGGTACGTCCGGCCACGAGCGTCACCGGCCATGGTGCCAGAAGCTCCCGGGCTTCCTGGAACTCGGCGGCATCGGCTTTTGCGAAGTAGTCACTGCAGCAGATGGTGGCCTCGGTGATCTGGCGGGCTTGGAGACGTGCTAGGAGCCCGTGGATCCATGTCGCGATGATACGGATCATGCTGCGCAGAATGGCCTGATCCTAAGGATTCCATGAGTTTTCGGACGGGCTCTGAGGGCTGGTCGGGTTCGTCGGACGCATCCCAGGCCCCCATCCATCTTCAACGGGGTCACAACAGGTTACGCCTTTCGTGGGTGTACCCGGTGCACCCAGTGATGCAGGGCACTGCATCACCCACCCGGGTATCCAGCCCGGAGCCGGTGGGTGCCGTTGTGCTCAACGGCACTGGGTGCGGGAGCACCCACCCAAGGTTGGGACTCACTCCGCTGGGTCCCCATCTTTCCTGTGAGGGTCAGGCGGACCTGGGGGGCTGGTCGGGTTGATCGTCCGCCTCCAAGGACCCCGTCCACCATCACAGGTTCACGATGCGTAGCGGGTCCAGATGGGGCCGCTGGGGACGACTACCGAGGGGCGGTATCGCCTCCGTGGTACATCCCCGACCGACGCAGGTGGAACAGAATCCAGCTGATCTCCTCGTCGTAGGCGTTGCGGGTCGGGTACCTCGGGCCGGCGTCGGGCTGGTCCATCCGGATCGCGAACGCCCCGCGGTTGAGTGCCGCGTTGGGCACATGGCTGACCAGGTCCCGGATGAAGGCGAAGAAGTCCGGGACTTCCCGCCTCTCCGGGATCGACCCCGGGGTGGGTTGGAAGCGATGGGACTTCCACGTGAAGCGCAGTCCCCCGGCCAGGATCACCTCGGCGTTCCAGCACCAGTTCCTCTCCTCACCCGTCAGGACCAGTCGCTCGGGCGGTACATTCCTCTTCAGGTTGAAGCCGACGTTTGCGGTGACTCGCCTGCCGAAATCCGTCTCCTGGACGAGCCCGCACGCGACGGCAGCGATCGAGTCCCAGGGGACGACGAGTTCCCGGCCCAGCGGGTCGAGCGGGACGAAGCCGTCGGCCCGACACGAGGCCTGTTGGATCCGCTTGGGCGGAGGCAGGCGGGGCCACTCGGAGTCCTGGACGACCTCGACGGACACCCCCTCGGCGGCAAGAAACGCCTGGAGGTGGAGTGCAGGCCCCTGTTCGAGATCGCGGATGAGGACGCCGAAGGCATCGTGGACGAACCCATGGGCATCCACCTCCGGGAAGACGCCGCTGGACCGGAGCGCCCGTTGCATGGAATCGAGGGCCGGCGGATCGATCGAGGTCTGGACGAGGTGCCACGCCATGGGCCGGAGCTTCAGGAGGGTGGTCAGGGCTTGCAAGGGCGTCGGGAAACGCGGTTGGGTCCTGACGGTGCCCGGTTCCCCGGAGCGGATTGAGAGTGAGCCGCGATGAAGCACAACCCTAACGAGGGTCGCCATCGCCCCCGTGGTAGATCCGCGATTGGTGCAGGTGGAACAGGATCCAGCAGGTCTCCTCCTCGTAGGCGTTCCGTGTCGGGTACCGAGGGCCGGCGTCGGGCTGGTCCGTCCGGATCGCGAAGGCCCCGCGGTTGAGTGCCGCGTTGGGCACATGGCTCACCAGGTCCCGGATGAAGGCGAAGAAGTCCGGGGCGTCCTCCCCCTCGGGAATCGACCCGCGGGTCGGTTGGAACCGATGGGATTTCCATGTGAAGCGGAGTCCGCCGGCCAGGATCACCTCGGCGTTCCAGCGCCAGTTCCGTTCCTCGCCGGTCAGGACCAGGCGGTCGGTCGGCAGCGGTTCCCCGTAGTCGAAGGTGTCCCCGCTATCCCATGAGATTGGGGCGCCGCCGATCTGGGTCATGGTGGCGTTGAGCGGCACGGGCGTCCGGCCGAGGCTGACGCTGGCGGTGACCCGTTTTCCGAATTCCGTCTCCCGGACGAGGCCACAGGCGACGGCGGCAATGGAGTTCCAAGGCACGACCAGTTCCCGGCAGAGTGGGTCGAGCGGAGCAAAGCCATCCACCCGACACGAGGCGAATTGGATCCGCTTCGCGGGAGGCAGGCCCGGCCAGTCAGAGTCCTGGACGACCTCGACGGACACCCCCTCGGCGGCGAGAAACGCCTGGAGGCTCAGTGCGGGCTCGTGTTCGAGGCCGCGGACCAGCACGCCAAAGGCGTCCCGGACGAATCCATGGGCGTCGAACTCCGGGTAGACGCCGCTGGCCTGAAGGGCCCGTTGCACGGGTTCGAGGGCTGGCGGATCGATCGAGGTCTGGACGAGGTGCCACGCCATGGGCCGGAGGTTCAGCAAGGCGGCCTTGGCTGACAAGGACGTCAGATGCAACAGGCCGCCCGTTCGTCGGGCCGCCCCGTCGCCGATCCGGGTCTGCCCCGGGTTGAATCATTGGCCTCCGGCAGGCAGGCTTCCGGAGTCGTGATGCTGCCGCTGTACTGGATCCTTTTGCTGCTGTTCGTGCTGGCGGCCGGAAGTTTCTTCTTTGCGGCGGCCGAAACCGCCTTCTTCTCGCTGGCCTCATGGAGGGTCCGACAGCTCATCGACAAGGATCCGCGGAGGGGCCCTCGGGTGGCGGACCTCCTGAGTCGGTCGGACGACCTGCTGGCCACCCTCGTCCTGGGCAACACGGTGGCGAACTTCCTCCTGATCGCCGTCGTGCTGGTGGTGACCGCCGAGGGGGGCTGGGAACGCATTGGGTGGGAGATCGTGCTGCTCGTGGTCCTGGTGGTGGGCTGCGAGCTAGCCCCCAAGGCCCTTGCCGTGCGATCCCCGGAATGGTGGGCCCTGCGCCTGGCCCGGGTCCTGGGCTGGATGGTCCCCGTCTGCCGTCCGATCCGGCGGGTCTCCCAGGGACTGGTCCAGACGGTCCTCCGGCCGTTGGTGAAGGGCAGCATCCCGCTTCCGGCAGGCGTTTCGGACGAGGAGTATGCCGACCTTGTCGACCTCGCCCATCAGCACGGCGCGCTCGGGACCCAGGAGCGGGAGATCATCCTGAGGATCCTGGCCCTCGAGCACCGCACGGCACGGGACGCCATGCGGCCGCGCGCCTCCGTGGTGATGTTGTCCGACGATCTTGAGATGGGCGCGCTGCGGGTCGCCGCCCGGCGATCCCGTCACCATCGGATTCCTCTGTACGACGAGACGCCCGACACGATCGTGGCGATCCTCAATACCCGACAGTTCCTGCTGCACCCGGAGGCCGGCCTCGATGAGGCGCTGGAGTTCCCCTCGTTCGTCCCGGAAAGCATGAACCTCCTGACGCTGTTCCAGGCCCTGCAGAGCCAGCAGCGCGGCATGGCGCTGGTCCTAGACGAGTTTGGTGGGATGTCGGGTCTCATCACCATCGAGGACATCCTCGAGGTGGTGGTGGGACCGATCCGTGGGGAAGGGGAGGCGGAGGGGTTCGTGATGGAGCCGCTGGGACCGGGACGCTGGCGGACCAGCGGGGCGATGCGCCTCGACGATTTCGTCCGTGAGCATCCGGCTCTGGGAACAGACCCGGATGTCGATACCCTCGGAGGTCTGGTGGTGAAGCTCTGCGAGGTCGTTCCGGCGGTCGGGGAGACGGTGTCGCATCGGGGGCTTCGGTTCACGGTGAAGGCGGCCGATGACCGTCGGGTCCGGGAGCTGCTCGTGGAACGCGAAGGAGGGGCTGCATGACCTTCGATACGCTCCAGTGGAGTGCCCTCGTGTCGGCCCTGCTGCTGTCGGCCCTGTTGTCGGGACAGGAGGCCGCGGCCATGGCGCTCAGCCGACTACGCATCCGGCAGTGGGTCCGGGAGGGGCGGAGGGGAGCGCGGGCGCTGCAGGTCTACCTCGACCGACCTGAGAACTTCCTGTGGACCCTTCTGGTCGGCAACACGCTTGCCAACTTCGTGGTGGTGACCCTGGTGGTCGCCTGGCTCTCGGGCCAGTTCAGCCATCAGCCGTGGATCTTCTGGTCCCTGGTCGTTCTGGCGGCCCTCCTGCTGCATGTCGTGGCCGACCTTCTTCCAAAGGCCGTCTGCCGGATGTTCCCGAACCGCCTCGCCCTGCGCCTGGTGTGGCCGTTCCGGGTCGTCCACTTCGTGCTCTCGCCCCTGGTCGCCCTCGTCGAGCTGTTCTCCGACATCTTCCTGAGGGTGGCTGGTGGACGAGCGAACGGTGTGCAGCTGTTTGGGAACCGGGAGGACCTCCGGTCCCAGGTCCTTGATCCCGGGGTCGGGCTGTCGTCCACCGAGAGGAACCTCATCCAGCGGGTCCTAGAGATGCAGTATCGGACCGTCGGCCAGGTGGCCCGATCGCTGGCGATGGCCGACACGGTTTCCGAGGAGACCCCGATCCCGGACCTCCTCGTGCTCTGCCGCGAGCGGGGGCACACCCGGATCCCGGTCTGGGGCGGATCGAAGGAGGCCCGTCGGATCGTGGGTGTCGTCAGCCTCAAGAATATCCTCTATTCGGAGGCGGATCCCGGGACGGCCCGGGTGGCCGACTACCTGCGTCCAGCGCTCTTCCTCGAAGAGTCGGTTCGTCTAGAGGAGGCGCTGCGGCGTCTGCAGCGCAGCGGCATGCCCCTGGCCATCGTGGTGGATTCCCAGCGCCGGGAGCAGGGGATCGTGACCCTGACCGACGTGCTCCGGGGTGTCTTCGGGGAGGTAATCCTGTGAGTGGCGGTCTTGCGATCATCCTCCTACTCAAGGCCCTGGTGGCCTTGGGGCTCGTGGCGATGAATGCCTTCTTCGTCGCGGCCGAACTTGCCCTGGTGAAGATCCGGGACACCCAGATCGACACCCTGGTGGCCCAGGGCAACCGCGCGGCCACGGTGGCCCGACGGCTCAAGTCCAACATCAATGCGGCGATCAGCACGGTGCAGATCGGCATCACCCTGGCCGGCCTCCTGTCGGGGTACTTCGTGGAGCCTCTTGTCCAGTCCGCCCTGGATCCCGTCCTCCGCCTGCTGGAGATCCATCATGTCGCCTGGGTTCATCAGGCCGTTTCGATCGGGAGCTTCGTGGGCATGACCTTCACGCTGATCGTCGTCGGGGAGATGGTGCCCAAGGCCATCGCGCTGAAGGAGACGGTCCCGGTGGTTTTGTTCGTGGCACGTCCCCTCGGGTGGTTCCATCTGATGGCCTATCCTCTGATCCGCGCGATCGACGGCACCTCCCGCTGGATTCTTCGGCATCTTGGCGTGGAATCCCTCGAGGAGGAGGTCCATAGCTCGGAGGAGCTGCGTCTGCTGTTCAACGCAACCCATCGCCGCGAAAGAGGCTCAGAGCTCGGGCGTGAAATCGTCCTCAACTCGCTCGACCTGAGGCACCGGGTCGTCGCCCAGGTCATGCGGCCCCGACGTGAGATCACGGTGCTCGACACCCGGCAGCCGATCGAGTCGTGCCTCGACTGCGCGGAGCGGAGCCGCTACTCGCGCATCCCCCTGTGCGAGGAGGGGGACTTGGATCGCGCAGTGGGGGTGGTCCATGTGAAGGATCTCTTCAGCCTGCGGACCCGGGCGAGGACGGGAGAGGATCTGAGGCCTGTCGCCCGTCGCCTGATCTATGTCCCCGAGACAACCCGGCTCGAGCGCCTGTTGCAGCTGTTCCTGGATCGGCGCCTCCACTTCGCCCTTGTCGTCGATGAATACGGCGGCACCACCGGGATGGTGACTCTCGAGAACGTGCTGGAGGAGCTGGTGGGACAGATCCAGGACGAGTTCGACCACGAAAAGCCCAGGGTGACGCGTCGCGGAGAGGAGGCCTGGGAGCTCGATGCCTCACTGCCCCTGTTCGAGCTCTCGGAGCTCATCGGGATTCCGTTGGCATCGGAGGGGGCGACGACGATCAACGGTTGGATCACCCAGAGGCTGGGACGGTTCCCGAACCGGACCGACCGCATCGCCATCGGCGCCTTCGAGCTGGCCGTCGACGAGCTGGATGGTGTGCGCGTCAGCCGGGTGGGACTCCGTCGGGTCAGGTCCTCCGATCCGGCCTGAACCGACCCGGGGATGCAGATCAGCTGCCGGTGGTTCCCCGACGGAGCAGGGGTTCCAGCACGGGCCAGGCATTGCTGGCGATCATCCGATGGCCCGTCGGGGTCGGATGGATCTGGTCGGGAAGATTGAGTTCGGGAATGCCTCCGACGCCTTCGAGCAGGAATGGGACCAGTGAGGTCTTCTGCCCGCGGGCGATATCCGGGAACAGGGCCTGGAAACGGTCAGCGTAGTCGCGACCCACATTCGGGGGCATCTGCATGCCCGCCACCACGACCTCCGCCTTCGGATGGCGCACGCGGGTCCTCTGGATGATCGCGGTGAGGTTGCTGCGGGTGGACTCGATCGGCAGCCCGCGGAGCCCGTCGTTGCCACCCAGCTCGAGGAACAGGATGTCGACGGGTGTCTTCAGCAACCACTCGAGCCGTCGCAGACCGCCAGCGGTCGTGTCGCCGCTGACCCCGCCGTTGATGATCCGGACGGGGATGCCGGACTCCTCTGCGCGCCTTTGCAAAACCGCCGGGAAGGCTTCCTCGGGATCCACCCCGAATCCCGCCGCGAGGGAGTCGCCCAGCACCAGCACCGTCTGCAATTTCAGAGGACGCCGGGGCATCTCGGACTTTGCGGTCTGCGTCAAGATCAAAAAGACCAAGACAAACCACAGGAGCACCAAGGCAGACGGGTAGAGTCGCTTAATTTCCGGGATCAGTTCTTCAAACGATGCGGAACTTTTTCGTCATGTCAATGTAACGGGTCACCCAACGTGAAGATTTTTCGGGCGCGACCGTTCCGCGAGGCCTGGACAGCAGACTCAGCGTTGCGGTGGGGTCCCGAGGGGGTTCCAGCCCGACCTGAGTCCGATCTCGATGGCGAGGGGGATCAGCTGGAAGGGGGACGTCACGTTCTCGAAGGTGCGATTGGTCACGCCGAGGTCCAGGACGCGGTTTCGGGCGGGATCCCGGGCATCCCGGAAGGTGATCTGCCCTAGGGAGAGCGTGAGGCGATCGATCCCGGAGAACTGCCACCCGCCGGTGATGGGATTGGTCCGGGCCGACATGGCGCCCTCGATCTGCCCGAGCGCCATCAGGTTGGTCCGCCCCGAGTTGTCGACATCCACATGCAGCCCGGCCAGATCAAACCGGAATTCGGCGAGGCGCACGGAGTTCGAACTGGAGGCGCCGGTGGCGTAGCGCACGAAGATCTCGGGGATCTCGACCATCGGTCCCGGACCGAACCCGGGCGGGTTGCTCAGGACGAGGTTCTTGAGGCGCCATGAGGCGTCCGAGAGGCTGAGTTCCGACCGGTCGAGGCGGACTCCGACACCGAGCGCCCCGGCGATCGCCTTGCGGAGGGTCCACGTGACGAGGGCGTCACGGGTCCACCAGAGGATCAGGACGGCACCCGCGAGGATCGCCACCAGGAGGGCGGCCAGACGGAGGACGAGGCGACGGGTGCCGGTGTGGCTCACGGATGGATGTCCTCGGGGCGGACCTCGAGGCATTCGTCCTGGTCCTCCCAGACCAGCGCCGGAAAGGACTCGAGGAGAGGGACGACGTGCTGGGTGGCGAGCTCGGCGAGAAGATCCTCCGCCTTCTGGGCCGCCTCCTCGAAGGCCGCGTCATAGTCGGGGATCTTCTTGCGCTGGGCGTCGTCCCAATGCGCGACCTCATGCACCGGGGTGTATCTCGTGCTCCAGTCGGAAAGCGTATTCTGGGATTCCGGCGGCAGCTGGTCCGGCGGCACGGCGATCTCGTTGCAGTGCAGGCAGACGAGCCCTGAGGTCCCGACATCCCGGGTCAGGAGGGGAAGGAAGGGGGCGCGGCAGCAGGGGGAGGCCTGGTATCCGGGGGGGATATCGACCAGACGCTGCTGCCACACCTGGCGGTCATGGGCCTGCTGTGCGGCGAGCCGGAAGGCTCCCACGAGCGGATGCGAGAGGCGCCACGGACGCCCCCGCAGCTGACCGAGGGTCTGGGAACACCATCGGGCCAGTGTCAGGTCGTCGAACTCCCGGAAACTCCGCCCGTATTCCTTCCACAGGCGGTCCAGCGGCGTCTCTTCCTTTCCTTCAGGCACGGGGCGAGCGTAGTCGGGGAAGGTCGGGTTGGACAACGCGAAGAACGGTGGCCGGGAACCGACGGTTCAGACCGTGGGATGCGTCCACTCCCGGCCGTCGGTGCCCAGGAGATCGTCCGATGCGGTCGGCCCCCAGGTGCCCGCCAGGTAGAATTCCCGGTTGGTGAGTGGTTTGTCGATCCATGCCGAACGGATCGAATCGACGATCGCCCAGGCGGTCTCCACCTCGTCGCGACGGATGAACAACGTGGCATCGGCGGCGATGGCCTCGAGTAGGAGGCGCTCATAGGCCTCGGGGGTGTAGGCCCCGAACTCCGTGTCGTAGCTGAACTGCATCCGGACGGGCTGCAGCTTGGTGGCGGCGCCCGGCACCTTGCCGTTGAAGCGGAGGGCGATGCCCTCGTCGGGCTGCAGCCGGAGGGTCAGCGAGTTCGGGTCAAGCCGCACACCGCTCTTGGCCCCGTAGAGGATGTTGGGGGCCGGCTTGAACTGGACCCGGACCTCGCTGGCGCTGACGGGCAGGTTCTTGCCGGTGCGGA
>SYEM01000166.1 GCA_005801385.1 Verrucomicrobiales bacterium | reverse complement strand
TGCCGAGCGGAATCTCAAGCCGCAGCGATACCAGTGGCGGGCTGAAGGAACGGTGATCCTGGAGAAAATCCGCCGAGCCCGGGAAGCTTTGGCACGGAGCCAACCAATTGTTAAAGACTAATATGAGACACTACACTAGGTCATTCGTCCATCCGTTGTGGGCTTGGGGTCAGGTCCTCAGTCTGGTGCGCGAGCTTGGAAACCCGGCCAGGTCCTCAGTCTGGTGCGCACCCACTGGGCGGCACCCGGTTTTCTGCACGTCCGAGCTTGGAAACCTCGGCCTCCTCAGGCAGCAATAGAGCATAACGCAGTTGATCCGCCTCATTTCACTGTTGGTCCTGCTGTGCCAAACAGGCCTGCATTTTGCCGCAGCCGATCCTTCGTCCATCACGGGGCGCAACTGGATGTCTGCGATCCCGGACGACTGGAAGATGGGACGGTTCACAATCCCGGGAACCCATGAGACCTGTGCCCGATATGAGTCGGTCCCCGACACCGCCATCTGCCAGAAACTGACCCTCCGCCAACAATTCGACGCGGGGGTCCGCTTCCTCGACATCCGCTGCCGGCACATCCAGAACTCGTTTGCCATCCACCATGGCAGGGAATTCCAGAAGCTGTACTTCGACAACGTCCTCGAGGAGGTCCAGTCGTTCCTTCGCGACAACCCCTCCGAGACGATTCTCATGAGCGTCAAGAAGGAGCATACGGACTCTGGGAACACACGGTCGTTCGTCGACACCTTCAACGACTATCTATCCCGGTTTCCCGAGTTGTTCAATCTCCGGGCGACGGTTCCCGCACTGGGGAGCAAGGGCGCCCCGGATTCCGTCCGCGGCAAGATCCTGCTCGTTCGACGTTTCGGAGCCACCGCACCGTTCGGGCTCGATGCGGACGCCTGGCCCTACTCGCCATTACAACCCTTCAACAACGGCACGTTCCGGGTCCAGGACTGGTGCTGGTTGCCCGATTCCTCGGAAGCGACATTCAACACCAAGTTCGGACAGTTCCTTCTCCTCCGTCGAGAGGCCATGTCTTCGACCGACGACCAAGTCGTGTATCTCAACTTCTCCAGTGCGTTCGACAAGAACTGGATGGGGATTCCGAAGAGTCTCTGGGCGGTCTCGAAATATATGAACCCACGGATCCAGCGGCTCATGACCGATCCGACCTCGGAGGGCTATGCGACCCGCGGTCGAGGTGGCGTGATCAACATGGATTTCGTGACTGCACCACTCGTCGAGTCCGTCTGGAGAACGGCAGTCGAAATGGCTTCCAAAAAAACCGCCAGCCGCAGTGTGGAGCCTGCTGGTCAGGGATCCGTCGACTATGAGATGTCCCCCCGCTTTGCACCCTCCCCGCGGGATCCTGGATTCGTCTCCCTCCCTAACACAGCCTCCTACGCGCAACCCGCCGACTTCGAGGTCCGCGTATTTCCCACCGCCCCGCTTGCCGAACCTGTCCAGTACACCTGGACCCTCACCCCCACATCCGGACCGCCCCTATCGGCCACGGGTGCAGGCCCACTCCTGAGATTGACCGCGGGCCCGTGTGAAGCCCTGTACATTGCCACCAGAGACGGCGTCGTCGTCGACCAGGGTTCGGCAAGGATCGAGGTGCGGGACCTCCTGATTGTCGCGCTCGGGGACGGACAGGCCTCAGGTGAGGGCAACCCTGAGATCGATCGGGTGTACACGGTCCAAGGGGATCCCGATATGATCCCGGAACGTTTCGATTCCGTCGACCTGCGACGCCTTTCCTTCGATGAGTTTCCGTCCTCAGCCCAGATCCTCACGAGCAGGGAGGCCATCTGGGCCCGCGGGGGTGATGCGGAGGCGATCCGCCAGAACCGCCTCGCCCACCGGTCGGTGATATCGGGTCCGGCGCTCTACGCACAAAACCTCGAGCTGTCCGATCCCCATACCTCGGTGACCTTCATCAGCGTGGCCCAATCCGGAGCGACGCTTTCCTCAATGCTGGAGACCGCCGGCAACCCCAGAAACCTCTCGGTCGAGGATGGCACGACACCCCTGCCGGTTCAGCTGACTCATCTCAAAGCCCTGATCGGCAACCGCCCCATCGACCAGACCCTTCTTTCCACAGGTGCCGATGACGCGGGGATATCCGCGCTCCTGGGAACGTTTCTGGTTGATGCGAAACTTTCAGATCTCCTCAATATCCGGGGGCAGCAACGTGGGGTCTCCTCGGCCACTGTCGACACCATCGCGGACGAGGTCCTCGCTGAGATCCGCTCCCGACCGGAAGACAACGCCGTTCTGACGAATCCCAGCCGCACCGGAATTCTCGACCGGTTCGAGGCGGCGACCTCATCCCTGCCGGGGCAGCTATCAGAGCTCGCCGCTGCGCTGCGCGCCTCATTCGTGGTGGGTCGTGTCGCGATTCTCGAGCAGCCGGATCCCACCCGCACTCGGGTCCTCGGGACCGACGGTCGACTCACCCCATGGTGGGGCCCCCTTTTCGACGATGTGCTCCCCGGCAAGTCCGTGTCGGCCACGGAAGCGCTGGTGGCATCGCGGCTTCTGATCGCCCCGCTGAACCGGATTCTGAAGGAGTCCGCCACCACCCATGGATGGTCCTGGGTGTCCGGGATCAACGATGTCTTTGCGGGGCACGGTTATGCGGTTGCCGATCACGACCGCTGGATCCGGACCGGGCGAGGAAGCCTCCTCAAACAGGGGGCCTCACCCACCTGGGGTACACGGGTGTTGCCGGTCACATCGAGCGGGATGGGCTATCCAAAGGGCCCAGGCGTCGTTGCAATCGCCCACCATATCGGATTCGCGCTGAGCCCCCCGGGGCCGAGGACAATCTCAACTATGCCGTGTCCTATCGGGGGTCACTCCTGCCGACAGGGAACCCAGTCCCAGTCGATCTCGGCTTTTCACCCACCGAGGACGAGTTCGTGATCACCAACACCGGGGACGGACCGTTGTCTCTGGAGTACGCGTCCATCACCGGGGACTTCCGGATCACCCGGTACCTGAACCCTACCATTCTTCCGGGCGAATCGTCGACCCTCCGGGTGGCCAGCTTGGCCCGGGAGCTCGGCTGGCAAGATGGTGGGGTCCGGATCGTCTTCCAAAACCCTGGTGTGCCGGCCTTCACCATTCAGATCGGAGAGGTCAACCTCCGACAGATCGACCCACGACGCTGGATGGGATCGCTTCCCGATCGCTGGACCCTCGGACAGTTCTCGATTCCCGCCACGCATGCGTCAACGGCGCGGAAGGAGTCCCTCCCGGGCACCACCCGTCACCAGGACTGGAGCCTCCGGGAACAGCTTGATGCGGGCATCCGGGGACTCGATATCGGATGTCGTCTCAAGGATGGCGTTCTCAGGGTCTTCGAGGGGGGCACCGACCAGGAGACGGATCTGGGCACCGTCATCGACGAGGCCATTGGCTTCTTCAAGGAGAACCCCTCGGAGACCCTTCTGGTGGTGATCCGCGAAGAGCCGGGTTCCGTCGGAAACTTCGGGGAGGCGTTGGATCGCGAGATCGCCCGCAATCCCAGAGCATGGCACGTCGGCACCGAACTCCCAGCACTTGGAAGGACCGGAACCACCGAGGCGGCCCGGGGCCGGCTGGTCCTGGTCCGACGGTTTACTCCGGCAGGCACCGCGCGTGGCATCGACGCGAGCCATTGGCCCGAGGGCTTCCCCGGAACATTCCGGTCGGGCCCCTTCCGCATCGGGGATGCCCCGGAGGTCGAGTCGCTGGATCAGGGTGACGACACCGCGAAGTGGGCGCGAGTCCAAGGGGCTCTCAACCAGGCCCGGTTCGACCAGGAACTCACATCGCTCACCTTCGCCAATGGCAGGGTCGTGCCCCCCGGTGAACCGGGACAGGTTCCGGCAGTCGCCCGTGAGATCAATGCCCTCCTCGAGACCTTCGTCTCTGTCCTGCCCACGAGCGACTTGGGCGTGGTGTTCATGGATTTCCCAACGACGAATCTCGTCCGCTCGATCTTCCAGACCGGTTTCGGGTTCCAGGAGCGGATCCGTTCCCAGCAAGGCAAGGATCCCAACGCCTGGCGGGAGAACTTTGACTCGGATTCGGACCGACTTGACGACAGCTGGGAGATCTTGTGGTTCGACTCTCTGGATCGGACCGGCAGGGATGACGACGACAAGGATGGGCAGGACAATCTGTCAGAGTTCTACGCCGGCACGAGCCCAAGGGATGCCGTGAGCCGCCTTGGGGTCACCCCGTCCAGCCCCGGGTCTGGCAGTCCCATCCTGAGCTGGCCAGTCGTTGACGGAGTCAGCTACACGATCCAGTCGACCGAATCCCTCTCCAACGGCACCTGGTCCAACCGGGCGACCGGACTCATCAAAGCCCCCTTCGAAGAGACCGATCCGGCATGGATTCCGACACGCTTCTATCGCGTGGTGGTGGAGGGTGATCCCCTGAAGGGCGTGTCCAGCCTCATCACGCCTCCGTGATCACAGGATCATGGCGACGGGGTCCATGACTTCGGACTGGCCTTGACTGCAGTTCCGCGATACTTTGTCCCGAATATGAAGATTGGTGCCTCCCTACTACTGCTCTCTGGAGTCCTCTCAGTGTCCCTGCTTGCCGACTCCAACACCAAGCAGAAGTCGGCCTCCAAGGACAAGCCCTACACCCTCGACACCTGCATCGTTTCTGACGAGAAGCTGGGCGAGATGGGAGAGCCCTTCGTGACCTCCTACAAGGGCCAACAGGTCAAGATGTGCTGCAAGTCTTGCAACAAGGACTTCGCCAAGAACCCCGACAAGTACCTGAAAAAGATCGCGGCCGGTTCGACCACGAAGAAGTAGTCGATCACCCCTCGCCTGCCCCTCGGTTTCCGATGAAAGCGTGGATCGCCCTCTGTATGAGCCTCGTGCTCTGCAGTGTCCACGTGTTCGGAGCGCTCGTGATGCCGGTCCCGAGCCGCTCCGCGGAGATGGGCTCCTGCTGCAAGCCGTCGAAGGGGACCCATTGCCCCGCCACCTGCTGCGTGGAACAGGACACGCCGGCCCCCTCTGAGTCCTCCGCCCCCGGACTGCCGGCCCAGACCTCTCGGGTGTCGGTCGACACCCCGGCTCTTCTGACGCTGGCCTGGGTGCTTGCCGCACCCCGTCCCGCGCTCCGTCCCGACACCGCGGAGCTTGCGTCCGCCGCCACGGACACCGCCATGCCCCTCTTCCTCCGGCATGGCGTCCTTCTAATCTGATCCGATTCATTGCCACGGTCGAAGTGTGCCCGGCGCGGGTGCACCTCGGGGCTTTTCCGTGTCCGCGCCGTCCGTCCGTCGTTCCCATGACCGCAATGAATCATGAACTTCCATCCGAACTGTCATGCCCTTGCCCGGGCCCGGCGCTTCCTCCTCGGAATCGCCCTAATCCTGCTGGCACCCCAGTCTGATCTCCAAGGCGCCGACCCGATCCCGGAGCCCCTGAATCCAGCGACGTTGCAACGCTGGGTGGCCACGATGGCCACAAACCACCCGTCGCTGAAGGCCGCCGCCGCCCGATCCCTCGCGGCACGGCTGAACGCCGAGGGAACCCGTCGGATCGCGGACCCACAGGTTCAGTTCGCCGGAACGGTCTACAGTCCAAAAGGTCAGGAAGCCTCCCAACAGGGCAACCTTCTCTACGGGGTGGAACAACCCCTGCCCCTCCTCGGAAAGGAACAGGCCGGTCGCGCCGTCGCCCTCCGTGCGGCCGAGGTGGAGGAAGTCCGGGCCGACACCCGGTTCCAGGAGCTGGAGCGTGACCTCACCCTCGCGCTGTTTGAGGCGGCACTGGCTCGAAAGGCCGTCGGGCTGGCCGAGGCAGACCAGACTTGGATGACCGATCTCATCCGAAGCCTGGAAGCACAGCTGGCCTCGGGATCCATTTCGCAGGTCGCCGTGCTCCGCGCCCAGACCGAGCTGGCCCGACGCCGCTACGAGGTTGAGACCCTCCGGTCCCGGGAAACCGAGGCCCTCGCCACCGTGAACCGTCGCCTCGGACAGGATCCCGCCTCCACCCTGCCAGGCTTCACCCTCCCTCCCCCGGCACCCCCCGTCACGGTCACGGAGACACTGATGGCCCGGGCCCTCGAGACGGCACCCCGACGACGGGTTCTCGAGGCGGAGCGCAAGGAGGCCGGTGCCGTGGTCGAGGCCACCCGCCGCTCGGTGCGACCCGACATCGCCCTCGGCGTCCAGGGGATGCAGTACACCGGGGATGGGGACTTCCGGTCCGGCACCTTCGGCGTGCTCGTCAACCTGCCCCTCTGGAACCGGAGCAACTACCGCAAGGACCTGGCCCGCGACCGACAGCGCCTAAAATCGGTCGAGGAGGAGCAGATCGATGCCGCCCTCGCAGTCCGCGAGGAGATCCGGCGGCTGGGACTGCAGATCGCCGCCGCCCGGCGGGGAACCGAGCTCTACGCCGACGACATCCTGCCCAGGGCCGAGGACGCCCGCAGGACGGCACTCGCACAGTGGACCTCGGGACAGGGGAACATCCGGGACGTCATGGAATCGCATCGCGTCCTGCTCGAAACCCAGGCCCAGCTGGCCCGTGCCACGGCGGACCAGTGGACCCTGATCGCCGACCTTACCTACCTCTGCGGCCTGCCCGGTCCGGAGTTTCTGATCCAGACCCCGCCGGCCGTTTCCAATTCTGAACCCGCTTCCGCCTCAAAGCCCTGAACCCAACCACCCGATGAACGCCTCCCGTATCCTCTGGATCCTCACCGTCGGCATCGCCGCCACGCTGGGCTGGTACCTCGGCCGAAATCCCGGATCCGCAACCGCGACCAAAACCGACCCCTCGGGTCCCAAGATCCTCTACTACCAGTCGTCCATGCACCCCTGGATCAAGTCCGACAGGCCGGGCAAGTGCACGATCTGCGGCATGGACCTGGCCCCGATCTTCGAGGGGCAGGCCGGGTTCACCGGAGCCGAGGGGCTGGTGACCCTGAGCACCAACAGCATCACCGTCAGCCACGTCCAGACCTCCCCTGTCGTCCGCCAACCCGTCGTCCGGACGTTGCAGCTCAACGGAAGCGTGGATGACGACGACTCCCGACATCGGATACTGAGCGCCCGGGTGGAAGGCCGGATCGAAAGGCTCTTCGTGAACTTCACCGGGGCCGAAGTCCAGGCAGGCGAACCCCTGGCGCTCATCTACAGCCCTTCGCTGCTGACAGCGGTTCGGGAATACCTTGCCCTGCTGAAGGGGCCCGCAGGGGCTGGCCCCATCCGCGACGCCGCCGCGCTGCGTCTTGCTCAGCTGGGCCTCCTGCCCAGCCAGATCGAATCGCTGCCCAGGACCTTTTCCGACACCAACCTCACCCTCGAGATCCTGTCGCCCATGACCGGCACCGTCGTCGGCAAGACCGTGTTCGAGGGACAGGCCCTGACAGTCGGACAGCCGCTCTTCGAGCTGGCCGACTTCGACACCCTGTGGCTGAAGCTGCAGGTGTATGAGAATGACCTCGGCTGGCTCCGTCCCGGCCAGTCGGTCGAGATCACCTCCCCGTCCCTGCCGGGCCTCGTCCTCACCAACGCCATCACGTTCATCGACCCCAACTTCAACGCCCAGACCCGCTCCACCCTGGCACGGGTCGAGATCCCGAACCCGTTGGAATCCACGCCCACAGGCCCCCGACGTCGTATCCAGCACCGTGTCCTCGCGGAGGCACGGGTCCGGGTGGCTTCCGAACCCACACTGACAGTCCCTCGAAGCGCCGTCCTCGACTCCGGCCAACCCCTCGCCTACGTCGAACTGGGCAACGGTGCCTACGAGCCCCGTCCGCTGCTGCTCGGCCTCCGGGGGGATCGGGACGTCGAGGTGAAATCCGGTCTCGCCGAGGGCGAGCGGGTGGTGACGCAGGGTGCCCTACTGCTCGACGCCCAGGCCCAACTCCACCAGCTGGTCCGACCCCAGGCGACTCCCACAACGCCCCCGTCCACCGTGGGACAGGACCTGACCCCGGAGCAGGCGACCGCGGTCGCCGACTTCCTCAAGCGGGCTGATGCCGTTCGGGAAGCACTGTCGAGCGACGCCCTTGCCGACTTCAACGCGGCACTACCCGAACTCCA
This sequence comes from Verrucomicrobiales bacterium, assembly GCA_005801385.1. Lineage (GTDB taxonomy): Bacteria > Verrucomicrobiota > Verrucomicrobiia > Limisphaerales > UBA9464 > UBA9464. The sequence goes on along the minus strand of SYEM01000166.1, from coordinate 10,884 downwards.
CGAGCAGGCCGATCGTCTAGTCCGCACCCTGACCAACGCACCCGCATGGTCGGAGGCCATGGCACGTATCGTACCGGCAAGCCATCTCGACCCTGCGCCAGACCTCGAGTCGGCCCGGAAGGAGTTCCATCGGCTCAGCGAGCCGGTGGTCGGACTGGGACGTCTCCTGCGTCCGCTGCCTGCCTTCGCCACCCTGAAGCTCTACGAGTGCCCGATGACCCGCCGTGCCTTCCCTGGCGCGCCGCCTAAGGCCGCCTGGCTGCAGCTGGGAGGTCCCATCCGGAATCCCTACTTCGGGGCCGACATGCTCGATTGCGGCGTGGAGGTCCGACCATGATCCATCGACTCATCGAGGCGGCCCTGCGCAACCGCTTCCTCGTCCTCTGCGCCTCGCTCCTGCTCTTCGGGTGGGGTTGGAAGGCGCTGCGTTCGACCCCGGTCGACGCAATCCCGGACCTCAGCGAGAACCAGGTCATCGTCTTCGCCGACTGGCCCGGTCGCAGTCCCCAGGAGGTGGAGGACCAGGTCACCTATCCGCTCTCCGCCAACCTGCAGGGGCTCGCCGGTGTGAAGGCCGTGCGAGCCACCTCGATGTTCGGGTTCTCCCTGATCACGGTCATCTTCGAGGACAGGACCGACAACTACTTCGCCAGGTCCCGGATCCTGGAGCGTCTCAACTACCTGTCCCAGCTCATGCCAGCAGGCGTGACACCCCAGCTGGGACCCGATGCTACCGGTCTCGGCTGGGTCTATCAGTATTACCTCGAGGTCGACCCCAACCGGGCACCCAACGGGGGCTATGACCTCGGCCAGCTGCGGTCTATCCAGGACTGGTATCTGCGCTACCCGCTGAACGCCGTTCCGGGCGTTGCCGAGGTGGCCAGCCTCGGTGGCTTCGTGCGCCAGTACCAGATCGAGGTCAACTCGCTCCGGATGCGCGACCTCGGGGTCACCATGGACGAGATCCTCATGGCGGTCGGTGGGGCCAATCTCAATGTCGGAGGCAAGACCATCGACGAGAACGGTATGGAATTCGTCATCCGCGGCGTCGGACTCGTCCGCGACGTCGCCGACCTCGAAGCCATCGTCCTGAAGCAGGTCGACGGGGTCCCGGTGCTCCTGAAGCAGGTGGCCCAGGTCGGGATCGGGGGCGACTACCGTCGGGGCAGCCTCGACGTCGACGGCCGTGAGGTGGTGGGCGGGGTGGTCGTGATGCGCACCGGGGAGAATGCCATGGCGGTGATCCAGGCCGTGAAGGCACGACTCGCCCAGCTGGCTCCCAGCCTGCCGCCGGGGATTTCCATCCGACCCTTCTATGACCGGAGCGACCTGATCGATCGGACCATCGCCACCCTCCGGGATGCATTGGTCGAGGAGGTCATCCTCGTGACGCTTGCCCACATCCTGTTCCTGTTCCACTTCCGGAGCATCCTGATCGTCACCATCCCGCTCCCGTTCTCGATCCTCATCTCGTTCATCCTGATGAACGGGTTCGGGATCTCGTCGAACATCATGTCGCTCTCCGGCATCGCCATCGCGATCGGGGTGCTGGTCGACGCCGGGATTGTCATGACGGAGAACGTGATCCGGCACTGCGAGAGGGCCGAGGAGGAGAAGCAGTGTCGTGCGGGAAGAGCCGCGGGATCGGCTCGGCTCACAGCCGAGGAGACCTGGCAATGCACGCTGGAGGCGGGACAGCAGGTCGGACGTCCGATCTTCTTCGCCATGGCGATCATCATCCTGGCGTTCCTGCCGGTGTTCGCGCTGGAGGGCCAGGAGGGGAAGCTGTTCCATCCGCTCGCCTTCACGAAGACCTTCGCCTGTGTCGGGGCAACCCTCCTCGCGGTGACCCTCGTTCCGGTCCTGTGCTCGTTCCTTGTCCGGGGCCCGTTCCATCGTGAGGAGGACAACCGGATCATGCGGGTGCTGATGAGCCTCTACGACCCGACCCTGCGCTGGGCGCTGCGGCATGCCCGCCTGGTGCTCGGCGCAGCATTCCTCCTTCTGGCAGCCGCGCTCACCCTGGCCTTCGGTCTTCCGCGACCGGTCCGCGATGCCCTTGCCAAGGCCGGGGCCCCGCCTGCCTTCCAGCAGGCCGTCGCCGGATTTGGCAAGGAGTTCATGCCCGCGCTCAACGAGGGCTCCCTGCTGATGATGCCCGTCCTCATCCCTGCAAGCTCGTTGACGGAGGTGAAGCGGATCATGTCCTGGCAGGATCAAGTTCTACGCAGCTTCCCGGAGGTCGAGGCCGTCGCGGGCAAGCTGGGACGCGCGGAGACCGCGACCGATCCCGCACCGGTCGAGATGATCGAGACGACGATCACCCTGAAGCCCGAGTATCTGACCACCACCCGGAAGGTGCTCGGTCTGGTCCCGATTCCGTGGACGATCCGCAACCCGGCCTGGCGTGAGGGACGGACCCGGACGCAGCTGGTCGAGGAGATGACCCGGGCCCTGAGCGAGGTGCCGGGCTACGTGCCGGGATTCCTACAGCCCATCGAGAACCGGATCCTCATGATTTCCACGGGCATCCGGGCCCAGCTCGGGATCAAGATCCTGGGCGACAACCTCGACGCCCTCCAGACGGAAGCCTTCCGGGTGCAGCGTCTGGTGGAATCGATCCCAGGCGCCGCCGGCGTCGCCCCCAGCCGGGCCCAGGGCAAACCCTACCTCGAGATCGAGGTCAACCGCCCCGCCCTCGCCCGGTTCGGCCTCACCCCGCGGGAGGTCCTCGATGCGGTCGAGGTCGGCATCGGTGGCCGCAACGTCACCACCACCATCGAAGGCCGACAGCGGATCCCCATCCAGGTTCGCCTCGAGCGGGAGGAACGGGACGACCTCGACCGCCTCGGTTCCATAGTGATCGGCCGTCCAGAGGGCCCCGCCATCCCCCTCGCCCAGGTCGCCCGGATCCGACGGACCCAGGGGCCGAACGAGATCGGAAGCGAGAACGGGCGGCTGCGGGTATTCGTCCAGGCAAACGTGCAGGACCGAGACCTCGGTGGATTCGTCGAGGAAGTCCAACGCCGGATCGAGTCCGAGATCACCCCCACCCTACCCCCGGGCATGACCATCGAGTACAGCGGCCAGTACGAGGAACTCCTCCGGGCAGAGCGGACGCTGAAGCTCATCGTGCCGGTCTCGCTCCTGATCATCTTTCTCCTGCTCTACGTGGTGTACCACTCCGCCAAGGAGGCCGCGCATGTGTTGCTCGCGGTACCGTTCGCCCTCAGCGGGAGCGTGTTTCTCCAGTACGCCTTCGGATACCCGTTCAGCGTCGCGGTCTGGATTGGTTACATCTCGCTGTTCGGCATCGCGATCCAGACCGGCGTGGTGATGGTCGTGTACCTCGAGGAGGCGGTGGCGAAACGTCGGGCTGAGCGGGGCGATCAGTTCAATGAGTCGGACCTCGTGGCCGCCGTCATCGAAGGGGCCCGGCTGCGGTTGCGTCCGAAGGTCATGACGGTCGCCACCACCATCGCGAGCCTGCTGCCGATCCTGTGGAGCACCCGGGCCGGGGCTGAAGTCATGAAGCCGCTGGCCACCCCGGTGATCGGTGGCAGCATCAGTTCGCTCATCCACATCCTGATCATCACGCCCGTGATCTTCCTGTGGCTGCGTCAACGGGAGATCCGACCGAAGGCATCCCCGGTTGGCGGATAATCGCCACGGGGAGCCGTCGGTTTGTTTCTGCGGAGCTTCCGATTCGGGGAGCTCCACAAGCGCGGTGATCCCCCTACTTCACCGGAGCCGCATTGGCCACGGAGGGCAGACCCAGCAGGTAGGCTCGGCGCTGATCGGCAAAAGTCTTGAGGCCGATCGTGCTGTGACCCGGGGGGCCTCCGCCCGCGGAGGCCTGCTGGGTGATCGCACTCTGGAACGCCTCGGTGCTGTCGAGCTTCCGGGTGTCGGCCACGACCTCGGGGGTGATCATGGAGTGATACCGCTCCACGACGGGACCCAGGGTGTTCCAGTCGAGCCAGGTCTCCGCCAGCTGACGCACCAGGCTCAGATACCGCGCCCGGTATTCTGGAACCGCCAGCAGCTTCGAGAGCAGCGGCTTGGAGGCGTCCGACGCCGCCACCAGCGGGTCCAGTTTCACGCCATCCACACGAGGACCACCCCCGCGGGGTCCACCAGGTCCACCAGGTCCACCAGGTCCCGCCTCGGGACCACCTGGCCCTCGACCACCAGGTCCACCTGGCCCGCCAGGGCCACCCGGTCCCCGGCCCCGTCCGGGTCCACCCGGACCTCCCGGCATGGAGAAGGTCTCGTTCATGTCGTGCGGCACCACATGGAAGCGCCCCTTGGAATCCTGGTAGAGGCTGTAGTCGCTCGTGCGGACCCAATAGCCGTCGTTGTTGATGAAGACGTTTTCCAGGGCGAGGAACCGGAGGGCGCCCTCCACGTCGAGGATCGGCTCCAGGGCTCCGGGAAGCTGCGCTGCCGGGGTTTGATTGAGCGTCTTGCACAGCCGAATCAGTCCCTGCCAGGCCTTGGGTTCGTCCTTCCCCTTGAGGTCATAGATCTTCCGGTAGGCGGCAGGATCGTCACCCAGATAGGACAGCGAACCCCGGCCAGCCGGACTTCCAGGAACCTTCCAACGGTTCCCGTCCACATCGCCGAAGGCCACCTTGAGGAAGTCCTTATCGAACTGCTGCTGGTTCACATACAGGCCCCAGCTCTCGCCGTTGATGACGACCCGGACCCAGTTTGCCTTGGGCACCGGGAGATACTTGCGGGCGATTTCGCTGTAGAGCACTGGACGCAGGAGGCTCGGATCACCGTGGGAATTCAGGAGATTGAGCGAGCGGTACCCACCCAGCGGCTGCTTGGCCCCCTTCCAGTCGAGGTCGAGGTTCAGCGACCGCTTCTGTCCCTCCCCGATCATCCCATAGGAGGACATCCCCCGGAAGTGGACCCCGACCTTTGGATAGGTCTTGCCATCGACCGTGAGCGTCGCCGGGACGTCGACATCCGTGTTGTGGAAGTCCTGGAGCTCATTCTCCCAGTTGGCATTCTCGAAATCCAGGAACAGAGTCCAAACTACCCCAGTGTCGAAGAGGTCCGCTGGACCCGCGGGCTTCACGTCGGCCTTGGCCACCTTGGGACCGGACTTCGGAGGAGCCCCTTCCCCACCCCGGTGACCCATGCGTCCGGGTCGACGCGGTCCCCCTCCGGAAGCGGCCTCCTCGGCGAGGACCTTGCGCGCCGCCGACCGTTCCCCCGCATCCAGGATGCCGTCCCCATTCGTGTCGTGCTGCTTGAGGATCTTGCGCTCCTCCTGCTGCATCGGTCCGCCCCCGGGTCCGCGGGGACCACGGGGTCCACCCGGACCGAACGGTCCACCAGGTCCAAAGGGGCCGCCGGGGCCCTGTCCCGGTGGCGGAGGCGGCGGAGCGTCCTGGCCCTGCATTCCGACGGTTGGGATCACCGTGGCAATCAGGAGGGTCACAAGCCATGGCTGGGAACGTGGGACGAAGGAGGAGAATGGTTTCATGGATGCGGTTGGACTCGAATCCGTGACCCGTACATCGAGTCTCGGTTTCAACGAGCCCAGGATTTGCGGCCCTCAGTTAAGGCCGGATGAAGATTACACGGGTTTTTGTTAAGGACGGGTAAACGGGGCGGACATTCGGGACGGAGTCCGTATTCTCGGACCGAGCCATGGACACCACGACCACCGGCGGGACCCGCGTGCTGATCATCGACGATGACCGCAAACTCTGCCGCCTGATCCGGGACTATCTCTCCCCGATGGGCTACAGCATCGAGGCCGTGCACACTGGCCCCGAGGGGGTCGAACGAGCCGCGGCCGAGACCTGGCAGGCGGTGATCCTGGATCTGATGCTCCCGGGCATGGATGGGTTCGAGGTCCTGAAGCGGATCCGGGCCCGTTCCGAGGTGCCGGTCCTGATGCTCACCGCCCGTGGGGACGAGGCAGACCGGATCGTGGGCCTCGAGATCGGTGCCGACGACTACCTGCCCAAGACCTTCTCGACCCGCGAGCTCCTGGCCCGCCTCCGTGCGGTGACACGACGGTCCACTCGGTCGACTCCCTCCGAGGAATCGGCACCCGAGGAGATCCGGGTGGGCTCGATCCGGATCCTCCCGGACACCCGGAAGGCGCTGCTGAACGATACGCCGGTCGACCTCACCCCGGTGGAGTTCGACCTGCTGACCTCCTTGGCGCGGGCAAAGGGGCGGGTCCGTTCCCGAGAGGCGCTGCTGGAGGAGATTCGGGATCGGAACTATGACGTCTTCGACCGCTCGATCGATGTCCACATCTCTGCGCTGCGTCGAAAACTCGACGACGACCCAAAGGAACCGCGCTTCATCCGGACCTATCGTGGGGCCGGATACATGCTGATCAACCCCGATGCCGAATGAGCTGGCGATTCCCCCTCTATGCCCGGTTCCTGTTCTGGTTTGCGCTGAACCTGCTGCTCCTCGCTGCCATCATCGGCGTGCTGTTGCGGACCGAGTTCCGGGTCGAGTCGATCCTGTCGAGCCTCGCAGCCGACCGGGTGCAGCCAGTGGCCGATGTGATCCTCGCGGAGTTCAGGACGCGGCCCCGTGGTGAGTGGAATGCTGTGCTGGAATGGTTCGAGGAGGCTTATGGGATCCGGTTCAGTCTTCTCGACGAACGGAATCAGCTCGTGGCCGGGGCCCCGCTGAAGGTACCGGAATCGGTCCTAAGACGACTCCCGGGGCCAGGTCCTCGGGGAGGCCCTGAGGGACCTCCCCCCGACTTCGGCCTCGGGGGGGATCTGGGCCGACGCGGCGGGGGACGGCGCCTCGGGGCCGGACCTCCGGCCATCTTCTTCAGGACCCAGGATCCCTCGGGCTACTGGGCTGTCGTCCGTGCGACGCTTGAAACCCCGGAGAGGGGGGAGCGGGGCCGACCCGCATTCGGGCGCCTCTTCGTTTTCTCGGAAAGCCTGAGCGGGGGCGGCCTCTTCATCGATTTCACACCCTGGTGGTGGGCCGGCGGGGCGGTCGTTCTCGTCTCGGCCCTCTGGTGGCTCCCGTTTGTCGGCAGCATCACACGGTCGGTCCGACAGATGACCCTCGCCACGGAGCGGATCGCCGAAGGGCGGTTTGATGTCCATGTCGATGACCGTCGGACCGACGAGCTCGGCCGGCTTGGCGGGGCGGTGAACCGGATGGCCCAACGGCTATCGAACCTGGTGACCGGACAGAAGCGTTTCCTCGGTGATGCCGCCCACGAGCTGTGCTCACCGCTCGCCCGCATGGAGATGGGGCTGGGGATCCTCGAAAACCGGGTGCCCGGGACCGAACGGGAACGCCTCGACGACGTCCGAGAGGAGGTTCGTCACATGTCGAAGCTGGTGAACGAACTCCTTCAGTTTTCGAAGGCTGGACTCAAACCGGTCGGATCGCCGCTCCAGCCTGTCGACCTCAATCTGGTGGTCCAGCGGATCGTGGATCGGGAGGGATCCGCGCCACAGGGTTGCATCGTCGACCTACCACCTTGTACGCGAGTTGAGGCCGATCCTGACCTGCTCGAAAAAGCGATCTGCAACCTAGTCCGTAATGCGGTTCGTTACGCTGGCACCGCAGGTCCGATCCAGATCGCGGCAATCGCAGAAGGCCCATCAGTCCTCGTGCAAGTCAGCGATTCGGGGTCGGGTGTCCCGCCCGGGGATCTGCCCCGCCTTGGCGAGCCGTTCTTTCGTCCCGACACCGCCCGCAGCGCCGAGACCGGTGGCACGGGCCTCGGTTTGGCCATCGTCCGGACTGCCATCACAGCCTGCGGTGGAAGCGTGGCATTCGAGAACCTGAGGCCCCGGGGATTTCGAGCGACCCTGACACTCAGGTCAGCGTCCAACCGGGAACTTTCTCCGAATGTCCCCTGACAGTCTTTGGGACCGACAGTAGGGTCGCCCCCATGGCAGACCTCATCAGCGGGCTCCCCGGCGCCCTCGGCCCAACCACAAAGGGCGTCCCTCGACGGATACGAGCCCAGAAGGTCGAGGAGGAACCCATCACCAAACCGGGCGTCGCGGAGACCGCCGCGGAGTCGGAACCCCCTTTCCATTTTAGCCTGCGCCCCCAAGAGATCGCCCGCCACCTCGGCCGGTTCGTGATCGGACAGGCTGAGGCCAAGAAGGTCCTGAGTGTCGCCCTTTGCGACCACTTCCAACATGTCCGCCTCACCGAGGCCGGACAGACCGCCCCATTCTATCAGAAGCAGAATGTACTGCTTCTCGGTCCCACCGGCGTTGGGAAGACACATCTGATCCGTTCGGCCGCGGAACTGATCGGCGTCCCCTTCGTTAAGGCCGATGCCACCAAGTTCAGTGAGACGGGATACGTGGGCGGCGATGTCGACGATCTGATCCGGGACCTTTACCGGCGATCCGGGAACAATATCCGGAAGGCGGAACACGGGATCATCTATCTGGACGAGGTGGACAAGCTGGCGACCCGCGAGCCGGGCTCCGGTCGTGATGTCTCTGGTCGCGGGGTGCAAACCAACCTGCTGAAGCTCATGGAGGACGCCGAGGTGCCGCTGGTGTCGCCGAACGACATGACCGGCCAGCTCCAGGCCGCGATGAGTGCAATGCGTGGCGGGGTTCCAACGAAGGAGACCCTGAACACGCGCCACATCCTCTTCATCGTTAGCGGCGCCTTCTCCGGCATGGAGGAACTCGTGCGCCGACGCCTCCTTGCGACACCGCCTAACGAACCGCAGAGGCGTCGCACTGCGCTATCGATCGACGCACTGCTGGCCCAGACCACGACGGCGGATCTGATCGCCTATGGCCTTGAACCCGAGTTCATCGGGCGCCTCCCGGTTCGGGTGGCCTGTCACGGACTCGACGAGGACGATCTATTCGACGTACTCCGCAAGAGCGAGAGCAGCCTCATCCACCAGTACGAAAGGGCCTTTGGCGCCTACGGAATCGCCGTTGAGTTCAGGGATGACGGTCTTCGCAGCCTCGCGGCCCGCGCGGCCCAGGAGGGCACCGGCGCCCGCGGTCTGATGACGGTTTGCGAGCAGGTGTTCCGAGACTTCAAGTTTCGCCTTCCGTCAAGCCGGGTGAAGGGATTCGCCGTCACTGAGTCCCTCGTCCGCGACCCCGCCTCAACTCTCAGAAAGCTCCTTGGCCTCAAGCAGGCGCGTTGACCCATGGACGTCCCCCAGCAGACCCCTCCGTTCCGTGCTGGCCTCGCCGTGCTTGTGGGACGCACCAACGTCGGCAAGTCCACCCTGACCAACGCCCTCGTCGGAAAAAAAATCACGATTGTCACCCCGAAACCACAGACCACACGACACGTCGTCCACGGAATCGTCCAGGACCCCGCGTTCCAGCTGGTCCTCGTGGACACCCCGGGATTCTTCAAGACCCGCACAAGCCGCCTCGTCTCCGAACTCCACCGGAAGGCCCGCGAGGCCCTCGAGGGCATCGACCTCATCGTCCACGTCGTCGATCCCTCCCGGGAGATCGGCGAGGAGGACCAGATGGTCGAAGACGTCCTCAGACCCATCCGCCAGTCCCGGATCCTCTGTCTCAACAAGTCCGATCTCTCCCGGAAGATCTCCCGCGACGCCTGGCGGGCCCGAGCCCAGAGCTACGCAGGGATGGTCGAGGTCTCGGCCCGCTCCGGAGCCGGGCTCCCCGAACTCCGACAGCTCCTGGCCGGACTCCTCCCCGAGCACCCTCCGCTCTACCCACCCGAGGAGGTCAGCAACATGCACCGCGACTTCCAGATCGCAGAGCTGATCCGCGAACAGGTGTACAAGCTGACCGAGCAGGAGGTCCCCTATCGGACCGTCATCGAACTCGATGCTGTCGAGGAGGCCGTGACAAACGAGGGGAAAACCTTCCTCCACATCAAGGCCGCGGTACTCACACCCAACGACCGCTACCAGAGGATGCTGATCGGTGTCGGGGCCCAAATGATCCGGGCCATTGGCACTGGAGCGCGCAGAGAACTGGAGCGCACCCTGGGGCGAAAGGTCTTCCTCGACCTCGACGTGCTGATCGACAAGCACATCAAGGGGTGATGCGCCCAAGCGGGCCTCATGGTCCTATCGCCAAGGTTAGGAAGGCGGAGCAATAAGGGGATCCAGACGATTCCTCAGTGCCACGAGGGTCGCCCCAGACATCCTCAATCCAAGGGCCGTTTTGGAGATCCCTTTCGACACCTGCACGGCCTTATGGAACTCATCGACCACGCCGCCAAACTCGCTCCTAGAACGGGTGTCGCCAAGGTAGTCGACGATGTGGAGATCCATCTCAAAGAGGCTGGGGAAGACCCAGAACACCGGGACGACGTAGAAACGGCGCCATGGGGAAACCCCCGCAACAAACGCCCGCCGATAGTAGCCGTCGCCCTCGCAGCGAAAAGCGTGGCAGAAGGCCTCCCGGAAGGTGCTGAAAAGCGGCGTCGATTCCCTCGTGGAGGCCATTGCCCAGACAGGATGGCAATCAGTTCGGGCAGCTGGCAATCCTCCCGCACATCCTCCGCACGGTCAAAGGTTGCCCCTCGGGGCCTGGTCGTGTCGGTTAGATGAGGTTATTGGGTAGCAACTGTCTTTTGTGGATCTGTCGTGAAGCACGCAAAGGCGGACGGACTCAAAAGGCGTTTGTTGTGAGGAGGATTTGGGGTCTGGAGCGGTGAGTTGGTTCATTGGCGAGGATGGTGACATTCCCATCTGGGTGGAGGCAGTGAACCAGACGTGAGCCGGTTGGCCGCCCGACTGGAAGACGCTGGGTACCAACCGGGACTCGTCCGTCGGAACCGACCCTGACGTTGGTGCGCTGGCTCCAGACGTACGGCCACCAAGGGCAGCGTGGAACTGGGCGGAGGACGGATCGTCCCTCGCAGAGCGCGGCCTTGGCGGCCGCGTCT
>SYEM01000015.1 GCA_005801385.1 Verrucomicrobiales bacterium | reverse complement strand
GTCGAGGCGGCCGATGTGGAGGAGCATGCCGACCTGAAGGTGCGACCGCTTGCAGTCCTGCCGGAGAAATTGGAGGTGTCGATGGACCCCATTGGACTCTGGCTTCACGAGGAGGATGGACTTCTTGAGAGGTCGCCGGTCGCGCCCTTGAGGCATCCGACCCTGGTGTCGCCCCCCCTGGAATCGGATCCCGAGCACCCGATGAGTCCTGTGGTCCAGGCCTGGAAGGTCCGGGCCATTTCCGACGCCTGTGTGCGCGCCGAGTCCCACTTCCAGTCTGGCACCCGCATGGAACGGTCGACGACACGATCCCTCGCTGAGCCGTTGGCTGAAATGGCGAGGCTCCATGGCTGCCAGCGGCTGGTGGGTTTGGCGCCCGCAGTGGGGCCGAACTCGGACCAGCTTGTGGAAATCCGGCGGCATCTGGAGACGCAGGGCGTTGAACTGGTCCTGGTCCGTCGCCGTTGGGATTCCGCTCTGTGGCCGTGGGCCCAGCGGGGTTTCTTCCCGTTCTGGGAAAAGGTCCATGGCCGACTCAAATCCCATTCAGACGCGAACGCGTCGATCGACGCCCTCCAGCACCGGGCAGGCTAGGGTGTCCTCTGTCACCGACGGACGCCTGGCCTGGGGTCGAGGCTTCGCGGATGGACGCCGGACTGCGGGCTCACTCTTCCTCGGTGGCAGCACAAATCGGTGGTGCCTCTCAACGGATGGCACTTCATCTGTGTCACCCGCAGAATCCGGAACCGTCATGGTGTGGGTCCCTCCGTGGTTTTCTGTAACAACTTGGGCTCAGCCGGGTCCATTGGTCCTCAAAGGCGGTCCCATCGTGAACCAGTTATCTGAATCCCTCTTCGACAGTGATCCCGCCTTTGTCCAACGGGTCGTCAACACGACGACGGTGGTTGGACTTCGGTATTTCCTGTTCGCGGGGCTGGCCTGGCTGCTCGCCTATGGGCTGTTCCGCAAGCGCTGGTCGCATCGGAAGATCATCCCGCGTCTTCCCCAGGCCTCGGATGTCCGACGCGAGTTGGGATACTCCCTGGTCACCCTGGTCATCTTTGGTCTGATCGGAGCGGCCACGATCTCGGCCGCACGGCAGGGTTGGACCCAGATGTACTGGAGGATTCCCGAACACGGTTTGGGGTGGTTCTTGGGCAGCATCGTCGCCGCGATCCTGCTCCACGACACCTACTTCTACTGGACCCATCGGCTGATGCATCATCCCCGGCTATTCCCGGTCTTCCATCGGGTCCATCACCTCTCCAACAACCCCTCCCCCTGGGCGGCCTATTCCTTCGCCCCGGCCGAGGCGGTCGTGGAGGCGGGAATCTTCCCTCTCACGGTGATGATCCTGCCGATCCATCCATTGGCCTTCGGTCTCTTCATGCTCTGGCAGATCCTCTTCAACGTGGCGGGCCACACCGGATTCGAATTCCATCCGAAATGGCTCATGAACACGCCGTTGAGGTTCGTCCTGAACACTCCGACCAACCACGTCCTGCATCATGAGAAGATGCGGGGAAACTACGGGCTCTATTTCAACGTGTGGGACCGTCTGATGGGGACGAACCATCCCGACTACGAATCCCGGTTCCGCGAGGTGACCTCGAGGTCGGTACAGCCCGGTTGACCTCACACCGATCCGGCCGCGTCCGTCACCGTTCGCGGTCGATGTGGAAATGGTGGAGGGCGCGTCGGAACAGTGGAGAGACCATGATCCCTGCGGCGGTGACGAAGACGACACCGGAGAACAGGGCATAGGCGGAGGCGAACAGCTTCGCGGTGTCCGTCTCCAAGGTCGCCACGGGACCCATGCCGGTCAGGATCATCGCGGCGTTGTAGAGGGCGTCGATCCAGCTCAGGCCGGCCAGGTGGTGGTAGCCCACCGTCCCGATGCCGAGCGAGATCAGGATGAGAATCGTGGAGGCCCCGAGGGCCCTCAGCAGCCAGAGTCCGAGGATGTGGTGCGGAATCTTCTTCCCGGGATGTGGCGGAGGGCGGTGGATCATGGCGACGAGCATGGAGGGAAACCCTCAGACGGCCAAGGTGGTGGCGATCTGGATTCCGAAGGCCCCCTGCGACGTGGAGAATGCTCCTTTGGTCAATCCGTCCGGACCGCCTCGCCTTCCACCCCTGGCTTGGGTCGCTGTTGAGCCTCGAGTTCCACATTCAGCTCGGCATGACCATCGATCTCGAAGTGTTCAACCTCAATCAGGACCTCCCTGTCTCCCGGGGCCTCGAAACCGGCCTCGTTGCGCTCCGGGCCATGCCACGTCCAGTTCTCGATGAGGGTCCGCCCCTCCACCTGAACGCGGATGCCGTCATCGCTGGAGGTTCGGAGAATCCACCTTCCCTTTGGCAGCGGAAGCCGAGTGGTTGCAATCATGCCGAAGCGTTCACCGCCAGGACCCGATCGGGTGACCTCCTCCGAGAGTCCGAGATCTCGGGGTCCCCGCCCGCCGTACGGAAACCTGAGGGAGTCGAGTCGGGCGTGGGTCGCGTCGGGCTTCGAGGCAAGGGCCCTCCAGCCCTGGAGGTGGGTTCGGGGATCGGGCCCGTTCCGCCAGGAGAAGAACGTGGCATTCCATTCCGTCCGCAGATGGGTTCCGCGGAGGATCCGTTTGAAACCCTGACCCGTCAGCTCGATTTCGTACTCGGTCACGCCAGGTGCTGCGCGCAGCGTGACGCGTTGTCCGGTTGCACCAGGGATGGCGGTGAGGGTGATGTCCGCCTTGGAACGGAGCACACGGGCCTCGAGGTTCGTGACTCCAAGGACGTCCCAGGCAGGCCCACCCGGGTGGGACGGGCGGGCGATGACGAAGGGAGATTCGTGGTCCCAAGGCCCCCACTCATCGATGAGGATTTGACGCCGTCCTCGCAGGTGGGTCCGCGCCCCGATCGGACGCGTTTTCCCCGGGATTTCCAGGCGTGGTCGGCCAGCGGCTGGCATGCGATAGACCGAGCTCCCCTTCTGTCGCGTGGCGGTTCGATCGAGACGCCACAACCCGGAAGGCGGAAGGGGAGCGGAATCCCGCAAGACCGTCCCAGGAGGCAGCACAAGCTCGACGGCGTTGGATCCCTCGAGCCGTGTCGTATTGGCGAACCAAGCGTTGTTGTTGAGATGCCGACCTCCCGGCGAATCCCGAAGCTGGAGGAGGACCAGTGGATCGTCCGGTCCCCGGACATCAAAGGGAGGCGTTGAGGTGATGAGGAAGGAATTGCGGGCGATGATGTTCCCGGAGACACCGGAATCGTGCGCGACGACACCCGGAAGACTCAGGAGTTGGGTGTCGTCATCCCACCAAAGATGGATCGCAGCCCGGTTGTCGATGAACCCATTGCCAACGATCAGGTTCGACGAGGCGTGTTCCATGTTGATGGCACCCCGTTCGAGTCCGTAACCGAGCCCTCCATTGCCATGAAAGGCGTTGTCGGCGATCAAGGTCCGAGTGGAGTACCCGCCCCAGAAACCACAGATTCCGTTCTCCACGATGCTGTTGGCGAGGAGGCTGTTGCCGTGGCTGAAGGTCATCTCGATGCCGTGTGCGGAGGCGTATGAGAAGTCGTTCAGAAAGAGGATGTTGGAATTGCAGCCCCGGGTGGCATGGGCCCGGACTATATCGGCTGGAGCCTGGATCACCGGCTCAGGCGAGCCCGGCGGAGTCTTCTGTTGAAGGCGTTCACGCTCCTGTCGCATCCAGCGCTCACCGATGGCGTCGTGACCCGCAAACCCGAAGAACCCGTCGCCGCCGTGGGTGACGGAGTTCAAGGCGAACACATTCCCATGGCACTGCTCGAAGCACAGAATACCCGCAGAGTCCTGGCCCCGATTGTAGATGCCCTCGGAATGTCCCCGGACGCAGAAATCCAGGGCGTTCCGTGCGATGACGTTATGGCTGGAGCGCCACAGGGCGACACCCCAGCCGGAGAGGAAGGAGGCATCGTTGTCGTAGAGGGACGAAGCGTCGACGCGGTCGAGCAGGATCCCGTTCTGCGTGCGACGGATCCGGACCCCGCGGATGGTAACCGCGCGGGAGGACTCGATGCAGATCGCTCCACCGTATTCGTCGCGCCACTTCCGATCGTCGTTGTGATGAGGGAATAGCCAATCGGCCCCATCCTCAGCCTCCGGTGTCGATCGGAGACGCTGGCGGTAGTTGTCGGAGAAGTCCCCTCCCTCAATAACGAGTCCGTCGGCCCCGGAGGCGACAATCCCATTGAAGAAGCCGTGGATTCGCGCATTGCGGATCCGGACGTTGGACTGTCCCTCAATCTGGATGCCGATGCCGCGCAATTTATCCCCATCGGTTTCCCGTGGAGCGCCACGGAGCTCGGTCTCGTGTGCGAATTCAAGGGTCAGATTACTGGCGCCGATCTGGACGACCCCGTTGCCGTTGGTGTCCCGAATGACCAGGGGGAACACCACCCGGCAGGAGTGGGTGATGACCGTATTGTCTCGGCTGACCACCATCAGGGGTAGTCGGTCTAGCCTCGGTGCGGCGGTGATCGACGCGGAAGCGAGGACGAGGCCCAGAAATTGAAAGACGCGCACGTGGGAGAGTGGAATGTCTGGGCCGAGGCGTCGACGGAGCGTTTGGTGGGGGACAGTCGCGCCATCAGCTGGCTTCTGTTGTGACCGGTGGTTCTCCGGCTCCGGGGCTGGTCCCCGCGCTGCGGGTCTGGTTTTCTCGGTCCATGCATCCCCTTGCCCGAGTCCTTGGCTTCCTGTCCTTGGGATTAATCCTCACTCATGCCGATGGTCCTGCGGACAACCGAATCGACCAGGTCCGCCGCATCCCGCCCCCCGGTATCGCCATTCCAGAGGAGAGCCGTCGGGAGCTGGTCGCCGAGGTGGGGCGGCTGGGTGCCGAGATCGAGGCGATGCGCCTCGCATCCACCAACCGTCCCAGCCGACTGGCACTGCTGCCGGACATCCAGATCTTCCACAAGGCGGTCGACTGGGCGCTCCGGTTCGATGAGTTCCATAAGACCAACGAGGTGGAGACCGCCCGCCTGGCGTTGCAGGAGGGCTTTCGGCGTCTGGGGGCGCTGGGGGAAGACAAGCCCTACTGGACGGAAGCCCGTGGTCCTGTGGTCCGCGGATATGTCTCCAAAGTGGATGGTTCGATCCAGCCCTATGGACTGGTGGTGCCGGAGTCGTTCCGTCCGTCGGGAGGGGTCCAGCATCGGCTGGACGTCTGGTTCCACGGCCGCGGCGAACAACTGAGTGAACTGGCCTTCGTGGGAGATCGGATGCGCAACATGGGGGAATTCGCCCCTCGTGACGCCTTCGTGCTTCATCCATACGGCAGGTACTGCAACGGATCGCGATTCGCCGGTGAGACCGATTTCTGGGAAGGGCTGGGCCAGGTGCGAGCGAACTATCCCGTCGACCCGAACCGGATCGTGGTCCGCGGCTTCTCCCTGGGCGGGGCCTCGTGCTGGCACATCGCCACCCACTTCGCGGCCGACTGGGCGGCTGCGGCTCCGGGTGCGGGTTTCAGCGAGACGGAGGAATTCCTTCGGGTGTTCCAGAACGAGTCCCTCAAGCCTGCCCCCTGGGAACGCAAACTCTGGGGCCTGTACGACGCGACGGCAGTCCCTCTGAACGTGTCGATGGTACCGCTCGTGGCCTACAGCGGGGCGGACGACCGACAGATCCAAGCCGCCCAGGCGAGGGAGAAGGCCATGTCCACCGAGGGGCTGGTCCTGACCCATCTGGTCGGTCCGGGGACAGGTCATTGGTACGAACCGAAGACAAAGGCCGAGCTGAACCGACGCATCGACGCCATTGCGGCGGCGGGCCGGGATCCGGTGCCCCAGGTGGTCCGATTTGAAACGGTGACCCTCCGGTACAACCGCATGGCCTGGGTGAGGGTGGATGCCCTTGGCCAGCATTGGGATCCGGCCC
>SYEM01000165.1 GCA_005801385.1 Verrucomicrobiales bacterium | reverse complement strand
TCGGCGGCGAGGAGGCCGAGGTGCTCCGGCGCGAGGGCATCCCGTTCGAGATCGTTCCGGGCGTGTCGTCGGTGGTCGCGGCACCCGCCTATGCCGGGATTCCCATCACCCATCGTGACCACTGCTCGAGCTTCCATGTGTTCACCGGGCATGAGGATCCGACCCGACCGGAATCCCGGATCGACTGGCCGACGGTGGCTCGTCTCAAGGGAACCCGGGTCATTCTGATGGGCATGGAGCGTCTCGAGGAGATCACACGACAGCTCCTGGAGCAGGGTGCGACGGCCTCGACCCATGCCGCGGTGATCGAGTGGGGAACGACCTCTCGTCAGCGCACGGTCACAGGCACCCTCGGCGACATCGCGGCGACGGCCTCGAAGGCCGGTGTCGGCTCGCCCTCCGTGGTGGTCCTCGGCGGCGTGGTGGGCCTCCGGAAGGAACTCTCATGGTTTGAGGACCGCCCCCTGCTGGGCCGGCGCATCGTCGTGACCCGCACCCGTGAGCAGGCCAGCCAGCTCTCCTCCAGGCTCCAGGCGCTCGGCGCCGAGGTGATGGAGATCCCAACGATCCGGATCGCCCCGCCCGACCAGCTTGGTCCGCTGCACGAGAGCATGAGCGCGCTCGGGGAGTACAACTGGATCGTCTTCACCAGTCCCAACGGGGTGTCGGCGTTCTTCGGCTACTTCCTCAAGGCCTTCGACGACATCCGTTCCCTGGGCATGATCCGCTTTGCGGCGGTGGGGCCGGCCACGGCTGCGAAACTTGCCGAGTACCATCTCCATGTGGATGCCATGCCCGAGGAGTTCGTCGCCCGGAAGGTGGCCAAGGCGATCGCCGAGGTGGAGACCGTCGAGAACCTCCGTATCCTCTGCCTGCGGGCCCAGGTCGCAACCCCCGAGCTGGTCCAAGAGCTTGAGAACCTGGGGGCGATCGTCGACGATGTGGCCTGCTACCAGACCCTGCCCGAGACCTCGGACCGGGACGGCGCCGTCGCGTCGGTCCAGTCCGAGGGGGCCGACTGGATCACGTTCACCAGTGCCTCAACGGTGGAGCACTTCAACGCCCGGGTTCCCCTGAAGGCGCTCCGGGAGCGGCATCCCGAGGTCCGGTTCGCGTCGATCGGCTCGGAGACCAGCAAGGCCCTGAAGGAGCTGGGGCTGAAGGCGGACATCGAGGCGAAGCCCCACACGATCGAGGGCCTTGTGAACGCGATCGTGCGGTCGGCCGGCTGAGTGCTCCGACAGCGTTCCGCCGAACCTGCATCGCCAACGTGTCCGTGCTCCCGGTCAATCCACCGACTCCGCCCTGTGTGATCCACGAGGACGAGCACCTCCTCGTGGTGGACAAGCCGCCGGGCTGGAACACCCATGCGCCGGCGCCCCATGCGGGGGAGGGGATCTACGACTGGCTGCGGCACCGGGAGCCCCGCTGGGCCCCGCTGGCGATCGTCCATCGGCTCGACAAGGAGACCAGCGGGATCCTGGTCTTCGGGAAGACGCCCCTCGCGAACCGTTCCCTCACCGAACAGTTCGCGCGTCGACAGGCCCACAAGCGATACGTCTGCGCGACGGACCGACCGGTGCCGCGCGACGTCTTCGTGGTCCGCAATCGTCTCGAGCGGGTCGGGGATCGCTACGCCGCCGTGCGGTCGGGTGAACACGGGGATCCGGCCGAGACCCGGTTCCGGGTGATCCGACGCGAGGGGGACCTGACCTGGCTGGAGGCGGAGCCCGTGACCGGTCGGACCCACCAGATCCGGGTGCATGCCTCCGGTGAGGGGCTTCCGCTGCTCGGGGATGTGCTGTACGGGGGAACCCCCGCCGGACGGCTCCACCTGCATGCGGCGCGGCTCCAGATCCGCCACCCCGCCACCGACGCGGAGGTGACCTTCGAGGCGGAGGCCGATTTCCAGTCGCCGGCGTCGCGACAGCTCCGGGAGGGCTTCATTGATCCATCCGAGACCACGGCCCATCGGGTTGTGCATGGGGCCTCGGATGCCTGTCCTGGACGCTACATCGAGCGCCTGGGCGCCTGGGCCCTGGTCCTGGCCGAGGATCCGTCGGGATCCCCGGTGCCCGATGCCCTCCTGCCCGGAGTGAAGGGAGTGTATGGCAAGCGCTGGACCCGACAGGTGCGCGCGCTGGCGGCGGAGGAGGCCTCGCCCCGGTTGCTGTCCGGGGTGGAGGCTCCGGAGCGGTTCGAGATCGTCGAGAACGGGGTTCGGTTCGAGCTCAGCCTCCGGGAGGGGTACTCGTATGGGCTCTTCCTCGACCAGCGGGACAACCGTCGGCGTCTTCTGTGGGGCCATGTGGCCGAAGGCTTCCCGCTGCACCGGGAAGGAGGGCCACAGCCCGAGCTGCTCAACTGCTTTGCGTACACATGTGCCTTCAGTGTCTGTGCCGCCCTCGGCGGGGCACGGACCACGAGCCTCGACCTGTCCCGGAAGTACCTCGACTGGGGTCGGCGCAACTTCGGGCTCAACGGGCTCGATCCGGCCGGACACGACTTCATCTACGGCGATGTGTTCGATTGGCTGAAACGGCTGGCGAAGAAGCCGCGACGGTTCTCGGTCGTGGTCCTTGATCCGCCGACGTTCTCACGGTCTCGCGAGCACGGGGATTTTCGGGCGGAGTCCGACTACGCCGAGCTGGTAGGCCTCGCCCTGCCGCTCCTGGCACCGGACGGGGTGTTGCTCGCCTCGACCAACGCCGCGCGACTCCGTCCCGAGGTCTTCATCGACGACGTCCGGGCGGCGGTCCATCGCTCGGGGCGCGAGGTGGTTCAGGAACGGTTCCAGCCGCAGCCCCCGGACTTCCCGATGTCCCGTGAGGAGCCCGGTTATTTGAAGACCCTCTGGATGCGGGTGTCGTAGCGGCAGGGTGGCAGGGCCGAGGGGCCGGGACGCACTTTGCACTTTGTGTTCGAGGTGGAAGCTTTGAAACTCAATGGCCTTGAAGAAACCGCCTTTTGACGACCTGACCGCCGTGCTGTCCGACCTCAAGCGCGGGCGGATGGTGATCGTCGTTGACGACGAGGACCGCGAGAACGAGGGAGACCTCGTTATGGCGGCCGAGAAGGCCACGCCGGCGGCGATCAATTTCATGGCCCGGTTTGGTCGAGGCCTGATCTGTGTCCCGACGACGGGTGACCGGCTTCGCCAGCTGGGCATCGAGGAGATGGTGGCCCGGAACCGCGAGTCGTTCCGGACCGACTTCCAGGTGAGCGTGGACGCTTCGAGCGGGATCAGCACGGGGATCAGTGCCGCGGACCGGTCGCGGACCATCCAGCTCCTGGCGGATCCACGGGCCAGCGAGTCCGACTTCGTCCGTCCCGGGCACATCTTCCCGCTCCGGGCCAAGGCCGGCGGGGTCCTGCAGCGCAGCGGCCACACCGAGGCGGCCGTGGATCTCGTGACCCTCGCCGGCTGCCGGCCGGTCGGGGTGATCTGCGAGATCATGAACGACAACGGCTCGATGGCCCGGCTGCCCGAGCTCCGTCGATTCGCCCGACGTCACCGGCTCAAGATCTGCTCGATCGAGCAGCTGATCGGGTTCCGGCGTCGTACCGAGAAGCTGGTGGAGCGTCTCGAGACC
>SYEM01000164.1 GCA_005801385.1 Verrucomicrobiales bacterium | reverse complement strand
GCCGTCGGCATCGATGATCACCGCGGTATTGTGGTACAGGCCCGGGGCACGCCGTTCGAAGAGGGAGGCGACGATCACGACGCCGCGGCGGCGGGCGAGTTTCTGGAAGGCCTCGGTGCTCGGGCCGGGAATCGTCTCGGCCAAGCCGAAGTGGGCGTGGTCCTCGTTCTGACAGAAGTACTGGGACCGGAAGAGCTCCTGGGTGCAGAGGATCTGCGCGCCGTCCTTGGCGGCCCGTTCGGCGGCGGCGAGGCAGGTGGCGAGATTCTCGGCGGGATCCGGACCGCAGGCGTGCTGCAACAGGCCCAGGGTAACGCCGGATCGGCGGTTCTTGCGGGTTCGGCTCATGGCGTACGTTTCGGGAGATGGAATCGGTTCAGAGGCGACAACTCGGTGCGTGCCGCCGGCGGGAAGAGGATCTCAGGCGGCGGCATGTGTGCCACCAAAGAGTTCGCGGACAAAGCGTCCAAGGGTCTCGTTGGTCGGACCGTAACCGGACTGGTAGATGTGGTGTTCGAGGTCGTGGAGCACCACATCCGCGGACTGGTACCGCGCCGATGCATCCCGCTGGAGCAGGCGCTGGAGAATCTGCTCGAGCCCGTCAGGAATGCCCGAGTGTGTCTCGCCGAAACGGGGGACGGGCATCCTGAGGATCCGATCCAGGGACTCGCGCGGTGTGGCTCCCCGGAACGGATGGGTCCCGGTGATGAGCTCGACCAGCACGATCCCCATCGAGAACAGGTCGGAGCGGCGGTCGGTGACCTGGAAGTCAGCCTGCTCGGGGCTCATGTATTCGGGTCGTCCGGCAACCTCCTCCCCCTCGCGGGTCGTGAGGTAGCCGCGGGCCTTGGCGATGCCGAAGTCGGTCACCTTCACGTCGCCCTCCCGGGCGATGAGGATATTCTTCGGGTTGATGTCGCGGTGGACGATGCCGAGCGGGAGGCCGTCGCCGCCGGTCTTCGCGTGCGCATAGGCGAGACCCCGTGCGATGCGGCTGACAATAAAGACCGCCAGTTCGACAGGAAGGGGCCTGCGCAACCGCGACAGCTGCTGGCGCAGCTGGTCGAGGTTGATGCCGTGGATGAGCTCCATGCACATGTAGCACGAGGAGGCGGTCTCCCCGAGGTGGTAGGTCTGGACGATATTGGTATGGATCAGGTCGGCGACGAGCCGAGCCTCGCCGATGAAGTTCTCGAGGAACCCGGGCTGTGCGGCGAGCTGCGGGCGGATGACCTTGATCGCGACCCGTTTCTGGAATCCGCGGGATCCGTGCTGGACCGCCTCGTAGACCACCCCCATGCCTCCTTCGTGGAGCTGTCGCACGATCTCGTAGCGGAATTCGCCGGTGATGCTTTTCGATGCGGCCATGGCGTGAGGCTGCAAACGGACACTGGCAGGGTCAAGGATGCGCGCCTGTCGAATCGATCTGGGAGTGGGGATGGGGTTTTCCTCAGGAAAACCATGGTTTTCACACGTTTTTCCCTTGCCGTCGTCGTGGTCACCGCATACATCCATCGCATTCCGTTTGTTTCGCAGTTCCAACCAACAAATCCAAAAGTCCTAACATGGCCAAAGCACTCACGAAGTCCCAAATCGCCGCAGCCCTCGCTGAGAAGGTGGAGATCACCAAGAAGCAGGCTGTGCTCGCCCTCGAGACCCTCGCCGAGCTCGCCTACAAGAATGCGAAGAACAGCTTCACGTTCCCCGGCGTCGGCAAGCTCGTCCTGGTGAACCGCAAGGCCCGCATCGGCCGCAATCCCGCGACCGGCGCCGAGATCAAGATCCCGGCCAAGAAGGTCGTGAAGTTCCGCGTGGCCAAGGCGGCCAAGGACGCGATCCTCTCCAAGTAATCCCATCGGATCCGCCACGGCGGCACCCCAACGGGTGCCGCCTTGTTTTTTGTCAGATTGGGTCCAAGGGAGAGGTCGATGATGAGGATCGCCATCGTGGGGTGTGGGGCGCTGGGCAGCTACTACGGCGCCTGTCTGTGGCGCCGGGGACACGAGACCCATTTTGTCCTCCGATCGGACCACGATGTCGTGCGGGCCGAGGGGGTCCGGATCCTCAGCCCGCGGGGCGACTTTACGGCAAGACCCCACGCGGTCCGTCGATCGGAGGAGGTGGGACCGGTGGATCTGGTCGTCATCGGGCTCAAGTCCACCGCGAACGACCAGTTCGCCTCCCTGCTCCCGCCGCTGGTGGGACCCGGAACCGCGGTTCTGACTCTTCAGAACGGCCTCGGCAACGAGGAGTCCCTCGCGGAGCTGTTCCCGGCCGACCAGATCCTCGGTGGACTCTGCTTCGTCTGCCTGAACCGGATCCGTCCCGGGGTCGTCATGCATCTCGCCCATGGCCGCATCTCGATGGGCCAGTTCCGTCGTCCCCCGGACGACCGGACCCATCGGATCGCGGGCCTCTTCAGGGAGGCGGGCATCGACTGTGCCGTCTCCGACAACCTCGAACGGGCACGCTGGGAGAAGCTCGTCTGGAACATCCCGTTCAACGGGCTTGGCGTGGCCGGATGCCTCGGTGGTCTGCCGTCCCGGACGCTGTCTGGGGCCGTTGAGGCCTCGCTCGGGAACTGCCTGTCGACCGACCAGCTGCTGGCGCACCCTGACTGGCGCAGTTGGGTGGGCGGGCTCATGGACGAGGTCCGGTCCGTGGCTATGGCCCTGGGCTTCCCGATCCCTAGGGAGTTCGCGGACACCCTGGTCGAGCGGACCCATGAGATGGGAGCCTATCGACCGTCCACGGTCGTGGACTTCGAATCGGGCCGATCCCTTGAGTTGGAGAGCCTGTTTGGGGAACCCCTCAGGCGCGCACGCAGGGTCGGCGTCCCGACGCCGCATCTGGAGGCGCTGACCGCGGTCCTCTCCCGACTGGCATCCTGGGAGGGCCGGTCCACCGACCGGGTCGCGGCTCAGTAGTCGTAGAGACCGGAGTCGCGCGTGTAGGCGCCACCCCCACCCCCGGGACCTCCGCCCTCCTCGTCGCCCCCCATGAAGTCGCCGAGGACGTCGCCCATGTCCTCCTCGATCTTCTCCGGATCCTCGCCGGCCTCGAGTCGCCTGATGGCGACATCGAACTCCTTCGGGGTCGTTCCGGCCGGCATCAGATCCTTCATCTTCCGGAGCATGTGGGCCATGTGCCTCGGGTTGTTCTCATCGAGGTGCTCCATGTCCCGCTCCATCTCGGAAAGGGTCCGGGCCACCCGCGGATCATCGAGGTCGGGCATGGGCGGCTCCCCTTCGGTGCCCTCGGGCTTGGCGGCCGGCTCGGCGACGCCCTTGATCATCGCAAAGCGGCTCATCTCCCGGGTGAGGTCCTTGCGGCCACACTTCGGACAGCTGGGAGAGTGGGAGGGGTTGATCCGCTTGGACAGGAAGCTGTAGATGCGCCGGCACTTGGGGCAGGCGAACTCGTAGATCGGCATGACGAAGGATTCGAACGGGTCCGGGGACCCGTCAAGAGGACAGCCTGTGGGCGGGGTGGAGGCCGCGGCTCAGCGCCGGCGCGGACGGAAGGTGCGTCCGTGGCGCTGAAGGGCACCGAGGACCGGACGCTCCTTGCGGATACCCCCCTCGGCGGTGAACAGGACGCTCTGCTGGTAGTTGAAACTCTCCAGCTTGGTCCGCTCGATCTTCTGTCCGATGAAGCGCTCGATGTCGGCCACGTGCCCCTTGTCGCCCACCGCCATCAGGGTGAAGGCGTCCCCGCGGCTTTGCGCCCGGCCTGTCCGGCCTATGCGGTGGACGTAGTCCTCGGGGTGCTGCGGGACGTCATAGTTGATGACGTGGCTGACATCCGGGATGTCAAGACCGCGCGCGGCG
>SYEM01000163.1 GCA_005801385.1 Verrucomicrobiales bacterium | reverse complement strand
CGATGCCATCTGGGGATACCTTGCCGAGCGGAATCTCAAGCCGCAGCGATACCAGTGGCGGGCTGAAGGAACGGTGATCCTGGAGAAAATCCGCCGAGCCCGGGAAGCTTTGGCACGGAGCCAACCAATTGTTAAAGACTTAATTGAGACACTACACTAGGATCGATGCCTACCCCCCGGGATTTCATGGTTCCACATCGAGGCCATCGGATCCCCCGGGGGGTCGCCCCCGAAGCCGTCTTGCGTCTTGCGGACGGTGGGAGCCATGGGGCTTTGGGTAACGATTTGAGGGCGCCCGAGGAAAGCCCTTGTCGTTCAATCCCTGTGCGAGGTCTCATGACTCGTGATCGATGGCGATTTTGGCAGTCCGAATGCAGACGGAGGCATTGCCGTTCCTGCAGGATCCCCAAGGCTGAGAAGGCGTACCAACAAACGGGAAGGACCTTCCGACTCTAGAACGTCCAAGAACTACATCCTCGACACCAATGTCCTCATCCACGATCCGGATGCCCTCCTGAATTTCCAGGACAACCGGGTGCTGCTTCCGATCGAGGTCATCGAGGAGATCGACAAATTCAAGCGGGAGACGACCGAGCGCGGTCAGAACGCCCGAAAGGTGAGTCGGATGCTGGACCAGCTGAGGACCCGGGGATCGCTGAGCGACGGTGTGCCGCTTGACCACGGAGGGCAGCTAAGGATCATGTTCAATGGCGAGGCACCGGCCGGCGTGCCGACAGACGGGGAAGGGGACCGATCCGTGCTTCCCAACTCGGTCGACAATCGCATCCTCCGACTCGCCCTCGCGGTCCATCGGAAGGATCCGAAGGTGCCGACGGTGCTGGTCACCAAGGACATCAATCTCCGCCTCAAGGCCGATGCGCTGGGATTGCCTGCTGAGGACTACGAGACCGACCGGGTGAACCTCCGGGATCTTTACACTGGTATGTTCGAGCTGGTTCTTCCAGGGGCGGGTCTCGCGGAATTCCGGGCCAAAGGGGAACTGCCGCTGCCGCCCGGCCCCGTCCGATCCCCGAACGAGTTCTGCACGCTGATTGCCGAGGGGGATGCCAAGCGCACGGTTCTCGCGAGGGTTGACGTCGGTGGGAGGCGTCTGGTGGCGCTCCACGAGGCTCAGAATGTCTGGGGGATCCGCCCCCGGAACCGCGAGCAGCACTTCGCGCTCGATGCGCTGCTGGACGAGCGGATCCGCCTGGTGTCCCTGATGGGCAAGGCTGGCACCGGCAAGACCCTGCTGGCATTGGCTGCGGGACTCAGACGCACGGTCCAGGACCGCGAGTTCCGTCGTCTTGTCGTGGCCCGTCCGACCATCTCAATGGGCAAGGAGCTGGGCTTCCTGCCGGGAACTCTCGAGGAAAAGCTCTCGCCATGGATGCAGCCGATCCACGACGCCCTTGAGCTTCTTGGGGATCTCAATATGGGCCACGAGAACCGGAAGGCTGGTGACTTGCTCCGCAGCGGTACGATCGTGGTCGAGGCGCTGAGCTATATCCGGGGCCGCAGCATCGCCAACCAGTTTGTCATCGTCGACGAAGCACAGAACCTGACCCCGCTCGAGGCCAAGACGATCCTCACCCGGGTCGGTCACGGCACGAAGATCATCCTGACCGGTGACCCCTACCAGATCGACAACCCGTATGTGGACGCCTCGAGCAACGGGTTCACCTACGTGGTGAACCGGTTCCGGGACCAGGCCATCTCGGCCCATGTCGAGCTCTCCCGCGGAGAACGCAGCGAGCTCGCGGAGCTGGCGGCGAATATCCTCTGATCACCGGGGGTCCGGGATCGGCACTTCCACGGCGCGGAAGGTCCTGTGTGCCGGATCCGGGTCCCGGTTCCCGACCCGGTTCCCGTCGTCGCTCAGGACGAGAAGCCGGCGGTCCGGTCCCGAACCGAGGAGCACCAGGGCCTCGGGGTTGAGGCCCTTCAGTTTGGGAGTCTCGACCCGCGTCGGTGGCCTGTCCCCTCCAGTCCAGCGGTAGAGCTGCGTCTTGCCACCCCCATCTGGGCTTCCGGCGAGGAGGTCGAGCTCGGTGTCTACGCGGGCGAGGTCCCGGATGCCTCGTCCGGCGAGATCGAGAAAGATCGGTTCCCCGAAACGGGCGGGCCTGCCCTCGACCCGTTCGAACGGATTCAGCAGCGGGATCAGCACGGCCTTCCCCTGGTGGAGCGGACCGCGAAGGCCCAGCACCAATGAGTGGTCCTTTCCCTCGGCCAGGCCTTCGATATTGAGGCCGCCTTGGTCTGGGACCCGGGCAACCGCAGCGCGGAGTTCCAATGGCGCGAGACGGGGTTCGGACAGGAGATCCTCAATCAGGCTCCGCACGGGCTGGCCCACGGGCTCGAGGAATGCCCTTCCCTCCTTGGATACGACCCGGAAGGCGACGAGGCGCTGCCGATCAGGACGTCGGTCGCCGGAACTGTTGCGGCCGTGGGAGCCAATCCAGAAGGCCACGTCGCCGATCCGCGCAGCCCCCTCGAAGTCCGCCTCCCCGTTCAGGGTCTGCAGGCCCAGCCAAGGCGAGGTCTCAAACTGGGACACGGGCAGCCGGTGGCCGACTTCGTAGAGTTTCAGCACGTTGTCCTCGTCACATCCCGCGATGAAGCGCTGTCCGTCGACAGGAATGGCCGCGGAGGCATTGGCCAGACCTTCGAAGACCCGGGTGGACGCCGACTCGACTCCGGTGGCGGGTCCCGGACACAGCCAGGGGATCAGGAGCACCATCCAGAGCGGCGGTCGGAGCATGGGGGCAGGATCGGGGAAAATTGGGCCTCGGAAAGTGTGAACCTTTGCCGGCTTGGCGACGCCTTCGGTCACGCTCGGGGAACCGCGGGGTTGGCAACCCGGGAGTCCGTTCCTACGGTGGGGCATGTCCGAGAAGTTGATTGACCAGATCCCGTTCTCCACGCGCGAGCTCTTCGACAAGGGCGTCGTCGCAGTGGAGAAGAACAATCTGGACTATGCCGTCACCCTGTTGATGCAGGTGCTCCGTCTGGAACCCGGATTCTACCAGGCCCGCGAGGCGCTGCGCGCGGCCCAGCACAAGCGGTCCGCCGGGAAGAGGAGCCTTTTCAGGAAGTTTGTCGGATCCGCCAGCAGCCTGACCCGGGGCCAGGTCGCCCTGAGGACGAATCCCCATGATGCCCTGGTGATCGCCGAGGAGATTCTGAATGACGATCCGGGCAATGTCCTAGCCCACGAGCTCCTGGCGAAGGCGGCGACCCAGTGTGGCTACCCAAAGACAGCAGTGCTGTCCCTTGAGGTGGCTCTGAAGAACCAGCCAACGAGCCGGCAGGTCGCCCTCGAACTGGCCGAGGCGCTATGCGTCGTCGGCAACCGTGCCCGGGCCGAGAGGATCTTGCGGGATCTTCTCAAAACCCAGCCCAACGATCCTGAGATCAACCAGCGATTGAAGAACGCCCTCGCCGACCGAACCCTCCACGAGGGCGGCTATGTCCAGCTCGAGGGTGGGGGTGGGAGTTTCCGGGACATCCTCAAAGACCAGGATGAGGCGCGTCAGATCGAGCAGGAGAACCGGCTGGTCAAGGATGAGGGAGTGGCCGCAACCCTCGGCACCGAACTGGAGGCTCGCGTTGCGCGGGAGCCCGACAACCTGCGTCTCCTGCGGGATCTGGCCGACCTCTACGTCAAACAGAAACGGTTCGGTGATGCCACCCGCACCCTCGAGCTCTACCTCGCCAAGGCCGGAGTGCAGGACCCGATGGTGCTGGAGGCGCTTAGGGACGTCCGCCTTGCGGAGTTTGAGGATCAGATCCAGTCGATCGACCCGGCATCTCCCGGATTCGACGCCGAGGTGGCGGCGCTGCGTCAGCAGAGAGATGACTGGATCCTGGTGGATGCAAAGCGTCGAGCCGATGCCAACCCGACCGACCTGCAGATCCGGTATGAGCTGGGGGCCCTGCATCTGGCAGCGGGACGCATCGGGGAGGCGATTGCCGAACTCCAGAAGTCCCAGAACAATCCGAACCGGCGCATCGCCTCCATGAACCTCCTCGCACAGGCTTTTGCCAGGCGTGGTATGAACGATCTCGCGGCCCGGAAGCTCCAGGAGGCCCTCAAGGAGAAGCCTACGTTCGACGACGAGGCCAAGGAGCTGAGGTACCAGCTTGGGGCCGTGCTCGAGAAGATGGGCCGCAAGGAGGAGGCGATCGATCAGTTCAAGATGATCTACGAGCAGGACATCGCCTACCGGGATGTCATGGCCCGTGTTGACGCCCACTACGCCGCCCAATAGAGCCACCTCGGCCGGCAGGCCGATCCCCGGTTAGGAAACCTGCTTGAACCCTGCCGCACCACGGAGAGAGTCGGAGGACCTGATCGCATGAATCGAAGACTGATGTTGGGATCCCTGCTGGGTCTGGCCCTGGCGGCCGGCTGTCGGAGCAAGTCCAAGCGTACCCCCCACATCCGGGTGGAGGATTTCGGACGGGGCGAGTCGGGCGACCCGATCATTCGCATTGCCTGTGCCGGGGACAGCATCACCTATGGGGCTGGTGTTGAGGACCGCGAAAAGAAGTGCTATCCCGCTCGACTCAACGCGCTCCTTGGCCCCCGGTTCGATGTGCACAACCTGGGCCGCAATGGCGCCACTGCGAGCTCGACCGGCGACTTGTCCTATCGATCCACCGATGAATTCAAGGCGCTTCAGGAATTTCGCCCCGAGGTGATCATCCTAGCCCTCGGCACCAACGACACCAAGCCCCAGAACTGGAAGGGTAAAGAGGCCTTCGAGGCCGAGTACCGGAACCTGCTGGCGTCGTTGAAGGGGATGAAGCCCCGACCCAAGATCTGGGCATGTTTCCCCCCGCCGGTCTACCGGGATGCCTGGGGCATCAACGCCCAGACGCTCGACGATGTCATGGATGGCATCGAGTCGGCCTGCGACCGCGAGAAGATCCCCGTGATAGATCTCCACGACGCCTTGAGTGGCAACCCGTCGTGGTTTCCCGATGGTATCCACCCTGATGCACGTGGGGCGGATGCCATCGCCACGACCGTGTTCCAGGCCGTTCGTCCCTGAAACATGGCCTCCACTGTCATGGGCCCGGGGGAATCCCCGGTCCGTTCCGCCCGGCGCATCCTAGCATTGGCTGTCTCGGTGTACCTTCTGGACCAGGTCACTAAGCTCCTGGTTCTCCGGTTCCTCGGGCTCGAGCAGGAGCACGATGTGATCCCTGGGTTCTTCAAGTTCGTCCACTGGGGAAACACGGGCGCGGCATGGAGCCTCTTCCGTCACAACAACCACGTTCTGGCAATGATCTCTGCAGTGGCCATGGTCGCGCTCTGGATCTTCCGTCGGCATTTCGAGGCCGATCGTCCTGTCGGACAGGTGGCCTTGGGTCTGCTGTTCGGGGGAATTGCTGGGAATCTCACGGATCGGGTCCTGCCAGCCCGGCAGCACGTGATCGATTTCCTCCGATTCTATCTGGTGCCTCGGGAAGGCGGAGAGATGGGGTTTCCGGCCTTCAACGTGGCCGACACTGCCATCTGCATCGGGGTAGGACTCATCCTGCTGCTCTCGTGGCAGGCGGACGTTCCCGTGGCCTCTAGGGCCGGATCAGAACGTCTAGGACCCCGGGGATAGCCGGATGGGTCCGTGCTTTGGGGGATCGGTGATGAGTGGGATCTCTGGGAAGCCGGCACCCGAACCGGTCATCCTGACCGGTGCCACCGCCTCGGGTAAATCTGCGGTCGCGCTCGAACTGGCCCGGCGGTGGGGTGCGGAGATCGTCTCCGTGGATTCCATGCAGGTGTACCGCGGACTCGACATTGGCACAGCCAAACCCTCGTCGGCCGAACGGGCCCAGGTCCCCCACCATCTTGTGGATGTGGTGGATCTCACCGACTCCTTCGACGCCGCCCGATTTGTGACGCGCACGACCGAGGTCCTCCAGGACGCGCGGAGGCGCGGGTGTCCGGTGATTCTCTGCGGCGGCACCGGGATGTATCTGAGCGCCTGGCTCAATGGCCTCGGCCAGGCGCCGGCCCCGGACCCCGTGCTCCGGTCCGAACTGGAATCTCTTCCGATGCCGGTGCTGCTCGATGAATTGGCCCGCAGGGACTTGACGACGTTCGATGAGATTGACGTCCAGAACCGGCGACGGGTGGTCCGGGCGGTGGAAGTGATCCGTCTCACCGGAAGGCCCTTCTCCCAGCAGCGTGCCCGATGGAGCGATCGGGCACCCGCCATGGCGGGACGCTGTTTCGCGCTGGAGCGCGACCGGGCCGATGAAATCCGGCGCATCGACCGACGGGTCGACTGCATGTTCGCCGCCGGATTGATCGAGGAGACCCGATCCCTCCTGGATCGCGGCCTCCGAGGGAATCGGACTGCGATGCAGGCGATCGGCTATCGGCAGGTGGTCGACCATCTCGAGGGACGCTGCCGCCGGCAGGAGGCGGTCGACCAGGTCAAGGTCCGGACCCGTCAGTTCGCCAAGCGCCAGAAGACCTGGTTTCGAGGACAGCTGGACCTCCGGTGGGTTGGGATCGGTCCCGAGGAATCCCCCTCGGAGACGGCCGACCGGATCGTCGCAGAGCTGCAGAAGCCGGCCTGAAAACGGGAT
This sequence comes from Verrucomicrobiales bacterium, assembly GCA_005801385.1. GTDB lineage: Bacteria > Verrucomicrobiota > Verrucomicrobiia > Limisphaerales > UBA9464 > UBA9464. The sequence continues at coordinate 8,597 of SYEM01000163.1, read as the reverse complement.
TAGCGGTTCGACTCCTCGCCCTCTTCTGCAATGAACGCTTGCCCAGGCGAGGTCGCTTGTGATTTTTTTCACGAGGCTTGGCGTAAAGGCCTCCCCCCGTGTTGCCCTGGGCAGACCTAAATGGGTCTGCCTTGGGTATAGGGTGTGTCTGTGTCGCCGAGCTGTGGGGTTTTGGATGACGACGGAATGGGCGGCCTGCCTATTCGTACGGAGTTGTCCAGAGTTCCCCACGCAGAAAGCAGGATCCGATCAATCGCCGGGTCACACCGGCTCAACGCTGACCGATGCCATCCATTTTTCCAAGATGGGCCAACCAGTTCGGGCCAAAGCTCCTTGTGGGCGGCGGCCTGATAGGGACCTTGGCGACCGCAGGGGTGACCTATTACTTCACCCCGAAGTACACCCGGGTGGGCTACCAGCCGATCCAGCCTGTGCCCTTCTCGCACCGGGTGCATTCGGATCAGCTCGGCATTGATTGCCGCTATTGCCACAACGGGGTGGAGAAGTCGTGGTTCTCCAACATCCCGGCGGCCAGCACCTGCATGAACTGCCATAGCCTCATCCTGAAGGATGATCCGCGGCTGCAGCCCGTCCGGGATTCCTACCAGTCCGGAACTCCGATCCCTTGGGTCCAGATCCACAAGGTTCCTGATTACGTCTACTTCAACCACTCGGTCCATGTGAACCGCGGCATCAGCTGCGTGAGCTGCCACGGGCAGGTCAACGAGATGGATGAGGTGTACCACGCCAAGCCGCTTTCCATGTCCTTCTGCCTCGATTGCCACCGCAAGCCGGAGGACAACATCCGACCTCTCGACAAGATCACCCAGCTCGATTGGAAGGGTCAGGTGGACGGCAAACAGCTGGTCCATGATTGGAAGGTTCAACCCGGCGAAAGCTGCTCGGTCTGTCACCGCTGATGAAGACGATCCCCCCGCCTTGCCCGGAACCCGAAACGGGCCGGAAATATTGGCGTTCCCTCGACCACCTGCAGGACAAGCCGGAGGTCCGCGAATGGATTGAACGCGAGTTCCCGGACGGCGCCAGCATCGCCCCCGACGGCGAGTCGCGCCGCGACTGGATGAAGATTATGTCCGCCAGCTTCCTGCTGGCCGGAATGGGTGGACTGGCCACCGGATGCCGTCGCCCCGAGGAGGAGCTCCTCCCCTTCGGCAAGCAGCCCGAGGGCTACCTGCATGGTGGCTACAAGTTCTTCGCGACCGCGGTTCCCAACCGGGATGCGGCCACTCCGGTCTTGGCCAAGTGGCAGGATGGGCGCCCGATCAAGCTTGAGGCAAATCCGCTCGCTCCGGGCAGCAGTGGCACCTGCGCCTGCGTCCAGGCTGCGATCCTGGACCTCTACGATCCGGATCGCGCAACGCGTCATACCCACAACGGCACCGATGTCTCCCCGGCAAAGGTGGTGGATGCCCTGTCGGCCCTCTCGAAGCAATTCGCTGCCAACGGAGGCAAGGGTCTGTACATCCTCGCCGAGCGCAGCAGCTCCCCGAGCCGGGACCGCCTTCAGAAGGCGCTCAAGGACAAGCTGGGCGATTCGGTCTGGGCCGAATATGAAGCCATCGATCTCTCCGTGGCCCGTGCCGCGACCACGATAGCCTACGGCGCCGGAATTCGCCCCGTGGTGAAGGTTGGCAACGCCAAGCGCATCCTGTCCCTGGATTCCGATCTCTTCGGGGCCGAGCAGGGTGCCGCGGGCGCCATGGCCGGATACGCCAAGCACCGCAAGCCGGGTGAGGACATGAACCGGCTCTACGTGGTCGAGTCCCTTCTCAGCACCACCGGTGGACAGGCCGATCACCGGCTCCGGGTGAAGCCGAGCGAGGTCCTCGCCGTTGCGGCCCAGGTCGCCTCGGTGATCCTCAAAGAGGGTCCGGTAGCCAGCAAACTGCGTGGACTTGCCGCGTCGAGCCCTGCCTCTGCCAAGTGGGCCGAGGAATGCGCGAAGGATCTCGCGGCTCACGCCGGATCCGCCGTCGTGGTCGCGGGGCATCGCCAGCCGCTGGCCGTCCACCTGATCGCCGCCGCCCTCAACGAGGCGCTGGGTGCACCGGGCAAGACCCTCGATCTCGTCTCCGCCCCAGCTCCGGGCGATGCTGCCTCGATCCACGATGTGGTCTCGGCGCTGAACGCGGGATCCGTCGATACCCTGGTGATCCTCGGCGGAAATCCAGCCTACAACGCCCCAGCGGATCTCAGGTTCGCCGACGTGGCCAAGAAGGCGAAGAACGTGGTCCGACTGGGCTATTACGAGGACGAGACCGCGGCGATCGCCACGTGGCACATCGCTGCCTCGCACTTCCTCGAATCGTGGGGGGATGCCCGATCCCTGAATGGTGTGGTCCTGCCGGTCCAGCCGCTCCTGCAGCCCCTCTTCGGCGGCCTGACCGATCTCGAGCTTCTGGCCCGGTTGGCCGGTCTGGAGCAGACCTCCTCCTACGAGCTGACCCGGCAGACCCTCAAGGAACTTGGAGCGGACGGCGAAGATGGGTGGAAGAAGTTCCTTCACGACGGGTTTCTTGCCGATAGCGCTTACAAACTGGCGTCTGCCTCCTTTAACGCGGGCGCGGCTGCGGCCGCCATCGCTGCCCCGGCGTCGAAGGCCGAGGGTTTTGAGGTCGTCCTGCACCGAGACGCCAAGGTCGACGACGGTCGTGGCCTCAACAACGGCTGGCTTCAGGAAATGCCGGATCCCATCACCAAGGTGACTTGGGAAAATGTCGTCATGGTGTCGCCCAAGACCGCCCGCGATCTCGGTCTGCCGCTGGAGAAAGGCACCCAGATTCCGCAGGACCAGAAGGCCCATGACGGTCAGTACCGGCAGATCATCCTCCGGGTGTCCGTCAATGGCGTCAGCGTCGAGGGTCCGGTCTGGGTGCAGCCTGGGTTGGCCGACGGGGTCGTAGGACTCGCCCTCGGCTACGGACGCACTGCGGTGGGGCGAGTCGGCAAGGGAAGCGGTTTCAATGCCTACCCGCTACTGACGTCCCGGGGACCGCTCCTGTCGGGTGCCAAGGTCGAGATGGTCACGAAGCGCGCCCTTGTCGCCGTCACCCAGGAACACGGGTTGATGGAGGGACGTCCAGTGGTCCGCGAAGCGAACCTCGACGAGTACAAGAAGAAGCCGGATTTCGCGAAGAACATGGACCTTGATGGGCACCTCAGCTACGTGCCTAGGAATCCGGACGGGTCGATCAAGAATATCTACCAGAGCCCCTACAAGGCGAACCCCTGGACGAAGTCGGACATCAACCAGTGGGCGATGGTGGTGGACCTCGGCACCTGCACGGGCTGCTCCGCCTGTGTGGTGGCGTGTCAGGCCGAGAACAACATCCCGATCGTTGGCAAGGGCCAGGTCGCCCGTGGTCGTGAGATGCACTGGATGCGGATCGACCGCTACTACAGCTACGATCCCAACATCCCCGCCACGTCCGAGGTTGCTGCCGACGATCCACAGATGGTCGTGCAACCGATGCTCTGCCAGCACTGCGAGAACGCACCGTGCGAGAGCGTCTGCCCGGTCAATGCGACGGTGCACGACAACGAGGGTCTCAATGTTATGGCCTACAACCGCTGCATTGGCACGCGGTACTGCTCGAACAACTGCCCTTACACGGTCCGCCGCTTCAACTTCTTCGACTACAACAAGCGGGACAATTCATACGCCGACGCGGACGACCACCACTTCATGGACCTCACCGGTCCGCTCTATCACGGACCGCTTGGCAAGAATCGCTACGCCGAGAAGGAGTGGGAGATCGTCAAGCTGGTGAAGAACCCCGACGTCTCGGTCCGCATGCGTGGTGTCATGGAGAAGTGCACATTCTGCGTGCAGCGCATCGAGCAGGCCAAGATCGCCGTCAAGGTCCAGGCGCGCGACAGCGGCAATGTCCGGGTCCCCGGCAACATGGTGAAGACCGCGTGCCAGGAGGCCTGTCCGGCGGGTGCGATCACCTTCGGCAACGTGCTGGATCCGGAGGCCTCGGTGAACGCTCTCCAGAACGATCCGCGCAACTACACCGTGCTCGGGTTCCTCGACAACAAACCGAGGGTCACCTACCTGGCCCGCATCCGGAATCCGAACCCGGCGATGCCAGACTACTACGCCTCGCCGCGGTCGCTCCAGGACTACGAACGGATCCGGCACGAGAATCCGTTCGAGGAGCACGGTCACGGAGGCGGACACGGCGACGGCCATGGGGATGACCATGGCAAGGCCGGCGGAGCCGGGCACGCCGCCCTCGGTGGCGGGAAGGGAGGACAGATCTAATGGCCAACGCCGCTGCAATGTCTGCCGGGTCTGCGCCGTCGTCGAACACGGGTGGCGCCCATTCCCACGCTGCGCCGCCGAAGATCGTCGCCGCTGCGCCCCCGCGGGAGCTCGAGCGCTATCCGCTCGTCCTCAATAACCGTCCCCTCAATTGGATCACCGAGCGCATCGCCGGTGTCTGCGAGAAGCCCATGCCGGTGTGGTGGTGGCCTGCATTCATCGCCAGCTTCGGCGGGATGATGATGATGTTCGGCCTTGTGGCCTACCTGATCGCCACCGGCGTCGGTGTCTGGGGTCTGAACCAGCCTGCCGCCTGGGCCTGGGACATCACCAACTTCGTGTTCTGGATCGGCATCGGCCACGCAGGGACGCTCATTTCCGCGGTGCTCTGTCTGCTGCGCCAGAAGTGGCGCACGGCAATCAATCGCGCCGCCGAGGCCATGACGCTGTTCGCCGTCGCCTGCGCCGGCATATTCCCGGTAGTCCATACCGGACGTGTCTGGATGGCTCTCTGGTGGCTGCCTCCGATCCCCAACAACATGGCGATCTGGCCCCAATTCCGTTCACCGCTCCTGTGGGACGTCTTCGCGGTTTCCACCTACGGAACTGTCTCTCTCCTGTTCTGGTACACGGGTCTCGTGCCCGATCTGGCCACACTGCGGGATCGCGCCACCTGCAAAATCAAGCGTCTGCTTTATGGGTTCTTCTCGCTGGGCTGGACCGGGTCCAACCGGAACTGGTCGAACTACGAGAAGGCCTACCTGATCCTGGCCGGCCTCAGCACACCACTGGTGCTCTCCGTGCACTCGATCGTGTCCTTCGACTTCGCCGTCTCCCAGGTCCCGGGCTGGCACACTACGATCTTCCCACCCTACTTCGTGGCCGGAGCCATCTTCTCTGGTTTCGGAATGGTGCTGACCCTGATGATCCCCATGCGGACCCTGTTCCATCTTGAGGACATCATCACGGTCAAGCACGTCGAACTGATGTGCAAGGTCATCCTCGCGACGGGCTCGATGGTGGGCTACGCGTACGGGATGGAGTTCTTCATCGCGTGGTACGGCGGTAGTCCGTACGAGCTCTACGCGTTCAAGAATCGGGCCTTCGGACCCTATTGGTGGGCCTATTGGAGCATGATCACCTGCAACGTGATCAGTCCGCACCTGTTCTGGTCCAAGACCATCCGCACCAACGTGGTCCTCGTCTGGATCATCGCCGGCTTCGTCAACGTCGGCATGTGGTTTGAGCGGTTCGTCATCATCGTCACCTCGATCCACCGCGACTACCTGCCGTCGAGCTGGGGCTATTTCACGCCGACCTGGGTCGACGTCTTCACCTTCGTGGGCAGCTTCGGGCTGTTCATGACGCTGTTCCTGCTGTTCATCCGCTACCTCCCGGCGATCGCGATCTCCGAGGTGAAGGCGGTGACGCCGCAGGCGGATCCCCACCACCCGCTGGGTGGCGCGAAGGAACACCACCACTGAACCACGAGGAACGACCATGAGCGCCACGCAGACACGACCCGTCGGGCTCCTCGCCCAGTACGAGACACCTGCCGATCTCCTGCATGCTGCCCTTGAGGTGCGCGATGCGGGCTACCGGCAGTGGGACGTCTACTCCCCGTTCCCGATCCACGGCATGGACGCCGCAATGGGCCTCAAGAACTCCAAGGTGGGTTACTTCACCTTCGCCGGCGGCATCACCGGATTCTTCTCCGGCATGCTGATGATCTGGTTCATGAACAAGTTCGACTACCCGATCGTGGTCGGCGGCAAGCCGCTCTTCACGCCGCTGTTCGCGTTTCCGGTGAGCTACGAGCTGACGATTCTCCTTGGAGCCTTCGGAACCCTCTTCGGCATGGCGTTCCTGAACAGGCTACCGAAGCTGTACAATCCGTTGTTCAACGTGGAGAGGTTTCGCCGCGTCACCGACGACAAGTTCTTCGTCTACATCGAGGCGATCGACCCGAAGTACTCGGCTGAATCGACCCGGTCTCTCCTCGAGAAGACCGGTGCGACGGCCATTGAAGTTGTGGAGGACTGACCATGGGTGACCTGTTCGAAAAAGTATTCCTGTTCCTCCTCTCGTTCTTCGGATCGAGGTTCAAGATCCTGCTGGGACTCATCGCCCTTGCCACGATCTCGGTGGTTTCCATCGCTGGTTTCCGCGGCGACCACACCCGGAACCGTCCGCTCTATGTGTTCCCGGACATGGACTGGCAGTTCAAGCTGCGGCCTCAGACCAAGGCCGGGTTCCATGTCTGGCAGAACGACATGAGTTCGCGTCCACAGGTCCTTGGGACGGTCGCCCAGCGCGACGGTTTCACCGACAATGCCACATGGGCTGACAACGCCGTCAACACCGGCAAGGAAGCAGGGCAATTCGTCGCCGTTGGACCGCTTCCTACCACGCTCGATTTCGTCCGACGCGGACAGTCCCGGTACGGGGTCTACTGTCAGCCCTGCCACGGGGCCCAGGGGGATGGCAATGGGATCACCAAGAAGCTGGGGATGACCACGGTGGCCAACCTCATGGAGCAGCGGATCATCCGCATGGCGGATGGGGAGATCTTCAACACGATCAGCCTGGGCAAGAACACCATGATGGGCTACGCGGCCCAGATCCCGATCGAGGACCGCTGGGCGATCGTCGCCTACCTCCGGGCCCTCCAGCTGAGCCGACTTGGGCTTGAGGCCGATGTCCCCGCCCCGGTTCTAGAGAAACTCAAGAAGTAGCGAGATGACCATGAACCTCCGAAACCTGTTCCGCTCGGCCACCGCGCTGATCGCCCTCGCCGGACTGTTGGTCTTCGCCAGCGCACCGGTCCTCGCCGCTGATGCGGGTCATGATGCCCACGCGGCCGATCCGGCCCATGGATCCGCTCCTGCTGCCCATGGACATGGCGACGCACACGGACAAGCAGATTCCCATGCCTCGTCACCGACCCTTCTCCAGTCCCTGGGGTATAGCTACCTAACGGCATTCCTGTTCTGCCTGAGCTTCGCTCTCGGAGGAATAATCTTCCTCATCATCCACCACCTGTTCGATGCCGGGTGGAGTGTTCCGGTCATCCGGCTCGCCGAACACCTTGCGTGCCTCATCCGTCCGCTGACGGTCGCTCTGATCCCGCTGCTTCTCCTCCAGGACACCATCTGGCCTTGGCTCAGCGTCGATCCCGCCAGCGATCATTCCCTCGACGTCAAGAAGGTCCTGCTGAACCGGTTTGTCTTCAATGGCCTGCTGATCTTCGTCTTCCTGGTCTGGAATCACATCGCCTTCAGTTTCCGCAAGTACTCCTTGGCGCAGGACAAGGATGGGGCCGCGATCTGGACCCAGAAGGCACGGTTCCTCGCCGGATGGGGCATCTTCTTCTACGGGCCCTCGCTGACCTTGGTCATCATTCTCCTGATGATGTCCCTGCAGTGGCAGTTCTTCAGCACCATCTACGGGGTCTACTATTTTGCGGGCAGCCTCTGGTTGACCCTCGCGACCCTCTACGGATTGTCCCGCTATCTGAGCACCCGCGAACTCAAGCCGGTGGTCTTTCCCCGTCAGGTCCACGACCTCGCCACCTGGTTCTTCGCGTTCACGGTGTTCTACGCCTACATCGCGTTCTCCCAGTACTTCCTGATCTGGAATGCCGCCATCCCCGAGGAGACGTTCTGGTATGTGGACCGCGAGAAAGGGTCCTGGTGGGAGGTGGGTCTGCTGTTGTTGTTCGGTCACTTCTTCATCCCGTTCCTCGCCCTGCTGCGCATCGACACCAAGATGAGCCTGCTGGTGATGGGTCCCATGATCTTCTGGGCGTGGCTGATGCACTACACCGACATGACCTTCAATGTGATGCCGGTGCTGTGGAAGAACGGCCTGCACGTGACGTTCTTCGACCCCCTCTGCTGGCTGGGTCTGTCGGCAATCCTCGCGAAGTGCTTCTGGAGCGACTACCTCAAGTACCCGAAGTGGGCACAGAGGCATCCCCGGCTTCAGGAGGCAGTTACGCATCACGAGATTCCGGCCACGCCCACGGCGGCTGACTGAAAGGACGAAAACCCATGAGCCAGAACCCTTCCGATTCCCCGAAGACGGTGCTCGCCTATGTGGTGGGTGGCATCGCCGCGATGTGCCTCATCGGCGCCTTGGTGGTCTACATGCAGCGCCTCTTCCAACCGGCACCGGTCGGATCCGCCCGGGCCGAGGAGCGGCTCAAGATCTGGACCGAGCTCAAGGCGCAGAATTCAGACATCTTGTCGAACTACGGTGTCGTCAAGGCAGAGCAGGGGATCTACCGCATTCCGGTGGACCAGGCCGT
>SYEM01000014.1 GCA_005801385.1 Verrucomicrobiales bacterium | reverse complement strand
CTTCACAAGCACCTCGTTGCGCATTCCCTTGCTCATCGTTGTGTCCATCCAGATCAGGGTAACTGGACTTCTGGCACATCAATCCTCTAAGCCACCCAGTCCAGTACCCCCGCCGGTAACAAAACTTTTGGCGCAATTCGCCCGTGCGGTTTTCGGTGCAGAGTTCCTATGACCTGAAGACCTGGAATGATTGGATTACTGGAACCTTTGGGAACCCGATGCCCTTCGTCACGCTGCCGCCGACCTCCGTCGATCGACGGTTCCTCCGCGTGGCACCCACACCCTGACCCGCTAGGCGACGGAGTCACTCGGCGACGAATCGAACGTCCGCGGGATGATCCAGCTCGAGCACCAGCGTTCCAGTGGCTGGGTCAAACCGATGCGGTGCCTGGATCTCCACGGGTCTGGATCCGATCCAGACCTTGGGCCGATGTGGCAGTCCGTGGATCAATATACGCCAGGGCGACACGGGCCAACCCTCAGCCCGGAAACGGACTCCGTGTTTCTCGACGACGACCCGACGGATGGGGCCCGGCGCATGAATCAGAAAGCCGCGTTCCCGGACGCAGATCCAGTCGTAGAGCGGACCCAACCCATAGGCCGGTGCTGCGACTGGAAGCAGTGTAGCCGGATTGATCGGCACTGGGTTTCGGGTTTGCTCGCGGAGGCTGAAGTTGTCGGGCAGGAGTCCTCCAAGCCCGACATCGGTTGCTGGATGAACCTGTTGGACACCGCAATGAGCGATGCCGTCGGACAACCGGATCCAAGGTCCTGTCGGATCACAACGAGCGAGACGTCGGATGGCATCGGCATACACGAGTCCACACCACTGGACGGGAAGCCCGATCCAGTTGGGTGCAATCCACTGGGTTGCACCGAGTACCGGAATGGTGGCGTAGGGACCAATGGCGGATGCGGGCAACCTGGCGGGTTGTAGATAGACGAATGGAACCCCCGTCCACGCCCAATACTTGGCTTGTTCGAGCAAATCCCCCCGCCCGTTCCATTCATAGCCAAGGGTGTAGGCTTTCACCAGATGGGCACTCGCCAGGATGTCGGGCGCATGCAATGGGATCTCCCAGCTCTGGGCTCCCCGCGGGACGGTGTTCCTGTATCGGGCCATTGCATCCAACAGCCGGATTCCCTCTGTGATCAGGGGCCGATCCCCGCTGAAGAAGCCGCACTCCAGGATGCGCCCGACCGCCTGAGCGGTCATCCCGTTCGCATCACGGGAGTCGTGCGTCGAGGCGTAGTCGATGCCACCGGTGGGAGGGTAGTAGTTCAGGACACCGTTGGAGTCGAACCGGCGCACCCAACTCCATCCTTCGTCCCGGATGGACCGGAGCTCGGGTTCCAGTTCGCCAAGGACGAGAGCCGGTAGCGGTTGGCGGATGTGCCCGATCTGGTGTGAGACGAGCGAACCCTTTGGAACCAAGGCTGCGGCCTTGTCTGACACGTCCTTGGCCTGGGTTCGAAGTGTCGGATCGGAGAGCTGCGGTCCCAGCCAACTGAGATGCACGGCAGCATCGGACGCCGGTTGAAGACCAAAACCTGGACCCACGGCATGGCGGAAGCGGTCTCCGTCACGGATGCTGGAATCCAGCCAACCCAAAGCCAAGGATCTCCACAGCGAGGCGGCTTCTTCAACTGGAGCCCCCAGCTTCGGCACTCCCACGCGTGAGACTGCCTCCTGCACCGCGGGCACGAGGGTGTCTCCGGAACCTCCTATCAGGGTTACGTACCACCGATGAGGCTTTTGTGGCTCCAATGGCTGACCCCCGTAGGGAAGGACGTCGCCATCCTCGCGGATCGAAGGATTGGAGCCCGGGAAGGCCAGAGCCATCAGACTGCCCCCGGACCTGAACAGCCGGTCGGGTGAATCAAATACGGCCGACAGGTCCTCTGCTGGACGCCACAGCATCCCGAGCCACTGACCCTCGGCCGCGAGGGCCATCAACGGCATGGTCAGCTTCAGGGAGTCCGGCACCACCCGCCGGGCTTGGGCTCCACGCAGGGTCCGTTCTGAACTGCTGTCCTCGTTCTCCAGGTACTCGACGCCGGCAAAAAGGGCCTGGGTCTTGTGTCCACCAAAGGATCCGACACCAGGATGGATACCAATGACCGGCAGGAACGCGACGGACCGTGGCTCCGAGACGACGACCTCGGATTCGATCTGGATGGCCCCTTTCGAGCCATCGGACCGAAAGCGCTGAGAGAACTCCCATCGGGCGCCATCAGGGTCCTTGGCCTGGAGGACCCATTGCAGGACCAGACCCACGCGTCGGACCGAGACCCGTCCTTCGGGGATCCACCATCGGAGTCCATCCCCGCTGAAATAGCCGATGCCTGAGCGGTTGTGCCCGATCGCGAACGGCCGACCCGCCATGCGGACATCGAATTCGCCCCACGCGTCGCCCAACACCACTTCCAGAGCCCCGCTGCGAACCCGAGGGGAGGCGGTGGTCGTCCGGGGAGCACGAGGGGATTCCCAGTTGGGCGGCTGGAGGGTCGGTCGCGGCAAGAACCGAAGACGGCGGATCTCACAGCGGCCTGACGATCCCGGTGGGTCGAACCGCAGCTGGCGGTTCGGAGCGAGGGATGGAATCGGAACCTTCAGGGTGGTCCAGGTGTCCTTAGGGACAGAGAAACGGACGGAATGATCCTCGCTGAACCCGGATCCTGGTGGATTGAAGAACAGCTGCGCGAGTCCGCCTGTTTGGGACCGAATCTCGATCTCCATCCACAACGCTCCAACCTCCGGAAAGGCCAAGGGGCCACTGCCGCAGTAGGGATCCTCGCCGGTGAGGTTCAGAACCAGACCCCGTTCCGCATCCTGCTGGATCTGGACCGCATGAAGTGGTCCCAAGACCGCGGTGGTATCTTCCCGACGGAAATCCCATGCCGGGAGGCCTTCCGTCCAGGCGGGCAGGATCAGTCCCAGGATTCCGAGGAAAACCATCGAGCCGCAGTGCATCGGCGCTCAGTTCACGGCAGGAGCGTCAGGAGGGCCAAGGGGATTCGATCCGGTCCTGAGAGCGGTGCATCCCGAAGTTGTTGGTGAATGAGCTGGACTACCAGGGTGGAGGTTGGGAGAAAGGGGGATGGACGCAACGGAAGTGATTCAAGGGCGAAGGCTCTCCGAGAGGGATGTGGAGGAGTTGAGGAGCTGGATGG
>SYEM01000162.1 GCA_005801385.1 Verrucomicrobiales bacterium | reverse complement strand
TCGACACCGCGCCCTGGACGATCTTCTGCCGGGCCGCGATGACGGCCTCGGCCTGCTGACGCCGCAGCATGGCGCTGGCGATCTCGGGGGCGTAGGCGAGGTGGGAGATCCGGGCCTCCTCCACCACCACACCGGCCCGGCTGAGGCGGTCCGACAGCTCCTGCAGCAGCGCGGCCGACACTTCGTCTCCCCCGCCGCGCAGGGTCACCTCGTGCTCCTCACCATGATCGTAGGCATAGGAGGAGGCGAGGTGGCGGACGGCGGACTCGCTCTGGATGGCGACGTAGCTCTCCACGTTCTGAACGTCGAACGCCGCCTGGGCGGTCTCCTCGATGTGCCAGACCACGACCGCGGCAATCTCGATCGGGTTGCCCCGCTTGTCGTTCACCTTGAGCCGCTCGCCATTCAGGTTCCGCGACCGCAGCGACACCGGGATCTTGCTGGTGAAGGGATTGGTCCAGTGGAACCCGGACCCTCGGACCGTGCCCTTGTAGGACCCAAACAGCACCAGGACCCGGGCTTCGTTCGGCTGCAGGGTGAAGAACCCGGACGCAGCCAGGATGAGCGCCGCCAGTTCCGTGATCATCAGCGTCACATTCAGCCCGCCGCCCCACTCGCCGCCAAAGCGGGCGACCTGGACCACCTGGAACACGAGCCAGGCCGCCAACAGCAGGACCCCCACCAGCATGGGGGCACCGGGAATGACGGAGACGATCTGTTCCTGACTGGGATTGGGACGGGAGGGCTGAGGAGTGGTGGTCATGGAGAATGGACGCGACATCGTTCAACTTCGGAGCGGCGCACTTGATGTCGAAGTGATATTCCTGAGGTATCTTATGTCAACTCGACGGTCCGGGATCGGGTCGACCGATCGACGCCTTCGTCGTCTGCAAAACCCTTGTGGAGCCGGTTCCGGCCCCACAAGTTCACCCCGCCATGGGGTCCGACACCCTGATCATCGTGCCGACGTACAACGAGCGGGAGAACCTGCCCGAGCTGACGCGTCGTGTCCTGGAGCAGCCCGGCGGGGCGGAGATCCTGGTGGTGGACGACAACTCGCCCGACGGCACGGGGGCCGTGGCGGACGAGCTGGCGCGGGCCAATCCTCGGCTGCACGTGCTGCACCGGACGTCGAAGGACGGACTCGGCCGGGCCTATCTGGCGGGGTTCGCGTGGGGGCTGGAGCGCGGCTACGAGTACCTGCTCGAGATGGATGCCGACTTCTCCCACAACCCAGCGGATGTCCCGCGCCTGGTGGAACGGGCCCGGTCGACCGGAGCCGATCTGGTCCTGGGCTCGCGCTACAAGGATGGGATCCGGGTGATCAACTGGCCGCTCGACCGGCTTCTGCTGAGCCAGTTCGCGGCACGTTACGTGCAGGCGATCACGGGAATGCCGATCAGCGATCCGACCGGAGGGTTCAAGTGCTTCCGCAGACGGGCCCTGGCCTCTATCGATCTGGGGACGGTCCGGTCCAACGGCTACAGCTTCCAGATCGAGCTGACGCACCGGATCTGGCGCCGCGGGATGCGGATCGAGGAGGTGCCGATCATCTTCACCGACCGGTTCCAGGGAACCTCGAAGATGTCGGGCGACATCGTGCAGGAGGCCTGCTGGAGGGTTTGGACGCTCTGGCTCGAGCACGGCCTCCGGCGCCATCCCCTGCCCGGCCCGGCGAAGGCCTGAACCGGGGCCCCGGTCCGGCGTCAGTTCGACGCCCCGGAGCCGGTTCCTGTCCCATCCACCGCCACCACGGTGATGCCGCGGGAACTCACCAGCGCCTCCATGTCGGGCTGGTCCAGCAGCAGGGTGCGGTCGGCTTCCACCGCGAGGATCCGGATGCCGTTCGCCGCGCAGACCTCGATGGTCCGCGGTCCCACGCATGGAATGTCGAACCGGAGATCATGACCGAGCTTGGCCACCTTCACCGCCACGCCACCGCCATTCTTCCCGGCAAGACGTCCACCGCGTTCCAGACAGGGATCGGTCCCCTCGAATCCCTCCACCGCGAGCGTGGTGCCCTCCTTCACCACGACGCTCTGGCCGATTTCGAGCCGGGAGATCTCCTTGGCGATGCGCCAGCCGAAGGCGACGTCCTCCCACTGGGCGGCGGTCGGCTGGGGGCCGACGGCGTAGCCTCGACCCGGCATCCAGGGCCGGAGCCAGCGCAGCGGCTCGATGAGGGTGACGCCGTCCTTGGCCAGCTCGTCGGCGATGGCGCCGAAGATCGTATGGGCGTTGCGTTCCTTCAGACGGAACAGGACCCCCATGCCGCGGAAGTCGGGCCGGACGTCGAACAGGTTCTTCGGCGCCACCTGACCGAGCATCACACACTCCTTCACCCCGCGGTCGGTGAACGCCGAGATCATCTTCCCGAGCTGGCCCACCCGGAGCCAGACGATCTCATCGACGAGTCCGGCCAGCTCAGGACTGGTCTCACCCTCGACGGCGGTGGCCACGATGCGGCGTCCGTCCTTGCGCGCCTCCCGGGCGAACAGAAGCGGCAATGACTTGGATCCGGCGATCAATCCCAACGGCGGTTGGCTCACGCGGAGATCGTGGGAACCGGGCCCCGGTGAGCCAACCCGAATCTTCGGAAGCAGGCCGACCCGCGTCGGGTCCGCTGCTTCCCACCCCTCCCGGAGCAGCCAGTTCCTGCCGCGCCTTGAACCACCGCGGGATCTCCGTACGGTTTCCACATGGACCGTTCGCCATTCTTGGGGGCGCTGTTGCTCCTGTTCGGTGCACTCCTGCCGAATCGGGCCCATGGGGTGATTCTCCGGACCGGCGAGGCTCCGGCGACCCCGCCGACCGGACGGTTGGCCGACAGCGGCTGGCAGTGGCAGATCGGTCCGAATTCCTGTGGGACCCTCGTCGGCCCGAACCACGTCCTCTCCGCCGCACACCTGGGGCTTTGGACCGGCAGCCGGATCCAGTGGAACGGCATGGTCTACGTTGTGGTCGAGGCGGTGGACCCTCCCAAGTCCGATCTGCGGCTCCTGCGGGTGGCGGGACGATTCCCGACCTGGGCGCCGCTGAACCGTTCCTCCGCCGAGGTGCGCAAGGAGGTGGTGGTCTTTGGCCGCGGGGGTCCGCCCGGCACCCCGGTGGTCGCGAACAACAAGGTCTGTGGCTGGAACTGGACCCCAGCCGATGGCCGACTGCGCTGGGGCACCAATCAGGTCGATTCGGTCGTCACCGGCAATGAATCGCCCGAGGGCAACTACATCGTCGCCATGTTCGACGAAAAAGGCGGAAGCCAGGAGGCCACGTTCAGCCTCGGGGACTCCGGAGGCGGTGTGTTCCTTCAGACCCCCACCGGCTGGGCCCTTGCCGGAATCATCAGCGCCGTCCAGAGCACCTTTCGCGCAACCGTCGACGGCCCGGTGATCTACGCTGCGCTGTTTGATCGACGTCCCTTTCTGGAAGAGGTCGAACCCGGGGTCTGGGACTACGACCCAAACCGCTACCGTCGGCCCGGAACCTTCTGGATGGCGTCGCGGGTCTCCTCCTATGCCCTCTGGATCGATGTCCGGATGTCCGAGCCGCCGCAGTCGCCGACGCCCCGGCTGATGGAGGCGGACTCGGTGGCCGGCACCTTCGGTGAAGTTGCCGCCTACTCCATCGACCCCGGTGCCCGGCGGATCCAGATGCCCCAGCCCGGGAACACCTCGGGATTCTTCCGGATCGAGGGCGAGGGACAGCTCCGCGTCGAGTCGATCGGAGCGGGATCCGTCGTCTTCCGCTACTGACCGGTCGCCGGCCGTGGGAGTTCGGCGAGGAGGGTCCGGATCAATGCGGCAGAGGAGTCCACCTCCATGTGTCCGCCCCCCCGATCCAATCGGCAGAATCCCCTGCCCCAGGCTGGACCGTTCACGACACAGGCGTCGGTCCGCGCGGATCGGATCTGTTCGCGTCCCCGCTGGATCGCCGTCTCCCGGTCCCCATCCACCTCATATTTCCAACCCACCAGATGCGCCCGCGGAAACCAGTCCCGGAGCCGAGGCAGAATCTTCGGCGTCGGCACGAGCTCGAGCCAGAGCGATCCCCCGGCGGTGGAGGGCTTGCCAGCGGTCTCGGGAACCCAGGTGTCCGGACCGACCCGCCGCGCCCGGCTGCCCACGCTGAAATCACTGACCGCGGCAACCTGGAACACCGCCAGCGGGACGTCCGAGGCTTCGCCCTCCAGGGCCTGCAGAAGGCTCGCCGTCGTGGAGAACGGTCGGACCGTCATCGCCGCCAACGGCGCGCGCCACGTGGCGGACTCCGACAGGAACAGCACGACGTCATGTCCGGCCATGGCGAGCGCATTGGCGAGCTCCCCCCCAAGACGGCCCGTGGAGAGGTTCGTCAGCCGCCGGGCCCCATCCACGGGCTCCCAGGTCGGCCCAGCCGTCACAAGACAACGCATGATGCGGATTCCACAGGCGGATGCTGTCAGCCGACCCGGTCCCGGGCAACGCGGGATCCGGAAAGGACCCGTCCCAGGTCGTCCAGCCACGAGTAGGCGACCGGCGCGACCACGAGCGTGAGCAGCAGCGCCAGGGACTGCCCGCCGATCACCACAATGGCGATCGATCGACGCTCGTCCGCCCCGGGACCGAACCCGATCGCCATGGGGACCATGCCCGCGACCAACGCCAGGGTCGTCATGAGGATCGGACGCAGCCGATCGCGGTTGGCCTCGAGGATCGAAGTGGCGAGGTCCCGACCGGCCGCACGGAGCTGGTTGGTGTGGTCGATCTGGAGGATGGCGTTCTTCTTCACAACCCCGAACAGCACGAGGAGACCGAGGGCCGAGAAGAGGTTGAGCGTGTTGCCGGTCACCCAGAGCGAGAAGAGTGCGAATGGCACCGAGAGCGGCAGCGACAGGAGGATGGTGACCGGGTGGATGAGGCTCTCGTACTGCGCCGCGAGGATCATGTACATGAACGCCACCGAGAGGGCGAACGCCCACAGGAACTCCCGGAAGGTGCGGTCCAGCTCCCGGCCGCGGCCCGAGATCCGTGTGGAATACCCCGGCGGCAGGTTCATCCGCCGCGATGCCTCCTGCAGCACCTCCAGCCGGTCCGCCAGGGCAAATCCCGGGGCGATCCCGGAGCGCAGTCCCACCTGTCGCTGGCGGTCGAGGCGGTCGATCCGCGAGGCCGTGGCCGACGGACTGAACCGGACCACGTTGTCGAGACGCACCAACCGCCCCGTCCGATCCGGCACGAACAGCCGCGAGATCGTGTCGACATCCTGACGGTCCGCCATGCCGAGCCGCAGTGTGACATCGTAGTCCTCGTTCATGCGGGGATCCCGGAACCGCGACAGCCGCTCATCGCCGCCCACCATCAGCCGCAGCGCATCGGCGATGTCGGCCGTGGACACGTCCAGCGCCGCCGCGCGATCGCGGTCGATCTCCACCTGCAACTCGGGCTTGTCGAGCCGGAGCGTGGTGTCGGCATCCAGCAACCCCATCTCCGGGGCACGCTCCCGGAGGTCGTTCGCATACGCGGCCAGCCGGTCGAGCTCCGGGCCCAGGATCGAGAACTCGATCTCCCATCGGGAGCCCCCGAAGTTGAACGCTGCGATGTTGCCGACGCTGGACCGCAGGCCATAGCGACGCAGCCGCTGGCGGATCTCCTGCATGACCTCCCGCTGGGATCGGTTGCCCTCGAAGGCCTTCCACGGACGCAGGAACAGGGTCTCCCGGAACAGGCGTCCAAAGGAGAACCGCCGCTGGTCGAACGGCGTCAGCTGCACATAGGCCCGTCCCGTGTTCACGTTCCCCATGAAGCCACCCCCCGTCGTGGCCAGGACGAGTCCCACGCCGGGCGTCCGGAGCAGGTCCGCCTCGATCTGCCGCATCGCCGCATCCATCGATGCCAGGCTCGTCCCCTCGGGCGCCGTCACCGTGACCTCGAACTCGCCCTCGTCGACATCCGTCGGGATGTACTCCTGACGCACCAGTCCGTAGAGCGGGACCGAGGTGGCCACCACCCCCAAGGCCAGCAGCACAACCCATCCGCGGTGACGCAGACACACCCGTAGCAGGGCAACGTAGCGGTCCTGGATCCAGCCGAAGAACCCGGGGGCACGCCCCGCATGGGTGGACCCGCCGGCTGACCGACGCAGGAGACGGGCGCTCATCATCGGGGTCAGGGTGAACGACACGAGGAGGCTGATCAGGACCGCGACGGCCGCCGTCATGCCGAACTGGTAGAGGAAGCGGCCCGACACGCTCGACATGAAGGACACCGGCACAAAGATCACGACGAGGCTGAAGGTCGTGGCCATGACCGCGAGGGCGATTTCCCCGGTGGCCGCCCGGGCCGCCTCCCATGGGGAGCAGCCCTTCTCCTCGATGAACCGGCAGATGTTCTCGAGGACCACGATGGCATCGTCGATCACGATGCCAACCATCAGCACCAGCGCTAGCATCGTGACGCTGTTCAGCGTGAAATGGAGCGCCCACATCATGCCGAAGGTGGAGACCACCGAAGCCGGGATCGCCACGGCGGCGATCCAGGTCGACCGCCAATCCCTCAGGAACAGCCAGACCATGAGGCAGGCGAGCAGGCTACCCAGGACGAGGTGGACATGGATCTCGTTCAGGGCCTCGTGGATGTACCGGGACTGGTCCCGCACCACCTGGAGACGGACATCCCCCGGGAGCTGGGCCACCAAAGCGGGCAGCCGCGCCTTCACGGCCTCGATCACCGCGATGGTGTTCGCCCCGGACTGGCGTCGGACCTCCAGGACAACCGTCGGCTCGGCATTGAGCCGCGTGATGGACCGCTGCTCCTTGGCCCCATCCTCGGCGCGCCCGAGATCCCGCAGCCGGATCGGGCGGCCATCGCGGGTCGCCACCACCAGATCCTCGAACTGCCCCGGCTCCGTGAACCGTCCCAGCGTCCGGAGCGAGGTCTCGCGCAGCGACGCCGTCACATTCCCACCCGGGATGTCGACATTCTGGAGCGCGAGGGCATCGCGGACCGCCGTGACCGGGAGTCCATAGGCCGCCAGGCGGTCGGCATCGATCCACAGATTGATCGCCCGCTCGGAGCCGCCCTCGATCTGCACCCCGCCCACCCCCGGGGCCCGCTCCACCTGCACCTTCACCACCTTGTCGGCCAGCTCGGTCAGATCCCGGAGCGACCGGGTCCCGGACAGCGTCATCGAGAGGATCGGCGCCTGGTCATTGTCGAACTTCGACACCACCGGCGGGAGCGCCTCGCGCGGAAGGCGTCGACCCAGCGTCGCCACGCGGTCCCGGACATCCTGCGCCGCAGAATCGATGTCCCGGTCCAGTTCAAAGGTGACGAGCACCATGGAGTTGCCCGGACCGGAGATCGACCGCAGCTCGCTGATGCCGTTGACCGTATTGACGACCTCCTCGATGGGACGCGAGACCTGTGACTCGACCTCCGCGGGGGAGGCGCCCGGGAGGACGGTGTTGATGCGGACGGTCGGCAGGTCGACCGACGGGAGCCGGTCCACACCGAGCCGGACGTAGCTGGCGATCCCGGTCACCACGAAGGCGAGGATCAGCATCGTGGCGAACACCGGCCGACGGATGCTGAGTTCAGCCAGGGAGCGCATGGAGGGAGTCGGCGGAGAAGGAATTCGATGTCGATCCGGCAGTCAGCCGGTCAGGACCCTGTCCCCGAGGGGGCGGCAGCCACGGGGGCGACGGGCGACCCGGTGGCGATCCCACCCGGGTTCCGGATCACGCGATCCCCTTCCTGGAGCCCGCCCATGATCTCGACCCAGCCGTCGCATCGCCGTCCGGTGGTCACCCGACGCTCCACGGCCTGGTTGGTCTGCACGAGGAACGCCTTCTCGGTTCCGGCAAAGGCCACGAGGGCGTCCGACGGCACCGCGAGCCCACGGACCCCGTTGGCGAGGACGATCTCGGCCCGGACAAACGACCCGGGGCGGAGGTCGCCCGGGTTGGCCAGCTCCCCCTCGACCCGGAGCAGGCGGGTCCGGGAATCCAAGGCCGGACTCACCCGCGCCACCCGCGCCGAATGGGTCTGGGGACGTCCCTCGACCAACACCCGGACCTCCTGTCCCACCAACACCTCGGCCGAGGCCCGTTCGGGAACGTCCAGGAGCAATCGGAGCGGATCCATCCGCACCACGCTCAGGACCGGGCTTCCGGCCGGCAGGAATTCCCCGACGTTGGCGATGCGGGATTGGACGACGCCGTCGAAGGGGGCCCGGACCGCGGTGTCGGTGAGCTGCTGCTGCGCGATGTCGAGCTCCGCGCGACGCTGGGCGAGGAGGGCTCTCCGTTCGCGGGCCTCCTGGAGGCTGTCGCCATGGCGGTTGAGCATGACCTGATGCTGGGCCTCGGCCCGCTCAAGCTCCGCCTGCGAGCTGATCCGCTGCTCGTGCAGGGAGCGGACCCGTTCCAGCTCCGCCTCGGATTCCTCCAGCCGGGCCTGGGCCTCCTTCACGAGCGGCACTGCTGCCTCATCAACGACGTCGTTGGTGCCCTCGACGGCCAGCCCCACCCGGGCCCGCGCCTGGGCCAGCTGCGCCCGGGCCTGCTGCAGCCGCAGCTCGAAGTCCCTGGGCTCGATCTGGGCCAGGGTCTGCCCCGCAACCACCCGGTCGCCCACCTCGACCTGCAGGCTCCGGAGCCGCCCGGCGTTCTTGGTGCTCAGCATCGAGCGGTCGACCGCCTCAAGCGACCCCAGCACAGTCAGGGTCTTCTCCCACGACCGCGCCTCCACCGGGCTCACCTTCACCTTGAGCGGTTCGAGGGCCGCACCGGTCCGGGTGGCGTCCGGACGACAGCCCGTCCCCGCAACAAGGCCGGAGACGACGAGCAACAGGGACAGGAGGGGCTGGGTTCTGGGACGACTCACGAGCGCGGATCGGACGATGGGGACGGTCGGGGATTCACCGGAGATTCCGGGGATCAGTCGGCGGGGCATTCCTCGAGACGCTGGCGGTACACCTTCCGCGCGTGGTCATAGGCCGCCACCGCCTGGGCGTGCTCCTCGCCCTTCATGAAACGCTCCTTCTGCGACCAGCAGCGGTCGACCCCATCGAGACACCACTGGACGCTCCGTCGGGAGGATCGGATGGGCTTGCCGTCGACGAGAACGAAGATGGGATTGGTGTGGGCGCTGGGGAGGATCCGGATGGCGTACCAGCCGGACTGCTTCACCGGGACGGTGAAGCGAAGCCCCTGCGAACGGCCATCCGCCAGGATCTCCTGGCGGGCCACGGGAAACCCATTGGCGATCAGCTCGACCGGGACGGTGCGGGTGCCCGGGATCCGGGCGCGCTCCAGATGCCAGTAGGGATGCTCGGTGAAGCTCCGCTTCTGGATGTCGCCCTGCGGCTGCTCGTCGAGCCGGGCGGCGACCTGGACCTCGAAGGTCACCTCGCCAGCCTTGCCGAGGCGGAGCTCGCTGCTGTCCTCGCCCATGCGGACCGTCGCACTCCCGGACCTCGCGGCGAATCCCGGAAGATGGCCCAGACCGTCGCTGACATAGTTGCGGCCCACCCGGATCCCCTCGCACCAGTCCTCGTAGGTCCAGCGCTCCGGCAGCTTCACATAGCTGCGTCCGAGGCCGACCCGTTCGCTGTAGATGCAGGGAAAATCCGTTTCGCCGCTGATCCGGGTCCGGAACCCCACATTCAGCGTGTGGTACCAGATGTTCAGCTCCCACGGGTACGGGGTGTCGACGGTCGACAGGAAGTCCACGGCGGGAACGAGCTTCCCATCAGGCCCCGGCACCTCGTGGGTGACGTCCACGATGTACTCGTTGGCTCCGATGCCGGAGTACGGCGGGACCTTATAGTTCGGGAGCTCGGTCGAATTCATGTCGAGCCCCCAACCGCTGTGGGCCGGACCCACCAGCGCCCCCTGCCGCTTCGCCCACTTCAGGGTGTTAAGACCCAGCTTGGGCCAATGGCTCATCGAGGTGCCGCCCGGATACATCTGCTCCTTCAGGCGGAGCAGGCAGAGGTGGCCGGACTCATGCGAGCCGAAGCCGCTGACCTCGACGTCGTACCGGAGGATCCAGGGCCAGCGGGACACCGGGTCGTCGGTGCCACGGAAGAACTGCTTCTGGTAATCGAAGCACGGTCCCCAGGTGAGGTTGGCTCCGACCTTGAGATCCTCGCCCAGCACGTGGCGCATCATGTCGGGCGCGTGGACCCCCTCGGTCGGCTTCGTGTAGTGGGCGCAGCCGGCGGCGTGGATGTGGTGGTCTCCCGAGATCCAGCCCTGCTTCGCCGGATCGATCCAGCGCCGCACCTGGAATCGCCAGGTCGACGGTCCGTCGCCCACCGTCTCGACCCGGGTCTCGGTCACGGACTCCGGACCCCGGGCGAACTGCACCCGGTAGCGTCCCGCGGGAAGCCGGAGCGTCTCGCCATCGGCCCGATAGATCTGGGGATGGAAGAAGAAATCCGGTGCCAGGCGCTTGGACTGTGCCGGGAAGACATGCCCGTGCTCGTCGGTGACCAGCAGGCTGGCCGTGGTGGGCTGGCCGTCCTCGTCCAGGATCCGGAGGGCGATCTCCCGGGCGGGCACCGCGTTGAAGAGGACGTCGGCCTCGCTGCGGAACCCCAGGTCCTGTGTCCCCTGCCCCACGTCGAAGGTGAGCTTCGCCTCCCGTTGTCCGGCGTCCCGCGAGTAGAGCTGGATCAGCCGATACTCGAGCGACAGCCCACTGAGCTCCTTCCGGAGCGGCGGGGCATCGAGCATGCCGGCATCCAGCCAGAGATCCCGTTCGGCAGCGGCGGGACTGTTGGCCATCTGCCGGGACTGTGGACTGGCCAAGCGGAGGGGAGAGGTCGTCCCGGCTTCGTTGGCCACGCGCACCAGGAAGACGGTCCAGCCACCCTCAACCAGCCGCGGCTGGGCCTCGCCCACCGCCACCTTCACCCGCATCTCGGGATTCACGGAGACGCGGAACAGGGTCCGGGGCGCCAGAATGGCGTCGAGCTTGGCCACGGCGAGGGCCGGAACGGTCTCCGCGAGCGCAGAGTCGACCGCGGACCGCTGGTCTGGCGTCAGTGGCGACCCGGCTGCCTGCAGGGCTTCCATCACCCGTCGGACCTGCGCCGCAAGCGGCTGGACATCGGGTAACGGGGCCTCGGCTCCCAAGAGGGCGGCCCCCGTCACGAACAGGATCAAAGCGGTCGTGAACCTCAGGTCTTTCATGGCGATGCCTAAGGGTGATGTCGATGGACTCGGATGACCAGCCCTTTGGCCCACCACGACGCGCCTGGCCCAGCGTTGGGGTTGGCTCCCAAGACGTCCCCGCATGCCTCTGCCCGCATGCCTCTGCCCGCAGTCCTACAACCACGGGACTGCACCGGTGGGTTTTGCAGTGTCTGCAAAACCTGGCCGCTTCCCAGCGGCCAGCCTCCCCAGGACTCACCCGCACCCGAAGACTCAGGAGCCTCCCGACACCCCAGACCTCACGACCACCGGCTTCCCCCCAGCAGGATCCCACACCTCGCGGCGTGGGTGCTCCCGCACCCAGTGATGCAGACACTGCATCACCCACCGGCCCGGGACTGCGCCCCGATCCCTTCCCCTGGTGGGTTTTGCAGTGTCTGCAAAACCTGGCCGCTTCCCAGCGGCCAGCCTCCCCAGGGCACACCTGCACCCGAAGACTCCGGAGCCTCCCGACACCCCAGACCTCACGACCACCGGCTTCCCTCCAGCAGGATCCCACACCGCGCAGCGTGGGTGCTCCCGCACCCAGTGACGCAGGGCACTGCATCACCCACCAGCCCGCCTGAGGTCTCCCAACGGATCCGTCTTTTCTCTTTCCCCTCCGCGCCTCCGCGTCCCCGTGTGAGTCCCCTCCGCCGCCATCCTCAGCGAACGCCGTCCATGGTGTCCTGCCCACGTTCCCGCGGCAGCCACAGCGCCAGAAGTGCCGCCGGGAAGAACAGGAACGAGGAGTAGAAGAGGTTCACCCGGGTGTCGCCAACGGTCGTGGCATACCCGAACGCCACGACCCCCATGGCCGAGATGATGCGGCCGAAATTGTAGCAGAATCCGGCACCGGTCGTGCGCAGCAGGACGGGAAAGAGCGGCGGCAGACACATCGTGAATAGGGCGAAGACCCCCTGCCAGATGCCGATCAGGAAGATCGCCCAGCGGAGCGTCGACCACCCCACCGGTTCCCAATAGGTCCAGAAGATCGTGATCCCATAGGCGAGGAGGAGTCCGGTGATCGTCCGGGAGTATCCCCAGATCGACGCCAGCCATCCGGCCACGAAGTTGCCAAGGATCGAGCCGATCATGACCAGGAACAGCGCCGTGGTGGTGTAGTGGTTGCGCTCGGCCGGGCTGAGAGCGGCGACCTCGGGGAGCTGTCGGACATTGGCCTGCTGCCAGAACATGAACGTCCAGTGTGCGGTCAGTGCCAGCGCGCAGAGGGCCAGGACAGGCCACGTCACGCGGGCGACCTCGCCGCGGAACAGATCCCGGATCCCCGGCACCGGCGTGGTCCGCCCCGCCTGGGCCGCATGCCATTCCGGTGGCTCCGGGACGGACTTGCGGATCCAGAGCACCAGCAGGGCCGGCAGCACCCCAACAAGGAAGATCCACCGCGGGGCGGTATTGGCGAAGAGCAGGCCGGCCAGGCAGGCCAGCAGGACCCCACAGTTGACCCCCGACTGCAGGATGGCGGCGAGCCACGGACGCCAGCGTCGGGGCCAGGTCTCCGACAGGAGCGACGCCCCGACCGCCCACTCGCCTCCGATGCCGAGCGCGGCGAGAAACCGGAAGATCATCAGATGCCACCACTCGAAGGCCACCGCCGACAGCCCGGTGAACGCCGCGTAGGTCAGGACGGTCAGGCAGAGGGCCCGGCTTCGGCCCATGAGATCCCCCAGCCGACCAAAGAACGCGCCGCCCAGTGCCCAGCCGACCAGGAAGGCCGCCATGATCAGCGCGGCGTGGCGACCCACTTCGGGATCCGACGGAGTGCGGTGGATCAGCTCGGCCACGAACGGGGTGGCCACGAGGGTGTACAGGTGCATGTCGAGCCCGTCGAACATCCACCCCAGCCATGCGGCCCAGCCTGATTTCCACTGGTCCCCGGTGATGTCACGGAGGCGCGGTTCGTTCTGGACGTTCGGACTCATGCGGGATGCAGGAAGTGAAGCAGAGACCGGTGGAAGGGTTCCAGCGTGGACTCGGGAATCGGGGATTGGAGCAGTCCCGCAACCGCGGGACTGCACCGGTGGGTTTTGCAGTGTCTGCAAAACCTGGCCGCTTCCCAGCGGCCAGCCTCCCCAGGACTCACCCGCACCCCAGTGCTCCGGAGATTCCCGACACCCCAGACCTCACGCCCACCGGCTTCCCCTCCACTGGATCCCACACCTCGCGGCGTGGGTTCTCCCGCACCCAGTGATGCAGGGCACTGCATCACCCACCGTTCCCACCGTTCCCAACCTGAGGTCTCCCAAAGAATGCGTCTTTTCCCTTTCCCCCTCCGCGTCTCCGCGTCCCCGTGTGAGTCTCCTCCGCCACCATCCTCAGCGCACGCCGTCCGCGGCGTCCCATCCACTCCGGCCTCAGCCCAATGCCGCCATCGCAGCTTCCACCGTCTCCTCATCACGGAAGAAGGTCAGGAAGCCCGACATCTCGAACACCGAACGCACGTTCCCCTTCACCCCCACCAGACAGGCCTTCCCCTGCTTCTCCTTCAGAAGCTTCGACATCACCAGGAGCCCCCGGAGCCCAGCGCTGCTGATGTAGTCGATCGCCGACAGGTCCAGCACCAGCCGGACCGCCCCAGTCCCGATCACATCGCGAATCCGTTTCTCGAAGGCCGGGGCCGTGACAGTGTCGAGCTTGCCCGTGAGGACCACGACCGTCGCGGCACCGGAGGTATGGGTCTGGATGTCCATGGAGTTTCGATTCAGAGGACTACGATTCCGATCCCGTCTTCAACACCAGTTTCAGCCGGTTGACCCCGTCCACCCACTCGTGGTCTACCGAGGCGCACAGATTCCGCACCAGGTTCAGGCCCAGGGCGTCCTCGAAGTCCTCGCCGACCATCGGATCAAGCCGGGCCCCGGGAGCGGTCCAGACCAGCTCCGTGCGGTCGGTCGCTTCCGAATGGCTGAGCGTCATCTCAAGACCTCCGGCCGCAAGGAAGGGTCGGCACAGATGCAGCGACTCCTCGATCAGCAGCAGCAGGCTGTCGCGGACCGGCCGGGACAGGATCTGCTTCTCGCAGAAGGCCTCCACCTCGGCATTGAGCGCATAGAGGTCGAAATCGGGGGAATCGAACTGCCGGGTCAGGCTGCGGATCCGATGGATGAACGCACGGGTGCGGTCCCGCTGCGGATGGTCGAAGATCTGGTCGGGCGTCCCCTCCTCGTGGATCACCCCTTGGTCGAAGAAGAGCACCCGGCTCGAGACGTCCCGTGCAAAGTCCATCTCACGGGTGACGATGACCATCGTCATCCCCTCCTTGGCGAGGCGACGGATCACCGAGAGGACCTCCCGGACCATCGTGGGATCGAGCGCCGAGGTGGGCTCATCGAAGAGGATCACCTCCGGCTCCATCGCCAGACAGCGCGCGATTGCCACCCGCTGTTTCTGGCCGCCAGACAGCTCGTCCGGATGGCTGTCCGCCTTCTCCGCGAGACCCACCAGACGCAGCAGTCCGATCGCCTTCTCCCGGGCCGCCTTGGGCTCCATCCCCTTCAGTCGGATCGGACCCAGGGTGAGGTTCTCCGCAACCGTCAGGTGGGCGAACAGGTTGAACGACTGGAACACCATGTTCATCCGCTGCCGGACCCGCGCAACATCCACCCTCCGGTCCAGGATATCCTCGCCGTCGAACCGGATGGACCCGGCGGTCGGCTGCTCGAGCAGGTTGAGACAGCGCAGGTTGTTGCTCTTGCCGCAGCCCGAGGGACC
>SYEM01000161.1 GCA_005801385.1 Verrucomicrobiales bacterium | reverse complement strand
GTGGTGCTGGACAACCTCGGGGCCCACAAGAGCGAGGCCACCCTGGCACTCATCACGGCCGCCGGCGCACAAACCCGCTTCCTTCCGGCCTACTCACCCGATCTCAACCCGATCGAGATGATGTGGAGCAAGGTGAAGGCGTTCCTACGAGCCGCAGAGGCCCGTTCACACGACGCCCTTCTCCAGGCCATTGCCCAAGCCCTCGCAGCGATCACCCCCGAAGACGCCAAGAACTGGTTTGCCCATTGCGGCTACAGTTTAGTTTAAACCGCTCTAGACCCGCGAGGCTTGGGCGGACCTGCGGGGCGGGCTGGGTTTTTGTGGAGCGTTGGAGGATCCCTTCAGTGTTCGAAGAGGCGTAGCGTCCATAGGATCGAGATGGGGACGAGCGGGACCTCATCCCTACCGCGTCTCCGCGTCACCGTGTGAGTCCCCTACTCCCCCCTCCGCGTGAGCCTCACGAACTGGTCCTCCCACGCCGCCCGGAACGGCAGCCGCCAGAGCGAACCCAGAAGGATCGATCGGACCTCCTTCCTCGACACCTTCAGACGGATCGAAGGATCCAGGACCCGGCCGGTCCGGAGCTTGGACACGGTCTGGGCCCCGATCAGTACCGGCCACGCACAGGCCAGTCGGAGACGCCACTGTCCACCCGGGAGTGCGCAGGTGTATCGCCATCCGGCCTCCAGATGGTCCTCCGCCCGTTGCAGCCACGCCTCGTAGAGCGGACGCATTCGTCCTTCGGACGCCGGATCCAACAGGTCCGCCGGTGTCAGACCGACCCGATCGAGCGTCCACCTCGGGAGATAGCACCTGCCGGCCCTGAGATCCTTCGGCAGGTCGCGCAGGATGTTCACCAGCTGGAGCCCCTTCCCAAAGCGGATCCCGTCCTCGATCAAGCGGGTGTCGTCGAGCGGCACCCCAGGAAAGCAGTGACGCCGGGTCATCCGGGTCCAGAACTCCCCCACACACCCCGCCACCCGGTAGGTGTAGTCGTCGAGGTCGTCCTCAGTCTCGAGAGCCTCGGGAGCGGTTCCGGAGGCGGATCCGAAGCGGCGGAGATCAAGGGCCTGTCCCTCAGTGATCGTGTCGAGGACCCGCCGCACGTCCTCCAGGTCGTTTGGGGCCAGGTCATGGAGCACGGCTACCGCTGTTTCAAGTCGTTGCAGCAGAATCTGTTCCGGGTCGCGTCGGGGTGAGCCCGAACCCGGGTGCTTCAGCGGAGGGGCCAGCAATGGGGACAGGTCCAGGGGCTCGCGCCGCGTTCCCAGGATCCGGGCCTTTAGGGCGGCCAGGGCGTCGAGGCGTTGGGTGACCGGGACCAGGTCGGTGTCGGCAATGGTGTCGGTCGCCCGGGCCAGAAGATAGGCGAGCCCGATCTGGGACCGGACCGGCGCGGGGAGGATCCGGAGGGTCAGATGGAACGAGCGCGAGGTCTCGCGCAGCAGGGTCTCCAGTTCCGGACTCACGTGGACAGCGCCGCTCCGGGGCGTGCGATGGACGATCCGGAAAAGCCCCGACGTGGAGAAGGGGAATCTACGGAATTGCTGAAACTTCCCTGCCCTGTGTCGTGTACTCCTGCCACGATGCCGTCCGGACGCGGATGGGCGTACGATGACGGATCCGGCCCAGTTTGAACCATTCCTGAGGGCCTACCAGGACATGGTGTTCACCACGGCCCTCCGCCTGCTCGGCAACGAGGCGGAGGCGGCGGACGTGTCCCAGGAGGTCTTCCTGAAGGCCTGGTCCCACTTCCCGGCACTCTCGGAGAGTGTCTCCGCCGGCGGCTGGCTGAAGACCGTCACCCGCAACCTCTGTCTCAACCACCTGCAGCGCCATCGGGCCCGCTGGACGGCGTTCTCCGACCTGTCCGGAGCCGACGGCGATCCCGTGTCGGTGGACATCCCCACGGCGGAGACCCAGACCCCGACAGTGATGTCGGCCGAGCAGCGGCAGATCGTGGAGGCCGCCCTGGCCCGGTTGCCCGACCACCAGCGGGTCCCGCTCGTGCTGTACCACTTCGAGGACCTGGACTACGCGGAGATCGCCCGGGAGCTGGGGGTCAGCCTCTCAAAGGTGAAGACCGATCTCTTCCGGGCCCGAGAAGCTCTCCGCAAAAAACTGCAACCTACCCGGGCCGACCTGGGTTTTTGAACCAGAACGTTCCATGAACGAACGACACACCAAGGACGACGCCAACGAAGCCTGGGCCGACCAGGTCCTGCGGCAGCTCCCCCTGCGGCAGGCGCCTGCGACGCTGGCGTTGCGGATCCTGCGGGAGATCGAGGCGCATCGCACCCTTCCCTGGCATCGTCGACCCTGGGGCTCGTGGCCCCTCGGGCTCCGGGTGTCCACCGCTGGGATGGCCGTCGCGATGCTGGGCTCCATGGCCTGGGCGTGGTTCTGGATCGACTGGACCCCGGGCGCCGCACCCGTCCACGTCGTTCCCGGATTCCTCGGGGCGGTCACCGCGGCGGTCGTGGACCTCCTCGGTGCCCTCTGGACCGTCCTGAGCCACATTGGGGGCTGGATCCTGCTCGGCGGGGCGACATTCCTGACCGTCGCATGGATTGCCACACTCGGACTTGGAACCACCTGCTGGCGGCTCGCCTCCGGATACCGCTGAACCCTCCACCCCACTTCCCATGATCCAACGCATCCTCCTGTGGTTCCTTGTCGTCGCCATCCTCGGCGCCTCGCCGGTCGGGTTTGCCCAGGACATCGTCCCACCCCGGCCACCGGCTCCACCCGAAGCCCCGGAATCGCCGGAAGCTCCTGAGTCACCTGACGCTTCAATATCCGGGGAATTCCATGACCCGCAGGACTCTCCCGACCGGCTGGAGGTCGATTCCGGGTTCAGGATCCAGATTGGTCGTGGTCTCGAGACATCATCGGAATTCGTCCAGGTCGGATCACGGGTCCACGTCCGCACCAACCAGACCGCCCCCGAGGTGGTCGTCATCAACTCCTCCGCACTCATCGATGGCGAAGTGGAATCCGATGTCGTCGTGGTCGGCGGCAAGGCCGTCATCAATGGCCACGTCCATGGCGATGTCGTCGGTGTGGGTTCCGGAATCGTCCTCGGCCCCGGTGCCGTTGTGGACGGCGATGCGGTGTCGGTGATCGGGCGCGTGGTCCTCGGTCCCAACGCCCGCGTCGGTGGGGATGCGGTCGGACTCGGGGGCGGCGTGCAGAAGGACGAATCGGCCTCCGTGGAT
>SYEM01000160.1 GCA_005801385.1 Verrucomicrobiales bacterium | reverse complement strand
TCCTCGAGACCTTCCAGAAGATCCGGGAGAACTTCAGCCAGATGTTCGTCGAGCTGTTCGGCGGCGGTAAGGCCGACCTCGTGCTGGCCGAGGGGGAGGATCCGCTGGAGGCGGGCATCGACATCATGGCCCGTCCGCCGGGCAAACAGCTCCAGTCGATCACGCTGCTGTCAGGTGGCGAGCAGACCATGACCGCCGTCGCCCTGTTGTTCTCCATCTACCAGGTCAAGCCCTCGCCGTTCTGTGTGCTCGACGAGCTCGACGCCCCGCTGGACGAGTCGAACATCAACCGGTTCGTAAGGGTGCTACAGCGCTTCCTCAACCAGAGCCAATTTGTCGTGATCACCCACAACAAGCGCACCATCTCGATGGCCGGCGTCCTGTATGGCGTCACGATGCAGGAGCAGGGCGTGAGCCGGATCGTATCGGTGAAGTTCGACCGCGAGCAGAGCCGTCTGGCCCAGCCCGCCGCGGCGGAGACCGCCGGAGACACCCCGGCACCGGCGTCGGTGACCTCGACCGAGATCCCCGAGGAGGCCGAGGTGGTCCTGGTCAAGTGAGTCCAAGAACGCGTCTCCCCTCCTTCCCGGGGTGGCCGTCGCGACGGATCCCGCAGACGACATGAAGCCCTCCCCCATCCTTCCCGGATCCACCCTGGGTGTCCTCGGGAGCGGACAGCTCGGGCGGATGTTCGCACTGTCGGCCCGCCAGATGGGCTATCGGATCCACGTGTACTCCCCGGATTCCGACACCCCCGCGGGGCAGATCGCCGACCTCGAGGTCACCGCCCCCTACGACGACCTCGACCGTGTCCGCGCATTTGCCAAGGGGGTGCAGGTCGTTACGTTCGAGTTCGAGAACGTCCCCAGCGACACCAGCCGCGCCTGCGCGGAACGGGTGCTGGTGCGGCCTGATGGCGAGGTGTTGCACACCACCCAGAACCGGCTCCGGGAGAAGACGTTCCTCGCGCGACACGGCTTCCCGGTCACGGAGTTCCGCCGGATCGGATCCCTGGCGGATCTGGAGCAGGCGGCGACGGATCTGGGTCTGCCGGCCATTCTCAAGACGGCGAGCTTTGGATACGATGGCAAGGGTCAGCAGCGCATCACCACCCGGGAGCAGCTGCCGACGGCATATGCGGGACTGGGGGGAACCGAGGGCATCCTAGAGGCCCAGGTGGACTTCGGGATGGAGGTCAGCGTCGTCGCCGCCCGGACGCTCGACGGCCGTTTCGCCGCCTTCCCGGTCTTCGAGAACGCCCACAGCCGGCACATCCTCGACATCACGGTGTCGCCTGCCCGGATCCCACCCGATCTCGCCTGGCAGGCCGAGGTGCTGGCCCAGGGCATCCTCGAGGCCCTCGGGGTCGTGGGACTGCTGACGGTTGAGCTGTTCGTGACGCGGGACGGCCGCCTCCTGGTCAACGAGCTGGCGCCCCGCACCCACAACTCGGGTCACCTCACCCTGGATGCCTGTCCCACCAGCCAGTTCGAACAGCAGGTCCGGGCGGTCTGCGGGCTGCCTCTGGGCGATGTCACACTCCCCCGGCCCGCCGCGATGGCCAACCTGCTGGGCGACGTGTGGCTCGACGTCGGCGGGACACCCCGGTGGACTGCGGCGCTCGAGGATCCTTCGATCCGGCTCCACCTCTACGGCAAGGCCGAGCCGCGCCGGGGTCGCAAGATGGGACATCTGACCGCGGTGGCCGACACGGTCGAGGAGGCGATCGCACGCGTCAGGAGGGCCCGGGAACGCCTCGTCGAGGGCTGACGGGACGTCCTCGGACGGAGGTCAGTAGACCTTCCGCAGGTGGCTGGGCAGCACGCCCAGCTCCGCGCGGTATTTGGCCACGGTGCGGCGCGCAATCATGGTGCCCTGCGCCTTGAGACGGGCCACCAGCTCCTCGTCGGAAAGCGGTGCCGACTTCGACTCGTTGGCGATCAGCTCGGCCAGGGCGGTCTTGACACTCTTGTTCGAGACCTGTTCCCCGCTGGCGGTCGCAAGGCCCGAGGTGAAGAAGTACTTCATCTCGAACACGCCCTGAGGCGTGCTCATGTACTTGCCGGAGACCGCGCGGCTGACGGTGGTCTCGTGGACCCCGACTGTCTCGGCCAGCTGGAGCATCGTCATGGGCCTGAGGTGGGCAACGCCGCTCTCCATGAAGTCCTGCTGACGCTTCACGATCTCGCGCGCGATGTTGAGGATCGTGGACTGCCGTTGGTGGATACTCTTGATGAGGAACTTGCCGCTCTTGATCCGCTCCCGGATGTATTCGCGAACCTCGGAGGAAGTCTCAGCCTGGGACAGGAGATCCTTGTAGGTGTTACTGATCCGTACCGTCGGCACCAGGTCATTGACCACGTTGGCGACCCAGCCGCCATCCTCACCGTGGCCGACGATGACCTCGGGCACGACATAGTGGTCGGGCTCCGTCGAGAACTTGCGTCCGGGTCGAGGATCGAGCCTCGCGATGTTGGCGGCGAGCTTTTGGGCCTCCGCGGCCGTGATGCCAAGATGGCGGGCGATCTCCGGGAACTTGCGCTTGCCGAGAGCCTCCATGTGGTCCCTCAGGACCCGGTATTCCGGTGTGCCGGTGCGCCTGATCCGCTCCAGCTGGAGCATCAGGCATTGACGGAGGTCGATGGCCCCCACGCCTGCCGGCTCGAACGACTGGACGAGCTTCACCGCCTCCTCGAGGTCGGCAACCGGGATGCCGGTGGACATCGACAGCTCGGAGACACTGGAGCGGAGGTAGCCGTTGTCGTCGACATTCCCGACCACCAGTTCGGCCACCTGTCGTTCGAACTCGACAAGGTCGGTCGAGCGGACCTGGTCCATCAGCTCCTCCTGCAGGGATCCCTGCTCGGTGATGGAGTCGAGGACGAACTGTCGACGTTCCTCCTCGTCGGGATTGGACCGGGCCGGGGTGCTGGTGCTGCTGAAGAAGTCGCGCCATTCCTGATCGAGCTGCAGGACCTTCTGGAGATCCTGGTCGAACCGGTCGACCGGCTCGGCGCTCGGGGCCTCGGTCGCCGGATCGAACCGGGTGTCGGCCGGGGGTTCGGCCGGGTCGGCCATCACGGCCGCGGAATCCTCCTCCTCGTGCTCCGGGGCATCCGACGCGAGGGTGGGGGCCTCCTCGAGCATCGGATTCTGCTGCATCTCCTGCTCCACCATCGCCTTCAGCTCGAGCACCGGAGCCTGTAGCAGCGCCAGGGACTGCTGGAGCTGCGGGGACAGCACCATCTGCTGCGACATCCGCTGCGAGAGATGCAAACCTTGAGACATTTCGCCGCGAGGCTAGTGACGGGCACCTCTTGAAACAAGATTGGCATGCCAATTCCGTGCATCCCGAAGTTGTTGGTGGAAGTCAGTTCCAGAGAAGGTGCGCGTCCTTGTTTTTGACCGCGACGCAGAGTCGAAGCAGAGGCGGCAGGCCCGGCTGTCCCCAGAACTGTCCGCAGCCGCGCAGGCGGGCTTG
>SYEM01000159.1 GCA_005801385.1 Verrucomicrobiales bacterium | reverse complement strand
CGCGGTCCTTCAACGCGCGGATCCTGCCCTGGATCCTGGGAGCAGGATTCCTGGTCCTCTACCTCCTCACCGCCCATCCCTGGGTGGGGCCCAGCAACATCCAGCTCGGGGGTCAGATGCGGGGATGGGAGCCGGATGCCCCCGATTCCGAGCCGTTCTTCTACCTGATCGGAAAGCTTCTCGGGCTGCTGCCTGCCCGAAGCCTGCCGCAGGCCTTGAATGCCCTTTCGGCCGGGTTTGCGGCGTTGACCCTCGTCATCCTCGCCCGGTGTGTGGCCCTGATGCCCCACGATCGCACCCGTGAGCAGCGCGTCCGGGGCCACTCCGATGGCGCGATGCTCCACGGATGGTTCTCCGCGCTTCCGGTGGTGTTCGCCTCGGGCCTCCTGGGCTTCCAGCTGACCTTCTGGGAGAATGCAACGCTCCAGACCGGGGAGATGCTCGACCTGCTCCTCTTCGCCTTCTGCGCCCTCTGCGTCCTGGAATACCGGCTGGACCTCAGGGAATCATGGCTGTTTGCCGGGGCCTTCATCTGGGGGCTGTCCATGACCGCCAACTGGGCGATGATCGGATTCTTTCCCCTCTACCTCTCCGCGATCATCGGGGTGCGTGGCTGGTCCTTCTTCAACGCGGTGTTCCTGACGCGGCTGATCCTGTGGGGTCTGCTGGGACTGGTGGCCTATCTGGTCGTGCCCATCGGGCAGTCCCTCGGGGACCATTCCGGTCTCGGGTTCTGGTGGTCGCTCCGGGCGAACCTGATGATGGAGAAGGCCTACCTGTTCGGGATCCCACGAGGACGTCCGTTGCTGCTTGGCCTCGTGCTGGTGCTGCCGCTGATCTTCGCGGGGGTCCGATGGCAGGGAACCAAGGCCTCGACCGTCGAGCGGTACATGACGATCGGCGGCATCATCCTCCTGCAGGTCCTCTGGCTGGTGGCGATCCCGTTCGTTGCCTTCGACACCCCGTTCAGCGCGCGCCGCTTGATGTATCTGGATGAATCCTCGGGCGGGCTCCCGCTCCTGACCTTCTCCTTCACCGGCGCCCTGGCCGCCGGATATCTCGCCGGGTGGTTTCTCGTGGTGGGCTTCGTGCCCCCGACCAAGGTCTGGGAGAAGCCGAATCCGCTGCTCAACCTGTTGGGGCGGCTGGCCGGTGGGATCGTGGTGGTGGCCAGTGTGGGGGTGCCGATCGCCCTGCTTGTCAGGAACTGGCCCGCCATCCAGGCCGCCAATGGCCGGCAGTCGCTCGAGCTCTTCCAGAATGTCGTGAAGTCGCTGCCGTCGAAGCCCACGGCCGTCTTCTCGGACCATCCGACCCTCACCCAGCTGGCCCGGGCCGCATGGGTGATGCTGCCGGAGGCCCCCCGCCACGGGTTCTTCGACACCTCCAGAGGATCGGACCCGGTGTATCGTCGCTGGTTTGCCGGGAGCAACCGGGAGGCCCTGCCCGAGTTCGCGCCCCTGAAGGATGTCCAGGAGAACGTCGCCGGGGCCTCGATCGGGGTCCTCTCCCAGCTCGCGGCCCAGGGACGTGCGGCCTATCTCCATCCCAGCTTCGGATTCTTCTTCGAGCAGCTCAGGGCGGTCCCCAATGGTCCCGTGTACGCCATCGTCCCCCAACCCGAGGCGTTCGAGGCCGCGGCGCTCGATCCGGCGCAGCTCGATGGTCTTGTGAAGTCCTGGACCGCGATGGCCCCCTCGTTCGACGCCCTCGTCCGCGCGCGCGCCCTCGGCACCAAGGACGGCAAGCAGCTGGCCTCGCTGTGGTCGCGCAACGCCAATGGCGTGGGGGTCGTGC
Organism: Verrucomicrobiales bacterium; assembly: GCA_005801385.1. GTDB lineage: Bacteria > Verrucomicrobiota > Verrucomicrobiia > Limisphaerales > UBA9464 > UBA9464. Next base: position 1,548 of record SYEM01000159.1, on the reverse strand, counting down.
TGCAACGCCAGAACCGTCTGGCCGACGCGACCGGGTTCTTCGACCTGGCCCTGCGGCTCAATCCCGACAACCGAGCCGCCAAGGCGAACGCCAACGTCAATGCGGCCCTGCGGGCCGGGCGCGCCCCCGGGGCTGACGACAACAAGCCGCTCGCCGACACCGTGCTGCAGGAGGTGCTGGGCACCGATGGGCCGGTGGATGAACCGGTCTTCCTGAGGAACTTCGGCGGCGGTCTCCTTGTCTCGGTCGATCGCCTCCCGCGCCAGGCCTGGGAGACCTTCCAGCGGCTGGGTCAGCTCGACCCAAAGGATACGGCGGCCCGGTTCGGCCAGATCGAGGCCTTCCTCCAGGCGGAGCGGTACCCGCGGGTCCGACAGGAGCTCGACGCCCTCGCACGGTCGCCCGAGGCCAAGAATCCGACCCGGGAGTTCTCGGCCGGACAGCAGCGGCTGGAGATCTACTACGCCCTCACACAGGGCGACCTCAAGCGGGCCGAGTCCCTCATGACCAATGCGCGGACCCAGTTCGCCAACGACACGTCCCTGCTTGATCTGTTGACCGAACTGTTCATCCGACAGGGTCGGCTGGACGAGGCGATCCCATTGCTGGAGCAGTGGCGCAAGATCCGTGCGGACGACCCCCCGGCCACCGTGCGACTGTCCGCCATCTACATCAGCCGGTCCCGGTGGGAGCCCGCGCTGAAGCTGCTCGACCAGCTGCTGGTCCTCCAGCCCGACAACACCGCGGCCCGTCTGAACAAGGCGGTCTGCCTCCTGAAGCTGGACCGGCTCGACGAGTCCAAGCGGCAGTACCTCGAGATCGAGGAGAAGTTCCCGGATCTCCCGATCCTGCAGTACGGCCTGGCGGAGATCGCGCTGCGCCGCAAGAGCACCAACGCGGCGATCGAGCACCTGGAGAAGTATCTCCAGCTGGCTCCGACCAACACCGCCGAGTACTCGACGGTGGCCCAGCGCCTCGGCGTCCTGCGCGGTGGCGGGCGTTGATGGACATCACCCACGTCATCACCCGCCTGATCGTGGGCGGAGCCCAGGAGAACACCGTCTCATCGGTGCTGGGTCTGCGATGCCATCCCGGTCTCCGGGTCGATCTCATCTCCGGTCCCACGACCGGTCCCGAGGGGACCCTTGAGCCGGTCTTCGACAACCACCCCGGGTGTCTCACGGTGATCCCGGACCTGATCCGTCCGGTGCGGCCTCTCGCGGACTTCAGGGCCTATCGGACGCTGCTCCGGCGGTTCCGGTCGACCCGGCCCGACATTGTCCACACCCACAGCGGCAAGGCGGGCTTCGTCGGCCGACTCGCCGCCCATCGGGCCGGGGTCCCCTGCGTCATTCACACGATCCACGGACCCAGCTTCGGTCTGTTCCAGGGGGCCGGCGCCAACCTGGCCTTCACCCTCGCCGAACGCCTGGCAGGACGCGTGACCGACCACTTCGTCGTGGTGGCCGACGCCATGACCCGCCAGTACTTGGCGGCCGGAATCGGACATCCGGACCAGTACACGCGGATCTTCAGCGGGTTCGACTT
>SYEM01000158.1 GCA_005801385.1 Verrucomicrobiales bacterium | reverse complement strand
GCGCGGCCATCGACCAGAACCTCGAGGTCGGTCCGGTGTCGGTGCCCCTCAATGTGGGGCTCGGCACTGCGGAGGTTCCCTACTTCTCCGTGTCCGGGTCGGTGTCGGTCACCATCGCCCAGGTGGTCCACCTGTCGGGTTCGGCCAGCTTCAGCAGATTCGTCGATCCGACACACCAGACCGCCGGCTTCGTGGTGGGGATCCACAACGTCGCGGGCAACGCTGGAAGCGAGGACTATTCCGTCAGCGAGGGCAGGCTCGGGTTGGTCTTTGTCTCGGATTCGCAGTCGGGCGCACCCCTCGGCTACGCCCTGGATGCCAGCATCCGGGGTCGCGCCACTGGGAATGTGGCTTCCGCCGAAGTGGGTATCCGGGTCCGAAGGAACACCACGACGCTACCGATCGACATCGGTGTCCCAATCGGTGCGACCCCCTTTGTGATTCAGTTCACGGAGGACGAGGTCGCCACGGCCTCGACCGGGCCCTTCGCACGGTTCGAGGTCGAGAACGCCGTGATCCGGATCGGCACCTGGGTCCTCGAGGGGACCTACGAGCCGATGTCGACATCGCCCGATGGCATCTCCACGACCCGGGTGATCGATGCGAGTGTGGCGTTCGGGGATCCGCAGATCTTCCGGATCCAGGCCAAGGAATTCATCTACAAGACCTATGCTCAGGGCCGGACGCTCGGAGGGGTGCATTACGAGGGTGGAGTCCAACAGGTCCAGATCACCGAAGGGAGGATCGACATCAGCGACATTGTCAGTCTCGAGGGCACCTTCAGCCTGGTCTGGGGGAAGGCTGGTGGCACGGGTTCGGACCATGTGACGCTCTCCTTCGCGGGGGTCAGCGTCGTGGTCCGGAAGACGGACGGGAGCAACTGGCTCGAGGTGTCTGGCAATGGGCAGTTCACCTACGCCGAAGGCTCGGGCTTGTCCCTCGACCGCTTCGAGGTGATCGGCTTCGAGCTTCTCGATGACGGAGCCGGAACGTCCGACCCAGTGGATCCCCAACCCCCCTCCTATGACGAGGCCTTCGATCCGGCGACCGGCGAACTTTTGAATCCCGAGGCGATGATCCCTCAGGGCCTGAAGCTCGGGCCAGTGACCCTCAGCAATCCGTCGCTTAAGTTTGAGAACCTAGACCTTTCCCTCACCTCGGAGGGACTGATCCGGCTCAACGTCGACATCGTGGTCGACGTGGGTGGCGCCGAGGTGCGTGGCAGCCAGGATCTCGGCCTGACGATCACCGATTCGGCGGATGCCGATTCCTTTGGGGTCAGGGGCGTGTTCAGCCTGGAGGTCGATCTGGATCCCGCGAAGGACCTGGCACCGGCTCGATGGGGGCTGGTGGGATTCCAGCTGGTGGCGGACTACACCCGTGCGGACCTCGGAGGACTGATCTCCTTCGAGTCCTCCGGGATGCGGCTCGATCTCGGGGCCAGGCCGGACCAGCCGCTGCTGGCGTTCCGGAGCGCCACGGTGATCGTGCATGCGGGTGCGCTGCAGATCTCGGGCAGCGCGGAGAACTTCGCCATCCTGGGCAGCGGCGTCTTCCATGCGGGGACGGATTTCGGGGTCCGCCTCGCGGTGGTGCCGGGTGCCGGCAGCGACCTCGGCATGCCGTCGTGGATGCCCGTGCGGATCGAGACGCTCGGGATCCGATGGCGCTCGATCAACGAGGCGCCGCTCGATTTCGTCCTGACCCTCTCGGCCTCGGTGGAACGGATCGAGGGACTCCCCGGAGCCTCCTTCAGCGGGTTCATCAATGGCCTCGAAGTCGACATCGGCCTCCTGCAGCAGGGGCGCTTCCCGATCATCGCGCTGGGCGGCATCGGCGTGACGATCGAGGCCGAGGCCTTTGGTGGGAAAATCCAGGGTGGACTGGTGGGCGGACTGGTGCGTCTCGGGAGCGACGGCCAACGGATCGCGCCCAACGCCCCGGCCAACACGCCGGTGGCGGACCGGATCCTCTACCTCGGGGTCGTTGGCGGATTCGAGGTGGCGGGACTCGCCGGCTTCTCGATCCGATTCGCCATCTCCGAGCTGGGCCCCCTGGGCGTCCTGGTCTCCGTCAACAGCCCGGTGGGCATCCCGATCGATCCGACGCTGACGACCGGACTGGCCATCGGGAGCTTCTCGGCGGGGGTGGACTTCTACAGCACGCTGCCATCCATCACGACTGCGGAGGAGCTCCGTAATCCGTCGCTCAGCGGCCGGCAGGTCGTCAGCGCCGACCAGTGGGCGGACGTGATCGAGGAACAGGTGGCCTCGCAATACCGGGCGATCCGGGCCAACCCCGCGCTCGGTGGGTTCTTCTCGGCCTTCTCCGCTCCAATGGTGATCACGGGGGCGGGACGCCTCTTCACCAACTACCTGAGCCCATCGGCCTTCAACGCCGACCTCGAAATCCGGATCAGCACTGATGGAAAGTTCCTTGCGATTGGGACGTTCAACTTCCTCGCCGACAGCGTGAGTGTGGCGGGTCGTCTGTATGGCGATCTGACCCGCATCGCGAAGGGTGAGGGACGGTTCCTGTTCCTCGTGACGATCCCGGATCAGCTTCAGTTGCTGGAATACGGCGGAGGGGTTGAATTCGGGTTCCGCGATGCCTCCGGGGCGGAGGTGAGCTTTGGAAAAACCGTCACCCCGACTCCAGGAGGTGCGGGTGTGGCTCCGGCCCTCGAGGTCGAATTGGCGACACCCGATCCCGTGCGTGCGCTCGACATCGTCCAGTGGTCCCGAGGTCGGACGCTCGGTCTGCGGCTGGTGTCGGTCGGTGGCGCCACCCTCGGGTCGCTCGCCTGGAACGGGGTTCCCGATGGGGTGACCCTGACCGGGCCGGACGGCATGCAGGTGTCCCTCGGGGCCCCGGTGGAGATCCGGGAGGGCGTCGCCACCTTCCGCCTCCCGGAGGGGTTCCAGATCCGGGCAGGAGCCCATCGCGTCGTGGTGTCCGACCGGGCCTTCCGGAACCTCGACAGCGTGACGTCGACGGGTCTGACCCGGGAATTCATGGTCCATGGCGCCCGAGCGGCCCTGACAGGCTCCATCCTCCGGGACGGGATGGATGTATCGGTGCTCAACCGGGAACGGTGGATCGACCTCGTCCTGACCCCAACCGTCGGAGGAACGATCGATACCGAGGCGCTTCTTGCGGCACGCGATTCGATCTGGATGTCGGTCGGCGGCAACCGTCTCACTCTTTCCACCGATGCCAAACCGCTTCCGGGTGGCACGTTCCGGTTCAGGTTGGCGGAAGGGGTCCAGGTTCCCGTGGGCGAGCACCAGATCGTCCTCTCTGCCGGGGCCATCCGCGATTCGACCGGCCATGCCAACATCGAGACCGTCATCCCCATCCGCGTCGAGGGTGTTCGGGTGACCCTGTTGGGGAGCGTCGGAGGCAATCTCCCGGTGGATGCACTGAACCGCCAGGGTTATCTCGACGTGCAGTTCACCCCGACCCATGGGGGCGCTCTCCAGGCGTCCACAGTCCTGGATCCCGATCCTGAGTGGATGATCGGTGGCGCTGCGGCCGCGGGTGTGACCGTCCTCCAGTCCGGGGTCGAGGCGCTGGGCAACGACGTGTTCCGTTACCGCTTCGAGGGCCGCTTCGTCGAGGGTCCGCTCCGCTTCGAGGTCCTCGGTGGTTCGGTCCAGGACAACCAGGGACACCAGAACGTCGCGACCTTGGCGGAGTTTCGTGTGGAGGGGTTGCGGGCCGTCCTGGTGGAGCCCGGACCGACGACAACGCTCTCCGCCTCGGCGATCCAGTCTGCCGGACGCCTCCGGTTCCGGTTCGACTCGCCCTTCGGCGCCGGACTCGACATGGCGACGATTCTCGATGCGGCTCCCGAGGTGGTGCTGACGGGCTCGGCGTCGTCAGGGGTGGTGTTGGATGGGGTCGGCCGGCGGGTGGAGGTCGATGGGCAGTCCTACATCGAGTACGCCTTCTCGGGCACCTTTGGCCCGGGTGAGGTCGGTGTGCAGCTCCTGGCGGGCAGCTGGGCCGACACGGCCGGCAATCTTGGGCTGGCCTCCGTGTCCGGCTTCACAGTCGCGGTCGAGGCCTCGACGTTCTTCATTCGCCTCACCGGGTTCGTCGCCCTCAACGCGGCGGGATTCGCTCCGGACCTCGATGGCGACGGGGTGCCGGATCCGCTGCTCCGGGTCCGCGGTGAGATGAGCCTTGAATTCCTGAAGGCGGGCGACGGCGGGGTGTCCCGGATGACTCTCGCGGTGGGCGGCAGCACCGAGGTGATTGGGCTGGGCTTCGTGGGGGCGGCATCCGGCGGCTTCACCGTGGCCTTCGACGGGTCGGCTGGAGGCGACGGATGGTTTGGCGGAGGCTTCCCGGCAGTCTGGGGCGGACTCCGACTGAGGGTCGGACTCGGTCCCGTCGCGGCGAAGGTCGGGCTGGTCGTCGAGGGTCAGACGACGATCCAGATCAACTCGACCGCCCAGGATCGGACCCTCGAGCTGAACCTCCCGGGGGCCTCCGCGCCCGAGGTTCTGACGCTCCGGGCCCGCTCCTTCAGCCTCGGCGGCTCCGGACGCATCGTGATCGCGGACGTCCTCCGGATCACCGGTTCGTTTGCCCTCGAGATCGGGTCCGAATCAGCCTCGCTGAGCCTTGACGGGCGTGCGGATCTGGCCCTCGGCGAGATGACCGTACTGGGCCGGGTCCAATGGCTGTACGGCGAGGGTGTCTTCGGTGTCCTGACGTCGGCAAGCCTCGTCGAAAACCCCGGATTCCGCCTTCAGGGGACCTTCCAGATCGAGATCAACACCACCTCGGCAGCCCGTGAGATCCCGCTGCTGATGGTGGACGAGAACGGCCGTGTGACCGGGACCCGCCCGGGAACGATCGAGGCCAAGGTGGTGAGGATCGAGTTTGGAGGCACCCTGACGGTTGTCGGCTTCGTCGACCTCGTGGGTTCTGCCCAGATCGCAGTGAGTCAGGATGCCGCCTCGCTGTCGCTGGTGATGGATCTCGACCTCAAATCGCTGGGACGGCACCGCGTCACCGCGGAGGCCGTGATCCGGAGGGAGGGCGATGGCACCCGCATCTTCGCGATGCGCTCGAGCGTGGACCTCGATCTGCGGCTGGGTGAGGGGATTCGAATGGCGGGCCTGGGCGACATCCGCATCAATACCTCACGGGTCGCCGAGTACGCGGGTGTGGCGGCGGGCACCACGCTGATCGACCTGTCTGGCACCCTCAAGGTGCTGGGTATCAACGGCGCCATGCAGGGGCGGTTCGTCTCGGTCGACGGGGTGTTCTCGCTCGAATTCGGGGCGGGGCTCGACTTCTTCCAGATCGCCACGGTCAACGTCGAGGGAGTGGTCCGTTCCGATGGCACCTTCCGGTTTGCGGGCTCGGCACAGGTCGTCTTCTCGATCGAGATCGCGAAGCTGACCGGAACGCTCGCGATGGAGGTCACCGATACTTCCTTCGCCATGACGGTCCAAGGCGGGCTCTACCTCCGCAATCCCTTCGAAGATCTGTTTGGGGATCCCTGGGTGATCCTCTCCGGTGTGGAAGGTGATATCCACCTCGCTGAGATGGGGGCCCGCCTCGATCTCACCGTCGAGGTCCTGGGACGGCCATTCGCCCTGAGTTTTACCTGGGGTGTCGCTCCGTCCGGACGCGGAACCGAGATGCCCCGGTTTGACGCTGGCTCAGTCGTTGCCATCTCCCTCGGTGAAGGCCAGGGACTCCTCGATCCACTGGTCCGCATGGACCACCGCCTCGCGTCGTCGACGTCCCTCGCGTTCGCTCCGCCATTGGGCCAGCCGGATCGCCCAGACCGCCGCGAAATCCGCCAGTGGCAGCCGATGGCTCAGGGCGCCTGACAGCGCCTCGAGCAGGGGATGCGGCAGGTTCTGTCGGAGCAGCTCATCCTCGAGGCTGGCCCAGGCCACGGAGCTTCCCGGATCACCCTGACGGGCGCTTCGACCGAACAACTGGCGATCGACGCGTCCAGACCCATGGCGCTCGGTCGCGATGACATGGAGTCCACCGAGCAGGGCCACGTCGGGACCCAGTCGGATGTCCGTTCCGCGTCCGGCCATGTTCGTGGCGATCGTGATCCGGTCGCGCTCGCCCGCCCGGGCGATCACCCGTGCCTCCTCCCGGTGGTGCACGGCGTTCAGCAGCTGGAACGGCAGTCCTGCCTCCTCAAGCCGGGCGGCCACCTCCTCGCTCGCGGCGACGCTCCGGGTGCCGACGAGAATCGGTCGGCCCGTGGCATGCACGGATCGGATCTCGTCGATCACCGACTCCCATCGGTCCTTTGAACGGGGGAATACCCGGTCGGCCCCCTGGCGACGTTGGGACGGACGATGGGTGGGGATGGGGAGGACGGGCAGCCGGTAGACGTGCCAGAGCTCGGCCGCGGTCTCGCGACACGTCCCGGACATGCCGGCGAGGCGGCCATAGAGGCGGAAGAACCGCTGGAAGCTGATCCGGGCGAGCGTCTCGGTTGGCGGGGTCAGCTCAAGTCCCTCCTTGGCCTCGATCGCCTGGTGCAACCCCTGGCGCCAGGACCGCTGCGGCATTGGACGTCCCGTGGCCTCGTCGACGATCACGATCTGTCGGTCGAGGACCACGTACTGCCGCCCGGGCTGGTAGAACTCCCGCGCGACAAGCGCCTGTCGGATCCATTCCCCACGCCGTTCGGGGGATCGCCAGAGTCCCGACAGGCCTCCGCCCATCCGCGCCACCGCCTCCTCGCCCGCATCCGTGAGGCGCAGCTCCCGACGGGCGGTATCGACACCGTAATGCACGTCGCGGACGAGTTCCGACGCCAGGTCACGGGCGTGAAGCACGGTCGCGGTCAGTCCCGGGTGAGCCTTTGGGGCCGACAGGATCAGTGGTGTCACCGCCTCGTCGATCAGAACGCTGTCGGCCTCGTCCACCAGCGCCGCATGGAGACCCCGGAGCACCGCGGGACCCCGGGCTTGTCCCCGGGAATCCCGCAACGTGTCGCGGAGGAAGTCCGCCGCGACCTCCTTACTGGTGACATAGGTGATGTCCGCGCCATAGGCGCGGCGGCGTTCCTCGGACGACATCGGTCCTGTCACCCACGCCACCTCGAGCCCGCAGTCCCGGTACAGCGGCGCGAGGTCCCTGGCATCGCGTTCCACGAGGTAGTCGTTGACGGTGACGACATGACAGGGGCGTCCGGACCAGGCCCAGACGATGGCGGTCAGCGCGGCCGTCAGGGTCTTCCCCTCGCCGGTGGCCATCTCGATGAGACAACCGGCATTGAGGGCAAGGGCCCCTTGAAGCTGCTCCAGGACCGGATGGAGTCCGAGGCGACGTCGGGCACTTTCGCGGATTGCGGCAAGGGCTTCCGTCAGCGCGCTCCGACCGGGATGGCCTCCACGACGCACGGCCTCCCGGAGTTCGGAGATCCGTTCCCGGAGCTGGGCGTCCTCCAGGGTCCGGAATCGGAGGTGGAACCGGTCGACTGACTCGGCTGCGACCCGGAATTCCATACCGATCTTGCGACGTCGGCGATGGCGGCCGATCCACGCGTCGGCCCAGGCGTCGAGTCCGCGGGGCAGCGGCCTGAGGGGCCTGCGGAACCGCTGGCGCTGGAGATCCGTCGGGGTGTTCACACCTGATGGCGGCGTTGCAGGAGCTGTCGCAGCGACCGGATCCAGCGGCGCAGCAGAGGTTCATCAGGCAGGTCGAACCGGATCACGCCGGATCGACCCTGTCGCAACGACAGTCCTTCGGGCGCGGTGAGCGGGGCCCGGACCTCGAAGAAGGGTTCGAGGGCCGCCCGACCCTCAGGGTCCGAGGTGGACACCGCCACCGATCCGCCTCCCAGCCAGCCCAGCGCCGCGGAGGGAAGCTGTTGACGGTCGGCCGGGAGGATCTGGAGGTCTCGGATGCCGAGGACCCGGCCGGAATCTCCTCGGAGACGGACCTCGGCGTGTCCCGATGGGGAGGCGAACAGACGGTCGGCTTCCTCCTGGGGGACGACCGCCCGAAAGCGGAACCCACGGTCGTCAATCACGGTGCCCAGCGGGCTGCCCCGACTGAGCCATCGGCCACGGATCTCCTCGGGGTTCGGGAGCGACCAGACGCCCTCGTGGGGAGAGAGAACCACGAGCCGGGCACGGTCCCGTTCCAGCTGCTCCAGCCGGGCCCGGATGGAGTCCCGGACCGACTCGAGGGGCTTGAGGTTTGGGATCGCCTCCTGGAGCGCCTGTCGGATCCGCGCCTCGGTCTCCTCCAGCTCCGCCCGGGCCGCCCGTTCCCGGAGATCCAGCTCCGTGTTCCGGAGCTCAGCGATCGGCTGGCCGGCTCCGACACGTTCTCCGGGCTGGGCCAACCAGCGGACCAGCTCGCCGTCGATCCCGGTGTGCATGGCGCTCCAGTGCTGGCTCTCGACCAGTCCCGGGGCCCGGAAATGGTGGGGTCGGGGAACCATCGCGAGGACGGTGAGGACGCCTCCTGCGAGGAGGGCGGTGACCCCGGTGGCCCGGAGTCTGCGTCGGTTCAGTCGGGGTGAGGTGGCCAGATGCAGTCCAAGCCGGACCAGCGGGGTGAGGGCCCAGACGACGGCAGCGATCGCGGCGAGGGCCAGGCCCAGCGAGAAGAATCGGTCGGACAGGAGCAGGAGCAGTCCGCCAAAGACCACGACCCGGTACACGCCGCTGCCCAGGGCGTAGGCGGCCAATGCCCAGGCCTCGCCGGGGGTCTTGGCCGGGCCAGTCTCGCCCACGACGCCGAACAGGGTCCGCTCCACCATCACCCGCAGCTGCAGCTGGGCCCGGGCGGCGAGGTTGGGGATGCCGAGGAGATCGGAGAGGATGTAGTAGCCGTCGAACCGGAGCAGTGGGTTCAGGTTGAAGACGAGGGTCGAGACCGAGGCCACGAACATCACGTTGTAGGCGATGGCGTGGACCACACCGGGGGCGGTCCGGGACCACACCGCGACCGCGACGGCGGCGACGGCCAGCTCGACGATCATTCCAGCCCCGCCGACGAGCACCCGCTTCCAGCGTTCCCGGAATCCCCAGGCCGCGGTCGCATCGACGTAGGGCATCGGCGTGAAGAGCATCAGCATCACACCCATCGCATGGACCTCCCCTCCGAAGCGTCGGCAGCAGTAGGCGTGGCCGAGTTCGTGCAGGATCTTCAACCCGATCATCGACGCGTACAGCAGGACGAGGTTGTCGGGGGCCAGCAGTCCCTGGGCCTGGTCACGGAGCGCGTCGGCCTGGCCGATCGCGGTGAACATCCCCCAGCCCACCACCAGGACCCACAGCAGCGCCCCCCAGCGGCTGAACAGCGGACCGACGACAGGGAGCGTGCGGACCAGAAAGCGGTCGGGATCCACGAGGGGAATCTGGGCGAACAGGATGTTGGCGAGGCGGGAACGTAGGATCTGGCGGCGGGACGCCTCGCCCCTGCGGAGGAGTTCCTCGGTGTCGGCGGCCCCCCGATACTGCAGCAGGTTCGCCCGGTAGAGCTGCCCGAGCAGCTGGATCACCGCTTCCTGTCCTGGTGCCGTCTCCGGATGGCGCTCGAGGCATTCCTGCCAGAGTTCTTCGACGGTGCGGCGTCCATCGAGCCGCGCGACAACCTCATGCGCCTCGGGTCCGATCCGGAAGAACTGGTGGCTGTAGGGGTGGCTCAGGACGTAGCCCAGCTCGCCTCGATGCCGCTGGCGCTGGATCCGGATGTCGGGTCGGAGGGCCGGATGCTCCGAGGCGATGCGGTGCCACGACTCGCTGAAGGTGGAGGAGGTGTCGGACACGGGTCACCACCAGAGGTAGAGGCGCAGGGCGTCGATCGCGCGGTGGGTGAGGATCCACCCCAGCGTGCGCCGTCCGGCGTCGAGCTTGCAGACGCCGGTCATGCCCGGCCGCCACCATCCGGGCACGGTCCCTTCGGGAATGCCGCGTCCGCGAAACACACTGCCGGTCTCGCGTGACTGGGCCTCGGGTTCGACCTGTTCCACCCGGAACCCGAACCGCTCGTGGGGACGCGACACGAAGGCGATCTCGCCGACGGGGGCGGTGGGCAGGTCGGGCAGATCGGCCTCGGGGACCTCCCATTCGATGAAGAGGGGGCGAAGCCTCGCGACCCGGAACAGGGCCTCGCCCTGCTGCACCGGGGCACCGAGCCGCTCGGTGAGGTCGCCCTCCACGACGACGGCGTCGAAGGGGGATCGGACGCTGGCCTGGGCGAGGCGGTGTCGGACCAGGGCCAGCCGTGCGGCGGCCTGTTCGGCCTGGGCCTGGGCAATGCGCATCTCGGCGGGATTCCGGTTCGCACGCGCTTTGTCGGCCTCCCGGAGGTGTCGGGTCTGGTCCGCCACCGCCGCGGCCTCCTCGAGCACCAGAGCATCGGTGTCCAGCGACAGCACCACCGCCCCGTGGGTGACTTCGTCTCCGGGACGTCCCGTCACGGTCCGGATGTGGCCCTGGAACGGCGCGGTGAGGACGGCGACCTCCTCGCTGCGGATCCGGAAGGTGCCCTCGATGCGATGGGGGAAGATGGGGAGGAGGAGGGTGACGAGTCCGACTGCGCCCAGAAGAGCGAGAAGCTTTGCCGCGGTGTGTTCGGGCCCGAGCAGACGGCCGGCGGACTCACGACCGTTCCGAAGCAGGCGTGCTCCCCACCACGGAGAGGCCCGGTGGAGCGTCGAGAGACGGCGGACCACGGCATCGGCAACATCGCGCAGGCCCTGCAGCGCCGGAGCCTCCAGGGGAGCGCCCGATCGTTCGCAGGTCAGCACCGCCAGCGGTTGGCCGTCGATCCGGAGCGGGACCGAGGCCAGGTGTTCAAGGTGCTGGTTCCGGGCGTGGCGACCGTGGACCCGCGAGACCGATCGGCTGCCCGACGGTGGCGGCCAGAGGATCTCGTCGTCCTGGTCGAGACATTCCTCCATCGCCTGCTCCAGCCCGATCACCGCGGCCATCCGGGGATCAAACCGCTCGGTGCGGCTCATCGCCTTCAGCCGGACGGCACCACCCTCGAGCCAGCCGAGGCTGACACGGTCGCACCCCAATCGTTCGGCGAGAGCATTCACGAGGGTCAGGGCCGCGCCCCGGAAGTCCTGCTGGGAATCGATCCGCAGGGCGAGGTCGAGGACGGTCTTTGACGCCTCCCCGGTACCGGAACGGGTCGTTGCGGATCCGGACCCGTTGCGGTGGGCGAGGTAGAGGGTGGGGACGTCGGACGCCCAGCGCAGGGCGTCGACGGTGTCCTGCGCCCGGGACGGCGTGGACTCGGTCAGGAGTCCCACGGCGACGAGGCGGTCGGCCGATCCGGGAAGAGGTAGTCGGACGGCAACGGCGCGGTGGGCGGTGTCCGGGGACACCCCGACCCCGAGAACCGTCTCGGCACAAGGGGCGGAGGCGCAGGCCGAGGCGAGAGTCGGGACGGCGTTCTGGAACGGCGTGGAAAGGGATCCCAGTGGGGTCTCGCTGGTCCAGTCGGCCAGGCGTCTCAGGCGTGCCGCGGGTTCGTCGGACGCGAGGAGCAGCACGAGGCGCTGGGCACCGGCGAGGCGGGCGAGGACCTGGGTGTAGCGGGGCCAGAACTCGGCCGGGGAGCCATCGAATCGCCTCAGGGCGCTCAGCTCGGCCAGGATCGGATCCGGGGTTCGGGTGGCATCCATGGGCGACATCATCCACGCGGTCCGGTCACCTGCAGGCGGGCCGCCGTGCCGGGGCGGAGGTGTCCCGACGGGTTCTCGAACTCCGCCTTGATCCGGAGCAGTCCGCTCGCGGCATCCACGATGGGCGACAGATAGACGAGTGTCCCGGACAGGTCCGCCGAGGCATTGGTGCCATCGACATGAAGCCGGACGGGCTGGCCAACCTTGAGATCCTGGGCGGCCAGGGGCTCGACATGTCCGACGAACACGATCCGGCGGGTGTCGACGACCCGCAGCACGGGTTGCTGGTCCTCGCAGCGCTCGCCCAGGTCCTTGAACACCTGGACCACCCGGCCCCCGATCGGGCAGCGCAGCTGTCGGCGCCGCACCACCGCGAGGGCCAGCTCATGCTCCACCCGGGCGATCTCGGCCTCGTTGCGCTTCTTCTCGAGTTCCTCGCGGCTGACGGAGATGGCCTTGCGCTCGGCGAGGGTGGTGAGCCGCTGGAGCTCTGCCGTGGCATGGTCGCGAAGGAGTTTCCGCCGCTGCACCTCGAGGTCTTCGAGCGTGTTCTCGAGGGTGATCAGGACCTGGTCGGCCTCGACGGCATCGCCTTCCTCTACGGACCGGCTGCCGACGACGCCGACGACGGGAAAGGCGAGGGTGAGGTCCTGGATGGGTTCGGTGATGCCGGGGATCCCGGCAGGCTGGGTAGTCTCGGCAGCGGGCGTGAAGCTGGCGATTGGGAGCAGGACCAGGGCGAGGAGCCGGATCAGCACCGTGGGGCGTTGGCTGGAATGGGGGCTCTGGGTCATGGAAGCGGGGGTGCGGGCGGGGAGCATCACGGGGCGGGGTTGATGAGGGTTTCGAGGGCCTTCTCCCGCAGCTTGGTATCCGTGGCCTGGGATGGGGGGAGTCCCTTGAGGATCTGGCGTTCGGTCCGTTGGCGTGTCTCCGCGGCCACCACCTCGGCGTCGCGGGATTCGAGGAGCGTGCCGCGGACGACCTCGAGCTCGATCCAGGCCTTGCGCTCCATCACGCGGTTCTCCACGAGGGCCACCTCGGCCTGGTGCAGGCGCTCCTCCGTCTCGAGCAGCGTCCGGGCGTCGATGCCCCCGACGTCGAGCCGCTCCATCTCGGCGTCGAGGAGGGTTCGCTGATATTCGATGACCGAGGCCGCGTTGGTCATGCCCGCCCGGTGGAGCTGGATCTTGCGGAGGGCGCCCTGGATGCCGTTGTAGACCTGGGTCTCGGACTCCTTGAGCCCGGTGATCGCCCTCATCTTGGCCAGACGGGCCGCGGCGAGATCATTCCGTTCCTTCGTGTTGCCGAGCGGCATACGGAGCTCGAGTCCGACCGACCACGCCGGGTACTCGCCCGTGGCCGATTGGGTGAGCGAGTCCCCGGGTCCGCCCGAGAGACCATTGAGGCCGAAGCTGCCCTTGAGGTCGAGCTGGGGCAGGCGTTGGTTGCGGGTGTAGGCGACCCGCAGGCCCTCCTGCTCGACCCGCTGCTGGCTGATGAGGTAGTCGGGGTTCTTGCGGAAGGCGTCCTCGAAGTTGTCGAGGAGCGTGCGGGGATCCTCGACGAGGTCCGGCGTGTCGGCCGCCCGGGGCAGGGGCTGGCTGGGGTCGAGTGCCTGGGAGTAGAGCCCGCTGAGCCGGCTAGCGAAATCGAAGGCCCCCTGTGTGGACTGGTCGAGGCGTGCAGTCCGGAACCCGAGTCCTGCCCACGCCTCGAGCACCTCGATCTGGGGACTCTTGCCCACGGCTACCCGCTCCTGCTTGTCGGCGAGGATCTTCCCGGCGATCGCGACCGACTTCGTTCCGAGCCGGACCTGTTCCTGGGCGAGGAAGAGGTCCCAATAGGCCGCTTCGGCGCTGGCGAGGACCAGGAGGGTCTGGCGTCGGTATTGCTGGAAGGCGATCTGCGACGCCATCGCGGCGATCCGGATTCGGGCTAGGGTGGGGGTCGGACCGAAGTTCTTGAGGAGGGGCTGGCTGAGGTTCACCCCGAGGAAGGTGGAGTACTGGTTGCCGACGAGGCTGTCCGGACTGGCCTGTGGCGCCCCGATATTGTTGTTGAGCTGTCGCAGGGCGTAGCCGGTGCGGACCTTGGTGCCCGAGCCGAGGAGGTTCTCGATGCCGGCGTTGTAGAGGGTATTCTGCTCCAGGAACACCGGGCTCGCGAACAGTCCGAGCTGCGCGGCATCGAGACGGGTGTTGGGTCGCTGGTTGTCGATGTAGTCGATCCCGCCCACCGCGACGGGGTCGAAGATGCCCTTCTCGGCCTTGGCCAGACGCTGGGACACCTCCGACTCCAGGAGCTGCATCTGGATCGTCTCGTTGCGCTCGAGGACGAGGCGCCGGAAATCCGCCAGGTGGAGGTCTGCCCGGGGGGTGTTCGTGATGGCGCTGAAGGCGGGGCCTGGGGACTGGGCGTCGGCAGTCATCACCCTCCCGAGGCCAAGCCACGCGATCATCCAGAGGATCGATCTGGCAGAGCAGCGGAGGATTTTGGCCTGGGACTCGGGGCGTGTCACGAGCGCCAACCCTTCCCATGCCCTGTCTCCAGATCAACCGGAACCTGACCCGTCCGCCGACCGGGGCGCCAGGAAGCCAAGGACCGAAGGATCCTGTCAGGACGTTTGCGACCCATGAGCCGCGCTTGGCCGCCGGCTCACAGCGTCACTACGACCTTGCCGAACTGGGTGCCGGACTGGAGGAGATCGAACGCGGCGCCGACCTGGTCGAGAGGGAACGTATGGCTGACCGTGGGGTGGATGGCCTTGCTGTTGACCAGGTCCAGCATCGCCGCGAAGTCGGCCGGGCTGCCCATGGTGGTGCCCATCAGGCTGAGCTGCTTCCAGAAGATCTTGCGCATCGGAATCTCATGGGGATTCCCCCGGGTGGCACCGAAGAAGACGATGCGACCGCCCGGGGCCGCGATGTCCATCAAGTCACCAAACCCGGGGCCGCCGGCGCTGTCGATGATCACGTCGAAGGGTCCGTAGTGGTCCCCGAATTCCTTGGCCCAGCTGGAGACGTTGTACAGGGCGCCGTGACGCGCCCCGAGCTGCTTGGCACGATCGAGCTTCGCCACGCTGCCGGAGGTGACGAACGGGACCGCGCCGATCGCCACGGCGAATTGGAGGGCGAAGAGTCCGGTGCCGGCGCCGACACCGGTGATCAGGACCTTCTC
Source organism: Verrucomicrobiales bacterium (assembly GCA_005801385.1). Lineage (GTDB taxonomy): Bacteria > Verrucomicrobiota > Verrucomicrobiia > Limisphaerales > UBA9464 > UBA9464. The sequence goes on along the minus strand of SYEM01000158.1, from coordinate 7,480 downwards.
GTGGGCCTGGAGGCGTGCCCGGACACAGACGGCCCGGTAGGCGGTCAGACCCGCCAGGGGCAGGGCGGCGGCCTCGTGCCAGTTCAGGTGCGACGGCTTCGGGGCGAGCTGGGACACGGGGACGGCCACGTATTCCGCCAGGGTGCCGTCCCTCGGCATGCCGAGGATGGTGAACCGGGGTTCCTGGGCCGACTCATGATGTCCCCAGTCAAACGAAGGGTTGATGACCACCTCGCGGTCGATCCAAGAGGCCTCCACCCCAGGGCCCACCTCGGCGACGTAGCCGGCACCATCGGATCCCGGGATGACCGGGAAGTGGAGTCCAGGATACTGCCCACCGCGGATCCACAGGTCCCGGTGGTTCAGCGCCGCAGCCTGGATCCGAACCAGCGCCTCTCCGGCGCGAGGGGTGGGTTTGGCGACGTCATCGATCTCTAGGGATCCCTGGGCGCGGAACACGGCGGCCTTCATGCGACCCCAATGAGACGGACCGGGGGACGCTGAGGCAAGGGAAGTTCAGGGTCTTCAGCGGTAGGAGAGGCCGTCATGGAGGGGCGGGCGTGATGCCCGCCGTTCGATGGGTGATGCAGTGCCCTGTATCACGGGTCGCAGGAGCGCCCACCCTGCGAGGCAGTGCCGATCGGTGGGGACGGCCAGCGGGTATGGTGTCGTGGGTTGAGTCCCTCTGCCCTCCGGAAAACCAAGGATAACCTAAACAAAAACCCGCATCCTCGCGTGGAGGATGCGGGTGGATTCGGGGATTCCTCTGGATCACCAGGCCTTGGCCACGCCCGGCATCGGGATCTCGTAATTCCCATCGGCGTCAGGCAACGCCTTCATCTTGGCGTTCCAAGAGAGCTCGTCGGGGAAGTAGCTGAGCTGGGACTTCAGACCCTCGTCCCAGGTGATCTCCTTGCCGGAGTAGGTGGCCATGCGGCCCAGGATCGATGTCATGGTGGAGTGGGCTCCGTAGAAGCCCTCGTTGTACGGGGTGTTCTTGCGGATCGCCTCGAACAGGTCGTCGTGCTCCTGCTGGTAGGGATCGACCGACTTGCCGCGATAGCGCCACTCCTGGCCTCCGGTGGGGCGGATGAGCTTGCTGCCGACGGCGCTGGAGCCCTTGGTGCCGATGGCGTGCTCGTTCACCTCGCTCCAGCATCCGGGCTGATGACGGCACTGGCTGAAGCAGATGCTGCCGTCGGGGTAGGTGAACTCCACCATGTGGTGGTCATAGATCTGGCCGTACCGCTTGTCGGTCAGGACCTGACGTCCGCCCATTCCGCGGGCCTTCACCGGATGGGCGTTCTTGACCCAGTTGGCGACGTCGAGGTTGTGGATGTGCTGCTCGGCGATGTGGTCACCGCAGAGCCATACAAAATAGTACCAGTTGCGCATCTGGTACTCCATCTCAGTCTGGTCGGGCTTGCGCGGGTTGACCCAGACGCCCGCGTCGTTCCAGTAGACGCGCTGGGCGGTGATGTCGCCGATGTCGCCGTCCTGGAGCTTCTTGATGGTCTCGATGTAGCCGGGGTCGTGATGGCGCTGGAGGCCGACACCGACCTTGAGGCCCTTGCGGTTGGCCTCCTCGGCGGCGGCGAGGAACTGCCGGACACCGGGGGCGTCGGTCGCGACCGGCTTCTCGGCGAAGACGTGCTTGCCCTGCTTGATGGCCTCGGCGAACTGCATCGGACGGAATCCGGGAGGCGTGGCGAGGATGACGACGTCGGCGGCGGAGATCGCATCCTTGTAGCCCTCGAAGCCGACGAACTGGCGTTCCTTGGGGACATCGACCTGGGAGCCCTTGGCCTCCTTGAGACCGTTGAGGGCCCCCTGGAGACGGTCGGGGAAGGCGTCGGCCATGGCGACGAGCTTCGTGCCCGGGACGCTGAGGGCCTGGGCGGCGGCGCCGGATCCGCGGCCGCCGCAGCCGACAAGCGCGATCTTGAGCGTGTCGCTGCCCTGGGCGAAGGCGAAGCGGCTGGCCGACAGGGCGCCGGCGGTCGCGACGGTGGAGGACGAGATGAAACGACGCCGGGTGACCGGCATGATGTTCGAGGTGGGATTCATGAGAATGGACGGATTCGGAGGGTCGACGTGAGGGCACTCGCCCGGATTCAAACCAGCCGGACCACGTTTGGGATGAGGGGAGGGTGAACCGACCGGACTCTGGTCGGCAAGCGTGGAGCCATTCCGACCGAACGCGCGAAACTTGGCCTCGAACCCGACAGGTGCACGGGGCATCGTCGGTCGACACCGATTCATCAATCCCGTGGAGTCTGCGAGTCCCCCCCGGTCCTTCAGTCCTTCAGTGATATCCATGTCTCCCCTAAAGGATCTCCCAACCGGTCTCCGTGAATGCTGTCGCGTGCTGTTACCCTTGCTCGGAGGCCTGCTGGCCGCGGGTGGGGTTGGTGCGGCGGTTGGGTCTGGCGACGAGAGCCTCGAGGTCTTCTCGCTGGCGCAGGGGCTTTCCATGACTCGCAACGACAGCACGTCGATGTGGACGTTCCAGGTCGGGGATCCCTCCGCCTCTCCCTCCAGCCTCCGGTTCCTCTCCGCATCTGGACGGGACGCCAACCAGCTGTGGGGATCCGATTTCGCCGCGCCGCCCCGGATGTGGTCCGACGCCGAGGGCTACTGGGGCATCGGTCGAAACGACTCCGGCGTGGCCCAGATCTCCACCCGCAACGGCACCACCTGGCAACCCGGCGAGGTGCTGCTGCATCCGAAGGGCGGCGAGGTTCCTGCAGGGCTGGTGATCGGTTGGACTGCTCCCCAGGCCCTCGTTCTCGACCTGCGCTGCGCCTTCGGTCTCGCAGCACACGGAAGCGATGGCGTGGGTCTGAGGGTCGTGCGCTGGACATCCGATGGATCCCTCGAACTGGTTTTGCTCCCTAACATGGGGCTCGGTGTCACCAATCAGTTCAACGGCCTGAGGGTCCAGACGGGGGATCGGATCCTCTTCCGCATCGATACGGCCGGGGATCCCGGAGGCGATATCGTCCGGGCGGACATCCGGATGACGGCCCGGAAACCGGGCGCGGGTCCGGCATACGGGGTCGAGCCGTCTGAGGTCCGTGTCGCGGTGGGGAGCGACTTCACACTCACCGCCGTTGCCGCTCGGTCCACCGATGCGATCCAGTGGAGCAAGGATGGGACCCCGATCCCGGGCGCCACCGGTCGGATCTTGCGGCGGGCGGGCTGCACGCCTGCCGATACGGGAAATTACTCGGTGTCCCTTGGCGGAACCGTCTCAGAACCTGTTGCCGTGAGGCTCAATCCGAAGCCGTCGCTGCCGGAGCGGTTCCCGTCGCCGGTCCCGCGTCGCATCTACCCGGACACCTTGGCCGCGCAGGAAGCCGAGCTGCAGACGGATCCGCTGATGCAGCGCTTCGCCGCGTCTCGGCTACGCCTCGCCGCGGTTCGGTTCCGTCCGGTCTATCATTTCGTCAATCCCGAGAGCCAGATGAACGATCCGAACGGACTGTGCTTCTGGCAGGGACGCTGGCACTTGTTCTACCAGGCCTATCCGCCCGACGAATTCCCCTCGCCCCGGGACATCCCGAAGCGTCGCCAGCACTGGGGTCATGCCGTGAGCGAGGACCTGGTCCACTGGCGCGATCTTCCGTACGCCATCCATCCCGGGATCGAGCGGATGTGCTTCTCCGGGAGCACGCTGGTCGAATCGAACCGCGTGATTGCCTACTACCCCGGGATCGGTGCGGGCCAGATGGTGGCGATCGCGAAGGATCCCCTCCTGCTGAACTGGGAGAAGCTCGGAGGCAAACCGGTGAAGGGACCGTCCGGCGATTCCTGCCTCTGGAGGGAAGGCGACACCTACTATGGACTCGTGGGGGATGGACTCGTGGTTTCGCGCGACCTGGTCGAGTGGTCCAGCCTCGGGAGTCTGATCGAGGCCAGCCCCTTCCCGTTGGGCGATGCCTCGGCCTGCCCGAACTTTGTCCCAATCGGCGGACGGCACCTGTTCCTGTCCTTCAGCCACACCTTCGGAGGGCAGTATCTGCTGGGGGATTACAACACCGGGACCCACCGCTTCAAACCCACCGACAAGGGACGGTTCAATCACGGACGCGTCTCCCCCGGTGGTGTCCATGCCCCCTCGGCGGCGGCGGATGGGCAGGGTGGGGTGATCCACCTCCTCAACATCAACGACGGGCGGCATGACGACGAGTGGGACCAGATCCTCTCCCTGCCGCAGCAGCTCACCCTTGGGGCCGACCGCCAGCTGCGGATCGCGCCCGTTGCCGCGCTCGCCTCGCTTCGGCGGGATCACCGGACCGTGACCGAGACCCGGCTGCCGGCGAACCGGGAGATCGTGCTGGAGGGCATCCGGGGCAACTCGATGGAACTCGCGCTCGAGATCGATCCGAAGGAGGCGCGGACCGTCCAGCTCAACATCCTGAGGTCGGCCCACGCCGAGGAGCAGACCACGATCACCTACTTCAACTTCGGTCGGAAGCTCAGCATCTGGTACGACACCCCGGCGGTGATCGCCCTCGATGGCACCCGTTCCAGCACCCTGCCGGAGGTGTGGCTCCGGCCTCCGGAGCAGACGGAGGTGGAGCGCTGGGCCGAGGAGTCCCAGGGCGGTCTGCTGAGACTGCGGGTCTTCATCGACCGCAGTGTGGTGGAGGTCTTCGTCAACGGCCGACACTATCTCGCCCAGCGTGTCTACCCGGGGCGTCACGATAGTCTGGGCGTCTCCCTGCGGGCCCAGGGACAGGATGCGGTCCTGAAGCGGCTCGATGCCTGGCAGATGACTCCCGTGTGGCCGGTCGATTGATCGGGTCGGAACCGATCCTCGGTCGGGTGACATCGACGGATCCATGGACTTCCAGCCCTGATCGATCAGACTCCCGAAGCGGACCTCTTCCATGAATCCTTCCAACGCCGACACGCCCCGGGGCCGGGGCTCCCGCGGGATGCGGACGCTGATTTTCACGGCGATTGCAGGGGGGGGTCTCCTCCTCGCGGTTCCGGTCGGAAACCTGGCCCGGACAATTTGGCGGGATGCACCGCTGGGTGGGTTTGCGGTGCCGGAGAGGCATGCCGACGACATCAGCCGGCTGAATCTCACCCCGGTGGCCGAGGTGTGGCGGATTCCGGAGGACGGGGTCGAGGCGGAGGCGCAGCTCCGGGACCTGCTGGCGAGGGCCCGGTCATCCGGGAAGCGCGTGTCCATCGCCGGGGCCCGGCACAGCATGGGCGGACACACGATCGTGCCCGACGGCATCGTGGTCGACATGCGACCGTTCCGTTCCATCCGGATCGACCCCGACCGGAGACTCCTCACGGTTGGAGCGGGGGCTTACTGGACCGATGTCCTGAGGCGCGCCGACGCGCTCGGTCTCTCGGTGGGCGTGATGCAGTCGGACAGCGCGTTCTCGGTGGGCGGTTCGTTGAGCGTGAACTGTCACGGCTGGCAGTTCGGCACGCCGCCGATTGCCTCGACCGTCGAGTCGTTCCGCCTGATGCGGGCGGATGGCACGGTGGTGCGGTGCAGTCGGACCGAGAACCCAGAGCTGTTCTCGCTCGCCCTGGGAGGATATGGACTCTTCGGAATCCTCCTCGATGCCGAGATCCGGCTTGTCCCCAACGTCCGGCTTCGGCTGGTCCAGGAACAGGTGCCAACGGCGGCGTCAGGACCGATCCTCGACCGGCTGGCGAGGGAACCGCGTCCAGCCCTGGTCTACGCGCGGTTGAACCTGACGCCCGGGGATCGCTTTGGGACCGTGCGGGCCAGCGCCTACTTCGCGGACACCAACGGTCCGATCCCGGTGTTGGTGGAGCCTGTTTCGTCGACGCTGGACCGTGCGATCTTCCGGGGATCGGCCGGGAGCGACTTCGGGAAGTCGCTGCGGTGGTTCGCGGAGACCCGGATCCAGCCGCTGCTGCTGCCAGAGGTCGTCTCGCGGAACCGCCTGTTGATCGAGACGCCGGACTGGTATCTGAACCGGAACACGAACGCGACGGACATCCTCCACGAATACTTCCTGCCGCGGGCTGTAGCCTTGCGGTTCCTGGACGAGGCGGATCGCATCCTCAAGCGTCATGGGGGGGATCTGCTGAACACGACGGTCCGCGACGTCGGCGAGGATCGGGACACGGTCCTGCGGTACGCGCGGGAACCGGTCATCGCCTTCGTGATGTTCTTCAACCAGGAGCGGAGTCCGCAGGGGGAGGCCGCGATGCAGTCCATGACCCGGGAGCTGGTCGAGGCTGTGTTGTCCCTCGGCGGCTGCTACTACCTGCCGTATCGGCTCCATGCCACGCCGGAACAGTTCCATCGGGCCTATCCCGAGGCGCGACGGTTCTTCGAGCGGAAGCGGGTACATGACCCGGGGGAACTGTTCCAGAACCGGTTCTACCAGACCTACGGCCGTCGAGAGCCATAGCCCCGGCAGGGGGCAGGGGCAGGGGACTCACGCGGTGACGCGGAGACACGGAGGAAGAATACGGAGGAAGAGCGGGAAACTGGGGGGGACACCGGGACACGAGCCCCAGGTCGAGGGACATTCCCGAGGCCGAAGGCCTCGATGGGTGGGTGATGCAGTGCCCTGCATCACTGGGCGCGGGAGCGCCCATTCGAGGGATGACCTCCGTGTCGTCCCCATCTTCGCCGCGAGGGTGGAGTCGATCGAACAGCCTTGCCGGATCCTTTGACGCTGTAGACGACCCTGTCCCCCTTCATGGGTGTGTCACATGCAGCGGGTTCAGATGGGGCCGTGGCGGAGCACAGCCCTACCGGCATTCCCTCTGTCGCTGTCTTCCGCCACCTTTCCTCCGCGACTCTGCGTCCCCGTGTGAGTCCCTTCACGGAGGAAGAACGCGCCTCAGACGTTGAAGTCGGGGCCCAGGTAGATCTCGCGGGCTCTGGGGTCGTTGGCCAAGAACTCGGCCGATCCCTCGCAGAGGACCTCGCCCTTGTGAATGATGTAGCCGCGGTCGATGAGCTTGAGGGTCTCGCGGACGTTGTGGTCGGTGATCAGGATCCCGAGCTTCCGCTCCTTCAGCCGGCGGATGATCTTCTGGACCTCGTGCACGGCGATGGGGTCGATGCCGGCGAAGGGCTCATCAAAGAGCATGAGACGAGGGCCGGTGACGAGGGCCCGGGTGATCTCAAGCCGCCGTTTTTCGCCGCCGCTCAGCTGGTAGGCATGGCTCTTGGCGAGCGGGGTGAGATCCAGTTCGTCGAGGAGGTATTTCAGCCGGGTCGCACGCTCCTCGCGGCTCCCCTCGCAGGTCTCTAGGATGGCCAGGAGGTTCTGCTCGACGGTGAGCTTACGGAACACGCTGGGCTCCTGGGTCAGGTAGCCAATGCCCTTCCGCGCCCGCAGATGCATCGGGAGACGGGTGATGTCCGACTCCTCGAACGACACACGGCCGGCGTCGGGCTTCACCGCGCCGACGATCAGGTTGAAGCTGGTCGTCTTTCCGGCGCCGTTGGGACCAAGCAGGG
>SYEM01000157.1 GCA_005801385.1 Verrucomicrobiales bacterium | reverse complement strand
CGTCGGCATCACCGACCACGCCCAGCATGAGTTGACCGATGTCGTCTTTGTCGAACTCCCGGCGGTGGGCAGGGTGGTGAAGGCCTCCGAGGCCTGCGCCGTGGTCGAATCCGTCAAGACGGCCAGCGACATCTACGCGCCCGTCTCGGGGGAGATCGTCGCGGTGAACAAGGCGGTCTCCGACAACCCGGCCCTGGTGAACACCGCTCCCTTTGGCGACGGTTGGTTCCTCCGGGTGAAGCTCTCGAATCCGGGCGAGGTGGACCAGCTGCTGACGCCCGACGCCTACCGGGCCCAGATCGGCGCCTAGTGGGGTGAGCCGGGTTGCGGTCGACCGGTATCAGCGAGGCCCGCGTCGGTACCGTTCCCGTTCCCGTCGGTTGTACTCCTTCAGATCGGTCTCGAATTCTCCGACCGCGGCTTCGACTTGATGGATGAAGCCCGTGCAGCTGCAGGCCAACCCCCCGAAGTTCATGACGGTGTCGCGCTCGGCATAGTCATCGGTCACCACCAGGACCTCGCCGTAGGGTCGCATCCGGAAGGCGGTCCGCTCAATCATGTCGTCCGCCGTCTGCCCGACCTGCGAGTAGAGGATCTCGAGGTCGGGAGTCGAGACCGGCTTGGGTGTCCCGGGCGGGGCCGACGCACCATCAAAGAATACGGTGATCGGGGTATGGGTGGCGTCCCGATACACCGTCAGCTTCCGGATCAGCGCATCCCGGGCCGCCGCCGAGAACCGGGAGGATCCCGGCGCGAGGTCGGTCCAGGCATGCAGCAGGCTGTAGCCATCGATGAGGATCCGGACGAGTGCCACGTCACGACGGTGCCCCGGGTCCGGCGAGGGCCTCAATAGCCAACCGCCTGGGTTTGGACCGACGAACTCCGCTCGAAATCAGAACGATCCCGGGCCAGACTTCTCGGGCATGAAGCTGCCGCCGCTGAACCCCCAGATCTCCCAACTCCCGGTCTACGTCCCAGGGCGTCCTATCGAGGAGGTAGCTCGGGAACATGGACTGGATCCGCACGGCATCATCAAGCTCGCCTCGAACGAGAATCCGCTCGGCCCCTCCCCTCGCGCCCTCGCGGCGATGGAACAGGTCCTGAGGCATCTGCACCTCTATCCCGATGGCAGCGCCTTCCAGCTGAAGCGCCGCCTCGCCGAGAAGCTCTACGTGGAACCCGGGAATCTAATCCTGGGTAACGGTTCGAACGAGATCATCGAGTTCGTGGGCCACGCCTTCATGAATCCGGAGGCCGAGGTGGTGGTCTCCGAGTACGCCTTCGCGATCTATGGAATTGTGACGGCCCTTTTCGGGGCCCGGCTGGTGACGGTTCCGGCCCGAGGGCTAGGTGCCGACATCCCGGGGATGATCCGAGCCATCACACCCCGAACACGGGTGCTGTTCCTCGCCAATCCCAACAATCCCACAGGGACCCTCTCCTCCCACGCCGAGATCTCGGAGCTCCTCGCGGCGGTGCCTCCGGAGGTGTTGGTGGTGATGGACGAGGCCTATGTAGAATTCCTGGAGGATCCGGCGGACTGCCTTGCCCTGGTCCGCGAAGGCACCCATCCGAACCTGCTGCTGATGCGGACCTTCTCGAAGATCTTCGGCCTCGCGGGGCTCCGTCTTGGCTATGGCATCGGGCATCCCGACCTCATCGCAGCGCTCGAGAAGATTCGGCAACCGTTCAACATCAACTCCATCGCCCAGGCGGGTGCCATCGCTGCGCTTGAGGATGCCGACCACCTGGCCCGCACCCGTGCGACCAACCGGCAGGGTTTGGATTACCTGCATGCGGCGTTCCTCCAGATGGGGCTCGAGTTCCAGCACAGCCACGCCAATTTCGTGCTGGTGAAGGTCGGGGACGGAGCAAAGTGCTTCTCCGAGCTCCAGCGACTTGGAGTGATCACCCGTCCCATGGGGGGCTACGGCCTGCCGGCGTGGCTGCGGGTCTCGGTGGGCACACCCGAGGAGAACCATCGGGCGGTCACCGCGCTGAAGCAGATCCTGGGTCCTGGCATGGGTCGCATCTGACGCACCGATCACCCATCTCAACGGGGTCCGGATCCGGCATGGGTCTCCAGTGAGACGACCCTCCCCCCCTTGAGCCGAAGCTGTCGACGGCATCGCGCCGCCAGCTCCAGGTCGTGGGTGACGAGCACGAGGGCGGTCCCGGCCGACTGGTTGAGGTCGAAGATCATGTCGACGATGTGCCGGGCGGTGTCGGCGTCGAGGTTCCCGGTCGGCTCGTCAGCCAGCAGCAGCCGGGGACGGTTGATGAAGGCACGGGCGAGGGCGACCCGCTGCTGCTCCCCACCGCTGAGCTGCGCCGGGTAGTGGTTCAGGCGGTCGCCAAGGCCGACCTGGTGGAGGAGTTCGCATCCCCGGACCGGGGCCGCCTTGAACCCTGCAAGCTCGGCGGGCACCAGGACGTTCTCGAGCGCGGTCAGCGTGGGCAGGAGCTGGAAGTTCTGGAAGATGAACCCCACGTGCTCGTTCCGAAGGCGGGCGCGGGCATCCTCATCGAGGTTGCCGAGTGGGTTCCCGGCGAGGATCACCTCGCCATCCGTTGGACGGTCAAGACCTGCACAGAGTCCCAGAAGCGTGGTCTTGCCGCTGCCGCTGGATCCCACGATGGCGAGGGAATCCCCCATGCAGAGCTCGAACCCGACCTCCCGGAGGACGGTGAGGCCGCCCCCGGCGGTGCCATAGGTCCTTGAGAGGCCCCGGGCGATGAGGATGGGATCGGTCACGACCCGGACGCTGCGACAGCGTGGTGGATCGTCAATGCCGGGTTCTCGCCCAATGTCGGCATCGGACTGGGGTCACCGGCTCCGGAAGAGGGTCCGGTCCCATCGGGCGACCAGACCAGTCCCTGTGCCGTCCACCGTCCATGCGCCAGGTCGAAGTCCCAGTAGATCCGGTTCGGCACCCGGCGCGCATGGCCATCGAGGAAGAGGATCTGGGCCCCCTGTTGATGAAGGTTGGTGTGGATGTTGTTGGGACCCGCCACGGCGGCAAGTCGGCCGTTGTCGAACAGCCAGACGGTCTCGGCAGGGGATGGGATGGCCGACAGAGCCATCTGGTTGCCACGCCCGGAACCATTGACGTGCTGGTTCAGGCAGTAGTGGAAGAGGTTGTTGGAATTGCTCCTGCGTCGATTGGAGGGGCAAAACCAGGGACTGTCCGGAAGGCGGACACCGGGGTTGGTTCGCCACGGACTGTCGCGGTAGGCGGGGATACCCAGAACTCTGGGAAGGTCGACATACCAGCCCTCCTCGGTGGAGCGCCCGTTGGGTGCCCCGTCTTTGGGCAGCCGATCGTTGTGGTCGGCAGCCCAGAGGTGGGTGGCCAATCCCCATTGCCGCAGATTACCGAGGCACCCGATCCCGGTGATCCGGGTCCGGGTCTGGGCCAACGCCGGCAGTGTAAGCGCGGCAACGGCGGCAAGAATGGCCAGGGTGGCCAACAGCTCGAGGAGGCCAACGCCTCGGGTGGACCCTTCGGTGCGGTGGTGGACGGTCATCAATCCCGGAGCCTGCCAGGATCCGGCGATCCGCCACCATCCCTAGAACTGGGGATTGCAGACCGCCCCAGGGACCCCGCGGATGGGCGGGATGCCCATCACTTCCGGACCGTGCAGTTTTTCGACATCCACTTGGCGTCCACCAGCGAGTCCCTCGCGGGGACGTTCAGGGCGACCGATCCGTTGTACTTCACGCCGGGCTTGATGGCGCTGCCGATCCAGCGATGGACCTCGGAGTGGCCATCGGCGAACGAGAACCCAGCCGCCCCGTTGTGATACGACGCCGGCATGTCGATAATGTTCCCGGACTTGTCGGCGTCCTCGACCATCTGCACCGCGAAGGCGGCGTCATTGATGCTGTCGGAATGCTCGTCCAAGAAGACGAAGGTGTTGGCCGGGTTCACGATGTCGGAATCCTTCGCGTACAGCCGGTACTTGGTCGCGGGGAGCCATCCACCGAAGTCGAAGACCTGGCTCATCGAGATACTGCGGATGCGCGGGGTGAACCTGGCGCGCGCGATCTGTCCGACGGCGGCGCGGTCGGCAGGGTATTTGTAGATGGAGAATGAGCTGCCGCCGTATTTGAACAGCGGACCGTTGGTGATGTACCGATTGTTGGTATTGTCACGACTGGTGAAGTCGAGGCTGCCATCGATCCAGATGACCCGCCGATCTGCGGCAGGCATGTTCAGCGAGGCGACAAGCAGATCGTTGAAATCTCCCGAATACAGCTTCCAGGCCAGCATGAGCTGCTTGCCGTTGTTCATGCAGGCAATGCCCTGGGCCTTGGTCTTCGCCTTGCCCAGCGCCGGCAACAGCATGCCGGCGAGAATTGCGATGATGGCGATGACGACGAGCAGCTCGATCAGCGTGAACGCCGAACGGACGGTGCGGCTCTGGGAGGAGGTGGAGACGGGGGAATTCATGGGTGGGAGGGATCTGGGATCCGGGACTCAAATCCGTCCCGAGGAAACAACCGTGAACCCGAGGGTGTCAACCCTTGCGGTTGTCGTGAGGTCGGTTGGGGGGCGGAGGCCCGCGGGCGACACCGAGGCACCCTAGGATCCTCCCAAAAAGGAGGATGCCGCGGCGAACCGCGGCATCCCCTCGATAAGCCCTGCAGGAATCAGGTCCGCCTACCGGCGGGCCGTGGTGTTCTCCTGCATCCAATACACATCCGGCTGGGAGTTCCTGGCCGCTACGTTCAGAGCGACACCCCCCGACGTGTATTTGGTCGGCGGCTTGATCGTGGACCCCACCCAGCGGTGGATCTCGGAATGGCCATCGGAGAAGGCGAATCCGCAGGCCCCGTTGTGGGTGGATGAGGGCATGTCGATGATCTGGCCACTGGTCCCGGTCGGCGTCTCGGCGCCGGTGCAGGCGTTGGCAAAGGCGGCGTCATTGATGCTGTCCGGATGCTCATCCACGAAGACCCAGGTCTTGGACGGCGACACGATCTCGCTCTCCTTGGCATAGGTCCTCCACCGGGTCTGGTTGACGTTGAAGGCCTTGTCGAGCCACTCGCCATTTCCGAAGACCTGGCTCATCGAGATGCTCCGGATCCGGGGCGTTCCCTTGAATCCCTTCAGCGGGCCTGTGGCCGAGCGGTCGGCGGGGCACTTGTAGATCTGGAGTGATCCGCCCGAGAAGCGGTAGAGCGGGCCATTCGTGATGACGTTGATGTTGGTGTTGGTCCGGTTGCTGTAGTCCGTGATGTCGCCCTCGCACCAGTTCTGACGCCGGTAGGGGTTCGAGGCCAGGTTCTGGGCGGCCGGGGTCACATCGTTGTTCTCGGAGGCATATAGCTTCCAGGCGAGCATCAGCTGCTTGCCGTTGTTCATGCAGGTGATGCCCTGGGCCTTCGACTTCGCCTTGCCGAGGGCCGGGAGCAGCATTCCTGCAAGGATCGCGATGATGGCAATCACCACCAGAAGCTCGATCAGTGTAAAACCGGTCCCGGCGGCGGTACCGCGCACGGGGGGTAGAACGGGGCATTTCATAGGAACAGTATTATGGCACCCATACAGTTTGGAATGGATTGCGGGTTGTCAATCCGGCGGCGGATCACAGCGGGGAGCCCAACCTCGCCCGCCGCTGGATCCGCACCGTCCCCAGAACCTCTGGACACTTCCCAAGTCGGCACGGATCGCCTTGACTGGCATCCATGCTGGAGCGGCTTTTCCGACTGCGGTCCAACGGCACCACGGCCCGACGGGAACTCGTCGCCGGGATGACCACATTCGCGGCGATGGCCTATATCCTCGCCGTGAACCCCGCCATCCTGTCGGACGGCACCGGCATGGATCGGAATGCCCTCATCACGGCCACGGCACTGGCCTCGGCGCTGGTCACCGGGTTGATGGCGCTCCTGACGAATTACCCGTTCGCCGTCGCCCCCGGCATGGGGCTGAATGCCTTCTTCACGTTCACCCTGGTCCGCGGTGCCGGGATTCCATGGCCCGCCGCACTCGGCATCGTCTTCTACAGTGGGATCCTGTTCCTGCTTCTGACCATCACAGGGCTTCGGGCCAGCCTGATCCGTTCCCTCCCGCATGAGCTCAAGGTGGCCATCAGCGCTGGCATCGGGCTCTTCATCGCCTTCATCGGACTTCAGAACGGCGGCATTGTCGTTCACAACGACGCCACCCTCGTCACGCTGGGCAACCTTCGACATCCGGCAGCCCTCGCGGTGATCGCCGGCATCATCCTCGCCGGAATCCTGTGCCAGCGACGCATTCCGGGAGCCCTGTTTCTGACCCTTCTCGCGATCACGGTGGCTGGATTCTGGATTCCCAACGCCTCGGGGTCCGGGAGCCTGACGCGTCTTCCGGACTCCGGACGCTGGATCTCCTGGCCGCCGTCGTTGTCGCCGCTCTTTCTGAAGTTCGACCTCAACTGGTTCTGGAACCACTGGCGCCAGGCGCTACCGCTTGTCCTGACTCTCCTGTTCCTCGATGTCTTCGACAATCTCGGAACCCTCATCGGCCTGGGCCAGAGGGCCGGATACCTCGATGAGAGTGGCAACATGCCCCGGCTCGGCCGGGTCCTGACCGCCGACGCGGGTGCCGCCATCGTCGGCTCGGCCCTCGGCACGAGCACTGTCACGAGTTACATTGAATCGGCGGCTGGCATCGAATCGGGGGGGCGCACGGGGCTCACCGCGATGGCGGTCTCAGGGTGTTTCCTTATGTCACTCTTCCTCGGCCCGCTGATCGGCATCGTCCCAGCGGCTGCCACGGCGCCGGTGCTGGTTGTCGTCGGTATTTTCATGATGCAGGGACTGCGCCACCTCGACCTCGAGGATCTCAGCAAGGCGATTCCGGTCGGGGTCACGGTCCTTGCCATGCCGCTCACGTTCAGCATTGCGGAAGGCCTTGCGCTCGGCTTCGTGGTCCATGTTGGCCTCTTGCTGGGCACCGGACGGGTTCGACAGATCCGACCCCTCTCCTGGATCCTCACCCTGTTGTTCGTGGTCCAATGGATGACCCGATGAATCCCCCACTCCACTCCTGCTACCGAACGTTGCAGCCGGTTCTGCTGGCCGGACTCGCCCTGCTCGTCGGCTGTTCCAAGCAGCCCCTGTCACCCGGCCAGAGGATGACGGCTCGTCAGGCGCTGTATGCGATCATCGCCCCGACCGAGCCGGAGCTGGCGAGCCTGGAGACCGTCGCAGGCTCCCGGTACCGGGGTGGTCCGATCGAGGTCCAAACCGCTGCTGGGAACCGGCACCGCGGTGGTTCCGTCGAGTTCCACAACGGCATTCCCTTCCGGCACGCCACCATAGCGGGTCGCGCCTGCGTCCTCCTGCCCTGTGGGATGAGTGTGGTCAACGCAGCCATGGTCACACAGGCCGCCCTCGATCGATACCCGATCACCCATGTGATCGTGATGGGTGAGGCTGGCGGGGTGAATCCAAGCCGGGTCCCCGGGGATGTGATCGTTCCCGAGGCGTGGTCCCACCACACCGAAGCTGCAGTGGTCAACCCCACGGCCGAAGGGGGCTGGGAGGTGACGCGCAGCGCCTCAGGGATCCCGAATTTTGGCATGATCTTCCCCGAGACCGTGACTGTGACGCGGTCTGGTAGCCGCGGGGCTGAACCGGTTCCGCGATTTCCCGTCGATCCGGGCCTCCGCATGGCGGCAACCAAGGCGGCTTCCCTCCTGTCGACGACCAACTCCCCATCGGGGCCGAGGTTCCCGACATCGGGCATAGGAGTCAGCGGTCCTCTGTTCGTCGCCAACCGGGACTACCGGGCCTGGCTCTTCAGCGCATGGCGGGCCGAGGTGGTCGACCTGGAATCCGCCGCCATCGCCCAGGTCTGCTGGGCGAACCGGGTTCCGTTCATCGCCGTCCGGTCGATCTCAGGCCTGGCTGGTGAGCCACCCATGAAGACCCCACCCGGCCCATCTCCGATCCAACGGGCGGCCCAGCTGGTGACCGCGATGCTCGAGGAGTTACCGCGGTGACGGAGGCGGAAGAGTCCACTGGGGCAAACCTCAACAGCTGGTCGGGACCTGCTGGAGCACCTTGACGCAATGGGGAACGGCACCGACCACGAATCCCAGACACTCGACAGCGCCAGCCGGCTTTCCTGGAAGACAGATCACAAGGGTGCGATCGACCGATGCGGCGAGGCCCCTCGACAGGATGGCATTGGGCGTAATGGCCAAGGACTTCATCCGCATCGCCTCCCCGAACCCGGGGATCTCGCGGTCGGCGATCTCGAGGACCGCCTCCGGGGTCACATCCCTCGGAGCCACGCCCGTGCCTCCCGTGGTCAGCACCAACTGGGCACCCCGCGCGATCTGCTCCCGGATGGCCCTCTGGATCTGACGGATGTCGTCCGGCACCAGCGACTCGCCGACCACCCGCCATCCCAGACGGTGCGCTTCCTCGCGGAGCGCCGGCCCCCCCAGATCCTCGTATTCGCCCCGGGAGGCACGATCGGAAATCGTCACAATGGAACAGGGGATCTGCATGGGTTCAGGCTGTCAGGTTGGACGTTGAAGCTCCAGTCCCGCGCAATACCCTCCGTGCCATGGACCAGCCCGAACCGCGCCAGAACAGCCCCCTGAACCGCTTCCAGGAACAGGTCCAGACCCTGATCAACGACGATGCCGTCGCCGAGGCGGAGGGTCGGCTGGGCTGGCTCCAGCGGTTCGCCCACTTCTGGATCCTGGTCGGCCAGATGTTTCTCAGGAACCGGGGCCCTGTCCGTGCCGCTTCACTCGCCTACACGACACTCCTGGCCCTCGTGCCGCTGCTCGCCATCTCGTTGAGCGTCGCGACGCTCTTCCTGCCGCGGAAGGATGGGGAACGTCGGGCAACCCTCATGGCTTGGATCGAAGAGGGGGTCATCCGCGCCGCGCCCACCCTCGGCCTTTCCGGAGAAGGGGGGCAGGCCCAGCGGGCGGAGGTGGCCGACAAGATCGTCGGCTTCGTCGAGCGCATCCACCTGGGCGGCATCACCGCCACGGCCGCGGCGGGACTCATCGTGGTCGCCATCGGCCTGCTCCGGACCATCGAGGTCGCTTTCAACGACATCTGGGGTGTGCCGAAGGGACGATCGATGCTGATGAGCATCGTCTTCTACTGGGCGGTGATCACGCTCGGGCCCGCGGTGCTCCTGGTGACCAAGGGTGCCAAGATCCTCTCCCTCGTCGCAGATCACAGCTCCGCCCTCCAGGGTCACATGGTCGGCCAGTGGATCCTCTCACTGACCATCTTCATCTCCCCCGCACTGATGGCCCTCGCCTTCGGAGCCCTCTATCTCTGGATGCCCAACACGCGGGTCCAATGGGGCGCTGCGCTCGTCGGAGGCGCCTTTGCCTCGGCGCTCTGGACCCTGAACAACCAGCTTTCCTCCCTCTATCACTCCAAGGTCCTGACCTACAATGCGATCTACGGCAGCCTCGGAGCCCTGCCCCTCTTCCTGGTCGGCGTCTACTTCACCTGGATGATCGTCCTGCTCGGAGCCCAGGTGGCCTATGTGTACCAGAACCGGAGGGCCTATCTCCAGGAGCGGGTGGCAGGCCGCGTGCACCAGCAGGCCCGGGAATTCGCGGGACTCCGGCTCATGACCCGCATCGCCGGGGAGTTCACCCTCGGCCATCCCGCCGCAACCGCCACCAGACTGTCGGAGGACCTCGGCATCCCCCCGAACCTCACCAAGGAGCTCCTGCGCCTCGTCAGTCAGGCCCAGCTCATCACCGAGACACGGGGTGCGGAAGTGTCGTATCTGCCCTCGAGGCCGATTGACCAGATCTCAGTCCGAGACGTCCTCCAGGCCCTGAGGTGCGGTTCTGGATCAGATCTCGCCACCACTCCCGACCCCGAGCGCAGCGTGGTGAGCCAGGCTCTCCGGGAGATCAATGGGCCCGCCGAGGCCAAATCGTCGATCGTCACCCTTGCCGACCTGTCCCGGTCAATCGTTGGCGCGCCTTCGCGGGTCAGCCCTTGTACCCAAGCAGCCTCCGCTCCTTGATCATCCCGGCGATCTGTGCGGGAAGCTTGGCCTCCCAGCCCGGGGTGTTCGACTGGATCTCCTTCAGCACATCACGGCTGAAGATGCTCATGATCGACTCGTCGATGTCCCGGAGCTGCTCGATGAACTTGTTCTGCAGGAGATAGTCGTACAGATGCTGCAGGTGCGGTGAGACCTGCAGGTTGCCCGCCGTGATGATGGCGCCGCTCCGGGCGTCCTTCAGCGGGTAGCAGTAGACCTTGAGCTGGTTGCGGAACAGACGTCCGAACGACTCGAGGATGCCGCCGTCGAGTTCCCCATAGTACTTCTCGTCGAAGAGATCCCGGAGCGTTGGAACGCCCATCACGATTCCGACCGGCAGCTTGGTGTATCGGAACAGATAGCCCGCCAGGCGGAAGAACTCGGCATAGTTGGAGATGAGCACCGGGGTGCCCAGGGTCCGGAGAAGGTCCACCCGGTCGAGGAAGTCCTGATGGTCGATCTTCCCCTCCACGTTGAGGTTCTTCAGGGTCATCTCCACCATGACGAGGAGATCCTGATCGGACACGTTGGGGTCCTGGACCATCTGGGCCTTGGCCCGGGTGAGCATGTCGGCCGTCACCCGGGTGATGGGACGGAAGGACCCGCGTTCGACCAGGATGCACTTCTTGTGCAGGGCGTCGGCCGGCTGCACCAGTTCCCCTGACGGCATGAACATCGCGGCATTGGTCAACCCACGCTCCACGAGCTGCAGCGCAATGAGGCGGTTGTCCACCTTGGCGAACTGCGGCCCGCGGAACTTGATCATGTCGACCTCGATGCGGTTGATCGACAGGTTGTCCAGAAGCGCATTGATCACCGCCTGGGGATTCGAGTGCTGGTAGAGGGCGGCATGGATGAGGTTCACCCCCAGGATGCCCAGGGCCTCCTGCTGCTGGAGGTTCTCGCGATCCCACATGCGGACATGCATGATGATGTCGCTCGGGTCCGCGCCCGGCTCGATCTGGAACCGGATGCCCATCCAGCCATGGGTCTCATCGCGACGTTTGAAGCTGCGGGCGGCCACCGTGTCTGCGAATACGAAGAACCGGGTGTTCTGACCGCGCGTCGAGGCCAGTCGTTCCACAAGCAGCTCGTATTCGCGATCCAACATCGCCTCGAGGCGCTCCTGGCTCACATAGCGGGAGGCCGTGCCGTAGATGGCGTCACTCACGACCATGTCGTAGGCGGAGATGCTCTTGGCGATCGTGCCGCTCGCGCCTCCAGCCCTGAAGAACCAGCGGGCCACCTCCTGACCCGCCCCGATCTCGGCGAAGACGCCGTACTTCGTGCTGTCGAGATTGATCTGGAGTGCTTTCTGGTGGGTGTCGATTTGCTCGCTCATATCCAGCGGCAATGAAACACAGGCTCCACGATCCAGCCAGTGAGAAGCCGATTGTTTCAATGACGAACAAAATTCCAGCCAGCGGCAGCACCCCGCCTCAGGTCCTGATTTCCGTAGGCAGGCCAGGATTCAGCATTCCCACGGCGCAACCAGTCCCGAAGAAAAATAAACCCGGGCGGCAGTCAGAGGATGACCGTCCGCCCGGGGGAATTTTCAGAATAGGTTCAGTAGGACTATGTAGAGATTTCTGCCCGGTGAACTACGCCAAACAGAAAAACCTGTGGGTCACTGCCAGTTGCCCGGCAACACCCGAAAACTTTGTCCTGCATTTTTCGGAACGCCCGACGATAATCGGGAACTCTCTTGGGTCAAGGCTTGCGGTGGAATATTTTCATGCAGGCAACCCCATTCGGACATCCCGTGAAGAAAACCATCGCCGCACCGGTCTCCCGAGGAGCCCATGCCCTCTGACGCCACAGATCAGGTCGAGACGGTCTGCCGTAGCCTCCCGTTCCGACCTGGGATCGGAATCGCCGTCCTCTTCGGAATGCTGGCCTTAAAGGCGACGGCCGCGACGGCCGACCGGGACCACTGGTCATTCCACCCCCCAAGGACCCAGCCCGTGCCGACACCTCGCGACGCCCAGTGGGGTCAGAACCCCGTGGATGCCTTCATCCTCGACCGGCTTGAGCGTTCCGGGCTCCGGCCCAACCCCGAGGCATCGCGAAGGGACTGGATTCGTCGGGTCCACCTCGACCTCGTCGGCTTGCCCCCCACTCCCGAGGAGGTCCTCCGATTCGAGTCGGACCTCTCGACCGACGCCCATGCCCGCGTCGTCGACAACCTTCTTGCCTCTCCCCGTCATGGGGAACGATGGGGGCAGCATTGGCTTGATGTTGTGCGCTACGCGGACACCCACGGCTTCGAAGTCAACACAGAGCGGCCATACGCCTGGCCCTACAGGGACCACGTCGTGCGTTCCTTCAACGCCGACATGCCCTACTCCCGGTTCGTCGAGGAGCAGATTGTCGGGGACCGGCTCGGCGCGGACGCGGCGACCGGGTTTCTGATCACGGCGTCCGTCCTGCTGCCCGGCCAGATCGGAGCTGATGACGTCTCCAAGCGCCTCGCACGGCAGGACGCGGTCGACGAGATCGTCGTCAACGTGGGCCAGACCCTCCTTGGGCTGAGCGTGGGATGCGCCCGGTGTCACGACCACAAATCCGACCCCATCGCCAGCCGCGACTATTACGCCCTCCAGGCATTCGTCGCCGGCGTGGACTATGAGGACCGCGAGATGCGGGGGCCGCTCCAGGAGGAAAGCCGTCGCCTGGAGATCGATCGCAAGGCCCGACTCGCCCAGATCGACCGCGAACTAGGGCGTCTAGTCCCCCTCGCACGGCCGGGTCCGAACGGGACTCCTCCAACCGGGAAACCCGCGCGTCCCGCCATCAACACCCGTTTGAACATCGACCGTTTCCCGGAGACCACCACCCGGAGACTGCGCTTCACCATCGAGGCCACCAGCAATCTCGAACCCTGCATCGACGAGCTGGAGGTCCTCGATTCCCGCGGGACCAACATCGCCCTCGCCTCCGCGGGGACACGCATCATGTCGTCCGGGGACACCCGGGTCGCCGATCGACACGACCTCGCCTTCCTGAACGACGGTCGCACCGGTAACTCGAGCAGCTGGATATCGAACGAACATGGACGTGGCTGGGTCCTACTCGAGTTCCCGGGCGACAGGACCTTCGATCGCGTGGTTTGGGGACGCGACCGGATGGGGGAGTTCAGCGACCGCATCGCCACGAACTACGTGATCGAGGTGGAGCAGGCCGCCGGGGTCTGGAGGAGCGTCGCCGACGCCACGGATCGCCAGCCCGGAACCACCTCGGACGTCCGCCCTCCCGTCTCTCCCGAGGACCTGACACCGGATCTCTCCATCTCAGCCTCCGCCCTGATCACTGAGCGAAAGGCGCTGGAGAAGGCGATTCGGGAATCGTCCAACGAGCGCATCGCGTTCGCCGGTCGGTTCAGGACCCCGGATATCATCCGGGTGCTTCACCGCGGAGACCCAGAACAGCCGAAAGACGAGGTGGCTCCCGCACCATTGCCAGCCCTCGGGCGGTTCGACCTACCCCCGATTGGCAGCGAACAGGATCGGCGCCAGGCCCTCGCGGACTGGCTCACCAGCACCTCGAACCCCCTTACCGCACGGGTCATGGCCAACCGAATCTGGCAGGGACATTTCGGGATTGGCCTCGTGGACACCGCGAGCGACTTCGGTGTCAACGGATCGCGACCCACCCATCCGGAGCTGCTCGACTGGCTCGCCTTGGAATTCCTGCATTCGGGCGGCTCCATGAAACACCTCCACCGGCTCCTCGTCCTGTCGTCGACCTACCGTCAGGACGCCTCGATCCAAAAGGGGGCGACGTCGGAGACGGCAGCGACCGACATCGATGCCGAGGCGCGGTGGCTCTGGCGATTCCCGTCGCGACGCTTGGATTCCGAACCGATCCGGGACTCGATGCTGGCGGTCAGTGGTGAACTCGATCTCCGCATGTACGGACGGGGATTTGACCTCTTCAACAACCGGGGTGGGCTCACCGGGTTCATCCCGGTGGAGACCTTTGGACCTGAGGGCCTGCGTCGGATGATCTACTCCCACAAGGTTCGACGGGAACGTGAGGCGGTGTTCGGTGCGTTCGACTGCCCGGATGCCGGACAGAGCACGGCCCGAAGACGGGAAAGCATGACGCCCATCCAGGCTCTCAACCTGTTCAATAGCCGTTTCACCCTCGAGCGGGCAGAGGCCTTTGCCGCCCGGGTCATCCGGGAGGTGGGCGCCAATCCCAACGCCCAGATCCGGCGGGCCTATGGACTTGCCCTCGGACGCGACCCATTACCCGAAGAGCTGGCCGAGGTTCTCCCGCTCGTCCAAGACCACGGGCTGCCGGGGCTCTGCCGCGTGCTGTTCAATTCCAACGAGTTTCTCTTCCTGCCATGAATCCATCGGCCGAACACCTTTCCCCGCACGGCCGTCATCTGCTGGACCGGAGACGGTTTTTGAATGGGAGCGCCACAGCCCTCGGGTCGGTGGCACTCACCCACCTTCTGGGTACCCACGGGCTCCTTGCAGCCACCCGACCCCAGATCGATCCCTCTAATCCTTACGCTCCACACAGCCCCCATCACCCAGCCCGCGCCCGAAACGTCCTGGTCATCTTCTGCGCCGGCGCGGTCAGCCAGCTCGAGACATGGGACTACAAGCCGGAGCTGATGAAGTGGCACGACAAGCCACTCCCGGGAGGCCCCTCGGTCACCTTCCAGGGACCCGCAGGAAATCTGGCCCGCCCCCAGTACGCGTTCCGTCCCCGGGGGCAGACCGGGAAGTGGGTCTCGGATCTCCTGCCAAATCTGGCAGCTCTGACCGACGATGTTGCGTTCATCCACTCCCTCACCAGCAAAAGCAACACGCACGGTCCAGCCGAGAATTTCCTCTCAACGGGGTTCGTCCTGGATGGCTTCCCAAGTCTCGGGTCCTGGGTCAGCTACGCCCTCGGTAGTGAGAACCAGAATCTCCCCGCCTTCGTCTCCATCCTTGATCCCCGGGGCGTGCCCCAGAACGGATCGAACAACTGGGGCCCGGGATTCCTGCCCGCCGCCTTCCAGGGGACACCCTTCAGCGCGCAGGATCCGATCCGGCATCTCTCGGCTCCCGGCATCACCCCTGCGGCGGACCGCTCAGCGAGGTCGTTGCTCCAACGGATGAACGCCCGTCACCTCCAGCATCACCCCGGGGACCAGCGGCTCGCCGCCCGGGTCGCAAGCTACGAGCTGGCGGCCCGCATGCAGCTGAGCGTTCCAGAGGTCAGCGACCTCTCGAATGAACCGGCCCATGTGCTCCGGAGCTACGGTGCCGACGACACCCAGAACCCGATCCGCGCCGGCTTCGCCAGGAACTGCATCCTTGCACGACGCCTCCTCGAGCGCGGGGTCCGCTTCATCCAGCTCTTCAACGGGGCCTACGCCAGCGGAGGAGCGCTCAACTGGGACGGCCACAACCAGCTGAAGGAGCAGTACGACAAGCACGGGTACATCCTCGACCAGCCTGCCGCAGCCCTGATCCGCGACCTCCGGCAGCGGGGACTTCTCGAGGACACCCTGGTGGTCTGGTGTACCGAGTTCGGTCGAATGCCCTTCTTCCAGAAGGGGGCCCAGGGACGGGACCACAATCCCGACGGGTTCACCTGCTGGATGACAGGGGCCGGGGTGAAACCCGGTGTGAGCCATGGAGTGACCGACGAGCTCGGGCAACGCGCAATCCAGGACATCCACCCGCTTTACGATCTCAACGCCACGATCCTCCACATTCTCGGCCTCGACCACACCCAGCTGACGTTCGAACACAACGGCATCGAGCGCCGATTGACGAATGTCGAGGGTGAGGTGATCCGCGAGATTCTCGCCTGAGCGACGGGCAGAAGACCAGGAGCCGGGGCCAAGGATTGGTTTCGGAAGCCGAAGGCTTCCATGGGTGGGTGACGCAGTGCCCTGCATCACTGGGCGCCGGAGCGACCATCGGACCTGGGAAGGGGCCCTCAGCTGATCCTGGACCGCATTCTTGGCCAACGCGTCCAAAAGATACACTCGGTGCACCCGAGCGCGTCTTGCTCGCGGCCCTTCAGTGCCGCTCTTCGGTCTTTGCCCATGCTCCGAGGTGATTCACGCTGTCGCCGGATGGCCGCCAAGATCCTCCAAACACACACACCCGCCCTGCTCGCCAAAGCAATCGAGCGGGCCGCTGACGTGCTCCGGTCGGGTGGTGTCATCGGAGCGCCGACAGAGACGGTCTACGGCCTCGCTGCCAACGCCTTCGACCCTGAGGCGGTCGCCCGGATCTACGCTCTAAAGGGCCGGCCCGCACACAACCCGATCATCGTCCACGTCGCCTCTGCAGAAATGGCCAGAGCCTGCACCTCACGATGGCCCGCAATGGCCGACGCGCTTGGGTCCGCGTTCTGGCCGGGTCCCCTTACGCTCGTCATGCCACGGTCCAACCGGGTGCCCGACATCGTGACCGCTGGAGGACCGACTGTCGGCATCCGATGGCCCCAGCACCCGTTTATGCAAGGCGTCATCCGGGCCTGCGGATTCCCATTGGCGGCACCAAGCGCGAATCTGGCCAATCGACTCTCCCCCACCAATGCCGCCCATGTGGTCGCCCAGCTGGGTGGTTCCCTGCCCCTCATCGTCGACGGAGGAGACTGCAACGTGGGCATCGAAAGCACGGTGGTCGATGTCACCGGCCCTTTCCCGCTGGTCCTCAGGCCTGGGATGATCACCGAGTCGGCACTCCACGCTGCGGTTGCCGCCGGAAACCCGGAGTCTGACTCCGGACCACTGACGTCCCCGGACGGAATTCTCCGTAGCCCCGGCCAGCTCGATCGCCACTACTCACCCCAGGCCTGCCTGGTGGTTCGATCATGGCAGGATGAGGCCGGACTGGAATGCATGATGGAGTCGGAGGGCATCGACCCCAACCGGTCCTGCATCATCGCCCACACCCACATTCCAATGGGCGGACGGTTCCCCCATGTGATGCTCATCCCGGACGACGCCGAGGCCTTCGCCCGGGCCCTCTATGCAGAGCTTCATCGGTGTGACGAGATGGGTGTTGCCTGCATCGTGGTGGAATCCCTCCCGGAGACACCCGAATGGGCCGGTATCCGGGATCGGCTTCGTCGGGCTTCCACCCGATGACCCGACGAGCCGCCTCGATGGCCCTTCTTGCCGCTTGGTGCCGTTAGCTGGTTGCCCCACGATACCGACATGGTCCAGTTCCTAGGCGCCACTCTGGGTGCACTGATCGACCCCTTGGCTCTGCTGTGGGTGGCCCTTGTCCTCGCCGCCACCCTATGTGTCCAACGTAGAAACTGGCTCGGAACCACCCTGCTGACGGGACTGGCCATCCTTGTTGAGGTCGCCTTCGGGACCCACCTTCCCCAGCACCTCATCGCAGACCTGGAGGCCCCATACACGGCGGATTGCCATCCGCTGCCCAAAAAGGCCGATGCCATCGTCATGCTGGGAGGCGCCCATGACATCAATGCCCGGGAGCTGCTGCGGATCGGATTCATCGAGGCTTCCGATCGGATCATGACCGCGATCGAACTCTTCCGGCAGGAGCGGGCTGGGACACTGGTCCTCTGCAGCGCAGGAGCCGGAACCGGGGCGGCTGGGAACGCCATAGAGGACTCGGAGGCGATCGAGCAACTGATCCACCGATGGAATCTGAGGCGGGGGCAAATCCTCCGGCTTCCGATCGGGAAGAACACGGCGGATGAAGCGCGGGAGATTGCGGCGCTCGCCACGCGGCAGGGGTGGAAAAAGATCCTCCTCGTCACATCGGCATCCCACCTGCGGCGAGCGGAAGCGGCCTTGCGAAAGGAGGGGGTCAGCCAGGTCATTCCGGTGGGCTGCGACTTCCGGGGCATTGGTCCGGACGGGCGATGGTCTGACCACATCGGCCTCCCGAGGACTGAATCGGCCACTATTCTGAGAATGTGGCTCCATGAGCAGGTGGGATGGTGGTACTACGGCGCCCGTGGATGGCGTTGACCCCCTTGAGAGGGTCGGCTACCTAAACCCGTCACTGTTACCAATTCCATGAAATCCAGCTTCATTGCCCGCGCTGTGCTCCCCTCGTTCATCGGCGGCCTCCTCCTTCTCTCGTCTGGCTGCGCCTCGTCCGAAAAAAGCGGTGGGGCTCCGATCGCGCCGAACTGGTACGACTCCGCCTTCTCAAAGGATGGTCGCCTTGTCGTGCCCAACGTTCCGGACACCGCCCCGGTCGCAAATCCGTGATCCACAACACCGGCTGAGGAACCCTTCTGGGCCTTTCACGGCACCTTTGTAAGCAGCGCGGGCGTGGCGAAATGGCAGACGCGCCAGACTTAGGATCTGGTTCCGCAAGGAGTGGAGGTTCACCATTCTGGCCCTGCCCTAAATCGTTGTAAGTCGCTGCCCACAAATGGGTTCTCTGTCGGCGTGACCCAACCGGCGCGTGTTCCAACAAAGCCCTCGCGGCTCCGACAAGGCGAGTTTTGCCGACAGTTTTGCCGATTCGGCAGCGGCCACCTACCACCAACCCCTCCTCGATCGGCATCGCCGAAAGGTCTGCGGTCTCTGGATCCACCAAGGGACCTTCTACGGTCGTGTCTATGGTCGCACCCCAGACGGCCGTAGGATCGATCGCCGGGTTCGCCTTGTGGCAACGACACTGTCCGAGGCGCGGCTGGAGCTCGCCCAGATCAAGGCAGGACTCCCCGCTGTTTTCCCAGAGCCCCAACCCCAGCCGCCCTCACCACCGCCCTCGATTCCCACATTGGCGGACTTTTCCGAGATCTACATCCGAAGGGCAAAGCTCACGAAACGGATCAGGACCGCCCTGACCGAAGAGATCCATCTCCGTCGCTGGGTCAAAGAGAAGCTGCAGCACATGCCTCTGACGGGGCTCACCAAGGCTCAGGTGCTGGCGTTTCGCGACGAGAGACTTCAGGCAGGCTGGTCACCCAGAACCGTCAACCTCTCCCTGACAGTCCTCCGGAACCTTCTGCGATGCGCACAAGACGAGGGATTGATCACCGAGGATCCAACCTCTGGCATCCGTCCATTGCGCCATGTCCCCCGGAAGAGGCCGCTGTTCACCACGGAACAGATCGAACACCTCGCCGCAACCGCCATCGACGCCTGCCCACGTAGCGGTAGAGCCTTCGCGGACTACGTCCTGTTGATGAGCTTCAGTGGTGCCCGGTGCTCCGAGGCGGTCCGTCTCCGATGGGCTGATGTCGACTGGCGGGCTCGCCAACTGGTCATCGGAAGTGATGGGCTCACGAAGAATCACGAGAGCAGGCGCGTCGATTTCAACGAGCAATTGGAAGGCCTGTTGACTCAGATGTGGGCAAACCGAGATGCGGCCTCTGAGTATCTCTTTGGCTTGGAGCGTCATTCCAACCGGGCCCATAAGACCTTCCGACAGACACTCGAGAAGGCTCGTGCCAAGGCTCGGCTGAACGACTTCGGATTCCACGACTGCCGACACCACTTTGCGAGCTACTGCGTGATGAGCGGGGTCGACTTTATGACGGTCGCCCGATGGCTGGGGCACCGCGACGGGGGCGTTCTGATCGGGAAGGTCTATGGGCACCTGAACGCGGAACACCTAAAGCAGGCTGCCAGAAGGGTGAAATTCGACAGTGGTACCAGATCTGTTCCGCCGAAGGTTGCCCTCCGAAGATAACTTCGAGCGACCCGTGGAGATTCGGGTATCCACTATCAACCTGCCCCAAGACCGTTCTCCCGGATTGGCCTTCCGTTTAGTGCCATTCGCGGATAACCGCGGTAGAAGGGGGAAGAATTGTTGTGTTCCAGACCGTCAGTCGAGGGACTGACACTGTCGCCTGATGTTAGATCACATCTCCGACACCGGAAGCGCTACCGGTCAGGTTCAGCGCAAGTCCGCTCCGATTGGCAGGGCCCAGTCCCTCCTTTCGGAAGCCCATAACGGGTTGCCTGTTTGGGTCAGGGCTCCAAGAACTAACTCCGTTGAGAGCTACTCAGGCTTGAGCCGAGCAAAGCTTTACGAGCTGGCCACGGAGGGGCACATCAGATCTGTTTCGATCCGAAAACCCGGTCAAATCAAAGGAACTCGACTATTTAATCTTGGTTCAATTCTCGGATTCATCGAGAAGCAAGAGAAGGAGTTCGCTCTCTCTGGAGGTGCCCGATGAGCCGTCGCACCGCCCGAGCCTCGGCGTCAACAGCCCGTCTTGTTGAGAGGCTCGCCCTTGATCCTGACCTCCTCCTCGGAATGCTCCGTTCCCGGCACGGCTTCAGCCGCCGAGATCTTTGGAGTGCGGAGCTGAAGCAACCCCGGTCGAGCGCACCCGAAACCACTTCAACGCGGGAGGGCGCATGAGCGTCGCCGTTGATTTCCTGAGGAGGGCTCGATGAAAAACCTTAAGGAAGCCGTCGCTGATGCAAAGGTTGGAAAAACCTCATCGATCCGATGCCCTGCACATGAGGACAAGAGCCCAAGTCTGTCGGTAAGACCACCTACCACGGCTGGTTGGATCCGGGTCCACTGCTTTGCAGGCTGCGATCGCCATGACGTTCTCACCGCTGGAGGGATCGAGCTCTACGAACTAGGCCCCAAGAGGGAATCTCAGTTTTCCAGAATCTTCTCTCCAACTAGGAGACGTATGATCTGCGCCCCTAGCGCTCCGATTACTAAGCCAACGCCGAGGATTGAGGTAGAACCATGGAAGGAACCGGATCGGCTTGAGAAGAGGAGACGCTGGCCCGGTTTGGAGGTTCCTCGGGACAGCGAACTCGCCGCGATCTCCAAGCTGAGGAACATCCCACGTGAAGCGCTTCAAGTGGCGGTCCAGAGGGGAATCCTATGGATCATCGTGCAGGAAGGCGGCACGGCCATCCATTGGGTGGTCACCGATACTGACCTTCACGTCGCTCAGAAGCGGTCCTTTGACGGATCGAAGATTCCAACGGCCAGTGACCATGTTAAGGCATTTACCTTGCCGGGCTCCGCAACCTCTTGGCCGGTGGGCTTGGCTGCCTTGAGGCCGGAACACAGGTCGGTGCTGCTGGTGGAAGGTGGCCCTGATCTCCTTGCCGCTTTCGAGTTCATTCGACGGGAGGAACGGGAGGCCGACGCCCATGCGATTGCCATGCTGGGTGCCAAGGCACGTATCCATTCGAGCCTTCTCCACCGTTTCGAGGGAAAGAGCGTTCGCATCATCCAACACTCGGACGAAGCCGGCGGGCGG
>SYEM01000156.1 GCA_005801385.1 Verrucomicrobiales bacterium | reverse complement strand
GGACAGGGCGCTGCTGCTGAGGTGGTTCAGCCGTTCGATCAAGGCCTCGATGGGCGGTGGAGTGGCGGGCTTTTTGGGCACACTGATGAGGAGGTGGAAGTGGTTGGAGAGGATGCACCAGGTGAGGACCTCCACCCCGCAGAAGGCGGAGTATTCCTGCAGCAGGGTGCGGAACATCTCCCGCTCCCGGTCCTCGAAGGCATGACGCTTCTCCACGACACGGGAGACGCAGTGGTAACAGCCGGCCTCCTCCTCTGGGGCGGCCTTGAATCGCGGTATTCGCATACCCACTACTCCACCATGGCCATTGCCCCCTACGCCATGCCCAGCCCATCCCTAAATCTAGGGATAGATGACCTGGCCCCGTTTCCGTGGTCAGTTGCAGTATCACCCATCCAAGGCAGGGAACCACCCGCTGAGTCCCCATCTGAGCCCGCGAGGTTTGGGCGGGCCCAAGGCCTGGCTGGGAATCGTCTGAAGTTCGAGGTTTTCCCGACTGCGTTCACGGGCGCGCAACGCCTAACGGATCGAGATGGGGCCGTGGCGGAGCACAGCCCTACCCAGGGTCACTTCCGATCAACCGTCCCCAATCCGTCGGACGCACCTGTCCGCCGTTGCTCGCACTTCCATGTTCGCCTTTGAAATCCTCATGAACCGATCTTCCGACAGGCTTGTCCGAGGAATCGATCGGGGATCATGATCTGTCCATGCCGTCCCCGTTCCGATTCCTGACTCCAATGGCCCTCTGCCTCTGCCTCGCTTCCACCGCTGGGCTGGCCCAGATCGGGGAGGATCCCCGCCTCGCGCCGCTGCGGGAGCTGATTCAGGATCCGGCTTCCAAGGTCCGCCTCGAGGCCCTCCGCGCCGTGGCCAAGATCCCCACCGGCGAGTCTGCCGCGCTCGCGCTGTCGGCTCTCGATCGCCCTATGGATCCAGGACTCGACTACGCCCTCTGGATGACGATCAACGATCTCTCCGAGCCCTGGATTGCCGCCCTCCAGTCGGGCGCCTGGAAACCCGAGGGACATGAGAAGCAGCTGGAGTTCGCCCTGAAGGCGATCCGACCCGAACAGGCCAGCCGGGTGCTGAGCCAGCTGCTCGCCACCAAGCCCCTGGCCAAGGACGGGCAAGGGCCTTGGATCGAGCTCATTGGCGCCGCGGGATCACCGAAGGAATTGCGCCAGGTGTTCGACCAGGTGGTGTCCGGTGGATTCGACGCCCCCACCTCGGCCCGGGCACTCACCGCGTTGGGCGAGGCCTCCCGTCTGCGCAAGGTCCAGCCCGGGGGGGATCTTTCGTCCGTGACCCGACTCCTCACATCAGACAGCGAGCCTATCCAGGTGGCAGCGCTGCGGCTGGCCGGACTCTGGAAGCAGGCCGCATTCGTTTCATCGGTTGCCGGTGTGCTGTCGAGCCCCAGCCTGCGTCCCGCGGTCCGCGATGCTGCTCTCGAAACCCTACGCCAGATCGGTGGTCCGGATTCCCTCAAAGCCCTGCAGGGGCTGGTGGCCTCCTCGAATCCGTCATTGCGTCGTGCCGCGGTGGCTTCGCTCGCGCAACTGGATCTCGGCGCGGCCCTGCCCTCGATCGTTGCCGTGGCCCAGGAATCATCTGAGGAGACCGAGGCCCTGGCGTTCTGGAGATCCGTCCTCGGCGTCAAGGGTTCCGGCAAGCGCATCGCCGAAGGGCTGCCAAAGTCCGGGGTTCCCCAGCCGGTCGCCCGGGCCGGCATGCGGGCCGCCCGCGAGGGCGGTCGCAACGATCTCGATCTCGTCCTGGCCCTCGCCCAGGGATCCGGACTCGCTGGCGAGACCGGTGGGGCAGCCGGGGCTGAGGTCATCCGGGATCTCGCCGCACGTGCGGTGTCCAAGGGCGATCCCCACCGCGGGGAGTCCCTCTACCGTCGCAAGGACCTAGCCTGCATGTCCTGCCATGCCATCGGTGGCGTCGGGGCCAAGGTGGGACCCGACATGACCTCGATCGGGGCCAGTGCTCCCATGGACTACCTGGTCGAATCGGTCCTCCTGCCGAACGCCAAGATCAAGGAGGGCTACCACAGCGTGGTGGTCACCGCCAAGGACGGCACGGAATACACCGGCACGCTGGCCCGCGAGACACCCCAGGAGCTGGTGCTTCGACTGGCTTCGGGCGCGGAGCAGTCCGTCGCGAAGGCCGATATCGAGAAGCGGGAGCAGGGAACGCTGTCGATCATGCCGGGCGGGCTGCTTGATCCGCTTAACGAACAGGAACAGCTCGACCTCTTCGCCTTCTTGAGCCGCCTTGGAAAACCGGGCGACTTCGATGCCGCCCAGGGCGGGGTCGCACGGCTGTGGCGTATCGGACAGACGGTGCACACCGATGCCCAGGCGGGGCAGGACGTCTGGCCTCTGACCGCGAACTGGGACGATCGACGCTGGTCCCCGGCCCCTGCGCTGGTGAAGGGGGTGCTAACCCGTGACTTGATCAACGAGATCACCAAGGCCAGCCCCTGGACCGCCCGCCTCGGGGTCTATGCCGCTACCGAGCTGGTGACCTCCAAGGACGGCAAAGTCCGACTCAACCTCAAGGCCGCTCCCGGATCTGAGCTCTGGGTCGACGGACGCAAGGTGGGGGGCAACGGAGCCAGCACTGCCTCCCTCAAGGCTGGCACCCATCGCATCATTGTCCGCATGGATCCCAAGCAGGTCCCCGACGAGCTGCGTCTCGATTCCTCGGATGGCGCCTTCGTCCTGAATTGACCCCGGGCAGATGTCCACAAGCCGCCCCGTTGTGGAACCGTCCCGGAGGGTGTTCCTTCCGGGTGTCCTGCCCGGGCCTTCGGGTTCCTCCAAGAGCCTGTCCCTGACAAAACCAACTCAATAGACCGGCCGTTCCCACCTTCCAAACCCGCTGGATGACCTTGGCGCTTCCTCGATCTGCACTGGTTCTGCTGGCCCTCGGCCTCCTCGGAGGAGCGGTCGGCTGGGGGCCCATTGATGCCGCGCCAAAGGCCCGTCGTCCGGATCCGAAGGCCGCGTTGGACCCCAACATCGAGTTCCAGGAGCAGCTGCTGCCAGTGCTCCAGCAGCGCTGTTGGGACTGTCATGGTGACGGGGCCAAGAAGGGGGATGTCAACTTCGACTCCCAGACGAACCTCACCGCCGTACTGAACGACCGGAAGCTCTGGGAACGGGTGCTCCATACGGTTGGTACCGGAGAAATGCCTCCCAAGAAGAAGGAGCCTCTGACGGCGGAGCAGAAGGACCGCCTGACCGGATGGATCGACCGCACCCTGTTCCCGGTGGATCCCAAGAACCCCGACCCTGGACGCGTCACGCTCCGGCGTCTCAATCGATCCGAGTACAACAACACGATCCGGGACCTGGTGGGGGTCGCTTTCGAGCCCGGGGAGGATTTCCCGGAGGACGATGTCGGCTATGGCTTCGACAACATCGGCGACGTCCTGACGCTGCCGCCCCTGCTCCTGGAGAGGTATCTCGAGGCGGCCGAGGCGGTGCTGGAGGAGGCGATCATCGATGGGCCCCGGACCAACCGGACCCGGCTTGTGAAGGCCTCGCAGTTCCGCGGCGGCAACGACGGCGGGGTGATGCGGGGACTGGCCTCGAACGGGGACCTCATGGCCGAGATCCCGGTCCCGGTCCCGGGCACCTATCGGTTGTCGGTGGTCGCCCATGGGGACCAGGCCGGTGCCGACGACGTCCAGATGGGGGTGCGGGTCGACGACCAGGAGCGGAAGACGTTCGAGGTGAAGGCCCGATCGCGCGAACCGGGCACGTACGACTCTGAGGTGACCTTCGACCGGGCGGGAGTCCACCGGCTCACCGTGTCGTTCCTCAACGACTTCTATGAGGAAAAGTGGATCGAGAAGCCTCGGGAGGGCAAACCCCCGCTCAAGGAGAAGCAGATCAAGGACCGCAATTTCTGGCTCCACTCGGCCTCACTGAAGGGTCCGCTGAACAGCGATGCGCCTCTTCCGGAGATCCACCAAAGACTCTTCGCGCTCCGGAAACCTGGCATGTCCGACACCACCGCGGCCCGACGTGT
Source organism: Verrucomicrobiales bacterium (assembly GCA_005801385.1). GTDB lineage: Bacteria > Verrucomicrobiota > Verrucomicrobiia > Limisphaerales > UBA9464 > UBA9464. The sequence goes on along the minus strand of SYEM01000156.1, from coordinate 3,427 downwards.
CCTCGGAGACTTCGCACGGCGGGCGTGGCGGCGCCCGGTGTCGAAGGAGGATCTCGACCGTCTGATGGAGCTCTACAAGGCGTCCCGGAATGCGGGCGATGGATTCGAGACCGCGGTCCGTCAGGCCATGACGGCGACCCTCGTGTCCCCCCACTTCCTGTTCCGTGGGGAACTTCAGCCCGACCCCGACAATCCGAAGGCGGTCCATCCGGTCGACGAATTCGCCCTGGCCTCGAGGCTGTCCTCTTTTCTCTGGAGCTCGATGCCCGACGAGGAGCTCTTTTCTCTCGCTGCCAAGAGGCGCCTCCGGAAGAACCTCGACGCTCAGGTCCACCGGATGTTGAAGGATCCCAAGGCACATGCGCTGACCGAGAACTTCGCCGGTCAGTGGCTCCAGCTCCGGAGCCTGGCGATCCTGCAGCCCGACCGCTCAAAGTTTCCCGGGTTCTCCGAGGATCTGCGTCGCGATCTGCGTCAGGAGACCGAGCGGTTCTTCGACGCAATCGTCCGGGAGGACCGGCCGGTCATGGATTTCCTCCTCGGTGACTACACCTTCGTGAACGGTCGACTCGCCAAGCACTATGGAATCCCTGGGGTGGAGGGTGACGCGTTTGTCCGGGTCTCCCTCGCGGGCACGCCGCGTCAGGGCGTCCTGACCCAGGGCAGCATCCTGACCCTGACGTCGAACCCGAACCGCACCTCACCCGTGAAGCGGGGCAAGTGGGTGCTCGAGAACCTCCTCTCAACCCCGCCTCCGCCTCCTCCCCCGAATGTCCCTGAACTGGAAGCAGGCGAGAAGATCACAGGCTCCCTGCGCCAGCGGATGGAGAAGCATCGCGACAACGCCATGTGCGCAAGCTGTCATGCGCGCATGGATCCGATCGGGTTCGCCCTTGAGCATTTCGACGGTGTCGGTGTCTACCGGGAGCGGGATGGCGACCAGGTGCTTGAGACGGCGGGTGAGTTGAACTCGGGCGAACGGTTCCAGGACCACCGGGAGCTCAACCGGATCTTTGCGACGGCCAAGAAGGACGACTTCCTCCGGTGCCTCTCCGAGAAGATGCTCACCTACGCGCTGGGTCGGGGACTCGAGTACTACGATCGTCCGGCGGTCCGGGGAATCATCGAGCGCCTGGAGCAGGGTCAGGGTCGGTTCTCGGATCTGGTGCTGGGGGTGGTCGAGAGCGTTCCCTTCCAGCAACGCCGTGGCGAGGGCGACCGACGGTAGGCAGGTTTCCCGACGTTCACCCCAAAAGGGGACCTTCACGGAAACGCGGCGACGCGGGGGAGACCGGAGAGGGAGGACGCCAATTCCCCCTGTAACCAACCCATCACCGGGAGGTCTCGTCGTGCGTCCGCGTCGCGTCCGGGAGGGCTTGCCTCGTTTTGGAAATCCCACCGACGCTCCGCGATCGATCCAATCCAACATGGCTTCCTCGCAAAAGAACTCCTTGGGCCTCTGGCTGGTCGTGGCGGCCCTCGCCGGTGGCGGATACTGGGGCTACACGAAGTGGAAGGGCGGCAAGGGTACGGCCACGGCCGGCACCGCCGAGTTCCGCACCAACACCGTCGCCCGCGGCAACATCACCCAGAGCGTGACCGCCAACGGCGCCCTCAACCCGGTGAAGATCGTCACCGTGGGGAGCCAGATCTCGGGTATCATCACGGAGCTCGGGGCCGACTTCAACACGGTGGTCAAGGAGGGCGATATCCTCGCCAAGATCGATCCCTCAACCTACGAGCGGAAATTCGCCCGGGCCGATGCCGATCTCGCGAGCGCCAAGGCCTCCGAGGCGCTCGCAGTCTTCAACCAGAAGCAGGCCAAGCAGCTGTTCGACAGCCGCCTGATCTCCCAGACCGAGTTCGAGCAGTCCCAGGTGGGCCTCCTGCAGGCCGAGGCCGGGGTCAAGATGCGCGAGGCGGCCCTCGCCGAGGCCAAGGTCGACCTCGACCGCACCGTCATCTACGCCCCCATCGGTGGTGTGGTGATCTCGCGTCGGGTCGAGGCCGGCCAGACCGTTGCCGCCAGCTTCACCGCACCCGAACTCTTCCAGATCGCCAACGACCTCACCCGGATGCAGATCGAGGCCGCGGTGTCCGAGGCCGATGTCGGCGGGGTCCAGGAGGGACAGAAGGTCACCTTCCTCGTCGACGCGTTCCCCGGACGCCAGTTTGTCGGGAAGGTCCGTCAGGTGCGCTACGCGCCGACCACGAACCAGAACGTCGTCAACTACGTCACGGTCGTCGACGTGAACAACCCCGACCGCAAGCTTCGCCCGGGCATGACCGCCAACGCGTCGATCATCACCGCCGAGCGAACCAATATCGTCCGGATTCCCAATGGGGCCTTCCGGTTCCGTCCACCCGAGGGCACCAAGATCTCCGGCACCAACGATGCCGTCGCCAAGGCCGCGGGTACCAACGCGGTTCCGGGGGTGTCCCGACCGGCCGACCTGCCGACGCCGCCCTGGGTGGCTGAGGGACGGCGTCCGACGGAGGAGGAGCGGAAGAAGTTCGATGAGACGCTGACCCCCGAGCAGCGCGAGCAGATGCGTCAGTTCCGCGAGCGGATGCGGGCCCAGATGTCGCAGGGCGGGGGTGGCGGCGGCATGGGAATGATGGGCATGGGTGGGGGTGGGGGTGGTTCCAGCGCCGCACCCGACGCTCCCGGAATCCGCACGATCTATGTCGTCGACGCCGAGGCATCCGCTCCCGGAAAGCCGGCGATCAAGGCGGTGTCGGTCCGCACCGGCATCAGCGACGGTACCAACACCGAGGTTGTCGAGGGCCTCAAGGAAGGGGAGGTGGTCGTGACGGGCCTCGCCGTGGCTGACACCGCGCCCAGCACCGCGGGATCGATGCCCCGCGCCGGATCGCCTCTCGGTGGCAGTCCGTTCGGAGGCGCGCCACGCATGCGCTAAACGCCGATCCTAACGGAACTTCCTCGACCTCAGACATCTCATGGTACCGGTCATCCAACTCATCGACTTCCGGAAGAGCTACATCACCGGTGAGGTCGAGGTGCAGGCCGTCCGGGGTGTCACCCTCACGATCAACCCCGGCGAATTCGTCGCCATCATGGGCTCCAGCGGCTCGGGCAAGAGCACGTTGATGAACACCATCGGCTGCCTCGACCGCCCGACGGGCGGCAAGTATCTCCTCGATGGCATTGACGTCGGGTCGCTCAACCGCGACGAGCTGGCGGACCTCCGGAACCAGAAGATCGGCTTCGTGTTCCAGGGATTCAACCTCCTGGCCCGGACCACCGCGGTGGAGAACGTCGAGCTGCCGATGCTCTATCGTCGAGGCGGCCAACGCTTCAACAACCCTCGGGAGCGCGCCCTCAAGTCCCTCGAACGGGTCGGCCTGGGCAAGCGGACCGACCACACCCCCATCAAGCTGACTGTTACAACGCCCGCGCATCGCG
>SYEM01000155.1 GCA_005801385.1 Verrucomicrobiales bacterium | reverse complement strand
GGTGTAGTCGCCCAGTTCGATCACCGACAGACCCTCGGCTTTCAGGGCCTTGGCAGTGCCACCGGTCGAGATCAGCTCGACCCCCGCCTGAGCGAGGGTTTTGGCAAAGGGTACCAGACTGGTCTTGTCGGAAACGGAGAGGAGGGCGCGGGCGATCTTCGGCATGTTCGGGACGGGGAGGCTCCGCAACACCCCCGGAGACCGTCAACACTGGATGCTCAGCCGATCGGGTCCGGGCACTGCATCACCCACCCCCCTCCGGGCCGTCGTTCGTTCCCCTCCTCCACCTCCGTGTCTCCGCGTCGCCGTGTGAGTCCCCTCGCCTCCCTCACCGCCCCGATTCCCGTTCCGTCCTCCGCGCGAAATACAGGGCACTCGCGATCAGACAGACCGTTCCCAGCACCGACATGAACCACGTGAATCCGGTGAAGAACCCGAAGCGCGACAGCGAACTGGCCGCCAGGTCCTTGTAGAGCTGGACCCCCACCGAGCCCGTGTACCCGATCGCATCAGCGAGGTAGATGGCGAACACCGCCGTACCCACCGCGCGGGTTGAGGCCATCATCCGCTCGAAGAGCACCGACCCGTAAGGCACATAGGCCAGGTACGAGCCAAGACCGGTGAGGGTCATCCACCAGAACCCGCTGATCCACCCGAGGTGCAGCAGGAGGGTGGAACCGCCCAGCAGGATCAGGCCACCGGTCATGATGCCGAAGGCCGCCAGCAACCCCTTCCGATTGTCCTTCACCAGGTTCAGCAGGGCGAGCACGCCCATCACCCCGAAGGTCACAAGCGATTCCGCCCGGGAGATGATCGTCTTGTTGTCTTTGTAGGGGTAGCCGAGGCCATCGAAGATCTCGACCTGGTAGTTGTCGCGGAAGTCCCGATAGGCCGTCAGGAAGAAATAGGCGACACAGAGCAGGCCCAGTCCCAGGCCGAACTGGCGAACGAAGGCCATCCGGTCCGCCGCCTTCATGGGTTCCCGTTCCGCGCGGGCGGCGACATCGGCGGCGTTCGGACGCGGCAGCTGGTTCAGGATCCATACGGAGACGAGGAACACGGGCAGGAAGTGGAACCCGGCGACGGCCGGCATCCACCCTTCGCCCACGGTGCCCACCATTCCGGCGATGACGCCGCCGATCACGGGCACCTTCGACCATCCCACGGCCACGGTGCCCTCCATCAGGGCCCGACCGAAGTCCTTCACCACGCCGCTGGCGAGGATGTAGGAGAGGCTCAGGCCCGTGAGGAGGACCTCCGAGGTGCGTCGGCCCTCGAGGTACCAGACCACCAGACCCCACACCATGCCCAAGGGGACCCCGTTGAAGAAGATCGCCACGACCTTCCAGCCGTTGGGCAGCAGGCCGTAGAGGACGAGCGCCGCCTGTGCGATGCCGATCAGGGTCACCAGCAGGGCCGCACGTCGACCCGGGGTGACCTCGGAGCAGACCTTGATGCCGATGTACTTGGAGATCGCATAGCCGATGATCTGGCTGATCACGATGGCGGTCTTCAGTCCAACCGCCGTCCCGAGAAAGAATTCACCCTCAAACTTCGCTGCCGCGAAGGGCTTCCGGAAGGCATACATCGCGAAGTACGTCGAGAACGCCGCCACGATGGCCACCGCCACGAACACCGGTGACGGGGCACGTTCCAGCCACCGCGTGAACGCGGAACCGCGGACCTGGGAGGCAATCGACGAGGACATCCTCGCCCAGCAGACCCGGTCGACGCGGTCGACCGCAAGCCGACAGTGTCGTCCACCCGGGATCCTCAGCCCCGACGCCGAAGGGTCATCAGGGTGATGTCGTCCGACTGCTCCGCCCCCCGGACGAACCGCCGCACCGTCTCGACCACCGCCTGGTTCAGGACCTCGGCACCCACCCCACCCTGTGCCCCGGCGATCGCGAGGAGCCGTTCCTCCCCGAAAAGAGCCTCCTCCGGGTCCATCGCCTCGGTGACCCCGTCGGTGTAGACCACGAGCGCGTCACCCGGACGCAGCTCGAGCTCCTGCTGCCCGAACTCCGCCTCCTCGAACATGCCCAGCGGGATGCCACCCGGGGGCTCCAGCACAGGAGTCCCACCAAGCGGGATCCGCACCGGTGGATTGTGTCCACCCTGTCCGTACAGCACACGGCCGGTCCGGGTATCGACCAACCCTACGATCAGCGTCACGAACAGGCTGGCCGGATTCTCGGCACAGAGGAGCGTGTTCACCCGCAGCAGGATCTCCGCGGGCGGACGTCCCGGCACCGTGATCGCCCGGATGAGAGTCCGGGTCACCGCCATGAAGAGGCCTGCCGCGACGCCCTTTCCCGAGACGTCGCCCACCACGAAGGCGTACTCATGGTCCCCCACGGGAAAGAAGTCATAGAGGTCCCCGCTGACCTCCTTGGCGGGATCGAGCAGGGCATGGATTTCGATCTCGGGCGACTGCTCCCGGGTCGGGAACACCCCGGGAAGCAGCCCGGCCTGCATCTGCCGGGCCAGATCGAGGTCGCGCTGGATCTGTGCCCGCTCGAGCGCCGCCTGGCTGGCCCGGATCCGAACCAGGGCCGCAGCCACGAGGCCCGCGAAATATTCCATCATCTCCTCGTCCTGCGTTGTGAAGGCCGGTCGACCCACCGGATTGAGGAACTGGATGACACCCAGGCATTCCTCGCCGTCGAGGAGCGGTGCGGTGAGAACCGCGCGGGTCTTCCACCCCGTCTGCTTGTCGGCCTTGGAAAAGAACCGAGGGTCCTTGTCAACATCATCCACCCGGATCAGCCGCTTCTCCTGCATGGCACAGCCGACAATGCCGGCCCCTTTGGGGACCCGGATGGTTCCCAGGACCAGTGCGCTGTCGCCGCGGGCGGAGTGGATCACCAGCTCCTCGGTCTGCGGATCGGGCAGGAAGATCGAGCAGGCCTCGGCCTGGATCCACCCACGACTGCGTTCGAGGATGCGGACCAGGAGTCCGTCGAGCCTCGACTCCCGGCTGATCTCCCCGGCCAGCCGCAGCAACGCCCCGTAGCCACCCGGCATCCCTGTCTGATCGATCCCATTGGACATGGTCACGAGGATGCTCAGGGAGGGATCCGCTGTCAGAGAGATTCCTCATGCGTCGAAACCGCCTCCCCGCGGGGGTGCGGATCGCTCCAGGGTCGGCGGTTGCCCGGATCTCGCCCCACGGTAAGGTCCGTCCGTGGTCCATGATCCCTCCATCGATGCGCTGCTCCAGAAGGTCTGGGACGGCGGACGCATCGATCTCAACGAGGCACGACGCCTCCACGACCTGCCGCTCCCGGAACTCGGAGCCCTCGCCAACCGACGCCGCCAGCTGCTTCGCCATCAGGCCCATGGCGGACGCGGCAACGAGATCGTCACCTACATCGTCGACCGCAACATCAACTACACCAACGTCTGCAACGTGTACTGCAAGTTCTGCGCGTTCTGGCGTTCGGAGAAGGATGCGGACTCCTATGTGATCACCCACGCGGAGATGGACCAGAAGATCGAGGAGACTCTCGCCCTCGGCGGCAACCAGATCCTCATGCAGGGCGGCCACCATCCGAAGCTCTCGAAGCAGTGGTATCTCGACCTCCTCAGCCACATCCGGAACCGATACCCGCAGATCAACATCCACGGCTTCAGCCCCAGTGAGTTCATCCATTTCCAGGAGGTCTTCAACGAACCGGTGGAGTCGCTCCTCCGTCAGTTTGTCGATGCCGGCCTCGGGTCGGTCCCCGGCGGCGGTGGAGAGATCCTGGTCGACCGGGTCCGCCAGCGCATCGCCCCACTCAAGGCCAACGCCACCGACTGGATGGGCGTCATGGATACGGCCCACCGGCTCGGGCTCCCCAGCTCCATCACCATGATGTTCGGCCACGTGGAGACGCTCGATGACCGGCTGGAACATCTGGAATTCGTCCGCACCCAGCAGGATGGCTCCCTGGCCAGGCTCGCAGCCCTCCCGGGATCCACGATTCCCGGAGGGACTCCGATGGACCAGGCACGGGCCTACGCCTCCGCGTTGGAGTCCGGATCCCTCAAGGGCGGTGCCTTCACCGCATTCATCTGCTGGACCTTCCAGCCGGAGAACGCCGTCCTCAAGGCGACCCCGGTCGGCTCCCACGAGTATCTCCGGACCCAGGCGCTCAGCCGGATTTACCTCGACAACATCCCGAGTGTGCAGAGCTCCTGGGTGACCCAGGGACTCGAGGTCGGCCAGGTGGCCCTGAGCCATGGGGCGAACGACCTGGGGTCGATCATGATCGAGGAGAACGTGGTGAGCGCGGCGGGTACCACCTTCCGCATGACGGTGGAGGACATGCAGCGTCTGATCCGAGACCTCGGCCATGAGCCCCGCCAGCGGGACAATGCCTACCGGCTGGTGGGGAAGGCAGACTGAGGGGACTCACACGGAGACAGCGGAGACGCGGAAGGAAAACCGAGATGGGGACGCAACGGAATGGCCCCCACGGGGGTGGGCGCTCCCGCGCCCAGTGATGCAGGGCACTGCATCACCCACCCGTGGATCCCCTTGCCTTCCGACACCGCCTCACGCCCCGGGACTTTGTCTCGATGCTCATTTCCATGTCTCTCCTGGGTCTTCCTCCTCGTCTCGGCGTCTCCGCGTGAGTCCCATCCGTCCAGAACCACATCTCACAGGCCGGCATCGAGGACTCCCGAGACGACCGGCACGGCAACGGTCTGCCACCGGCTGGAGGTCACGCCGTTGCTGGTCGTGGTCACCACCCTCCAGCTCGTCGAATAGAGCATCGACCCATCCTTGGAGGACAGGGCCTGGAATGCGATGGACGAACCCGCGCTGCCATTGATGGGGCTGAGGTCGTTGATCGTGAGGCTGATCTGCAGGTTGCCGTCAATGGTCGTGACCACCCCGTCCCTGATCCGGAACGCCGTGCCTTTGGCCGTGGCGACACCCTTGATGGGACCACTGCCACTGACGTTCATGGACGTGATCGCGGTCATCTTGATCTCAACGAGGCTCCCATCGTCCTGGGGGAGGATCACATAGGCCTGACCCTTGGGATTCGTGCCGGACTTGGTGTGCCGAAGCGCCACGCTGAACGCCTTGTTGGCGGACGTGCCGCGATAGGTGCCCGCTGAGGCACTGTCCCAGCTGAAGGTGCCACCTCCGATGATGGAGGAGCTCGGCGTTGGTATGACCACAGAGACTACGCAGGTTTTTTCGACATCCACCTAGTCGTCGCTGTTGTAGTTGCCGACGCCTTCGACCCGGATCAGGTAACTCTGTGCCCCGTATTGTCCGGTGCTCAAGGTCACCCAAGCCGCCGCGGTGCCCGTGTCGGGCGTCCCCGCGACACGTGCCACCGGCACGTTGTCGGCCAGCACCTTGCCCGTCTCGACATCCACGAACCGGACTGCGGCCCCAATGATCGGAACCTGCATCGGATCCTGGAGGCTCGCCGCGAGCTGGACCTGCGCCGTCGTCTGACTCGATCCCGAGGTCACCGCAAAGGTCTGTCCAATGTACCGGAGCAAGGCGTCACGGGCGCTGATCACACCCGTGGCCGTGGCCGTGGTCACGAGGTAGTTCCCGCCGCTAGTGCCATCGTTCACCGTGTGGTCCGTCACGCGCAGGACCCGGGTGCCGACATTCGGCGAATCATAGGCTTGGACGAGGCCCGTGACTGTATCCGGCGAGATCAGGCCGGACACCGTCGGGATGGCCGATGAGTTCGTCGTGCCGTCATAGGTCTTGTTCGCCGACACGGCGCTGATCAGGAGAGGCGCCCGGGTGATTGACCCAGACGCCGTCGCGGTGCTGACGACGTAGTTCGCGCCAAAGTTGCCATCGTTCACCGTATAGGCACTCACACTCAGGATGCGTGGACCGGCATTCACCGAGTCGAACACTTGGACAAGCCCCGTGACCGTGTCGGCTCCCTGCAACCCACTTACCGTCGGCATGCCCGTCGATGCCGTCGTCTTGTCATACGTCTTGGTGCTCGTCACCCCCGAGATTGTCAGGGGGCGGGCCGTGATGGAACCGTCCGCCGTGTTCAGGGAGACCGTATAGTTTCCACCGGCGTTCCCATCGTTCACCGAGTAGGCCGCCACGCTGAGGGTCCTGGAACCCACATTCACCGAGTCAAAGACCTGAATGAGTCCTGTGACCGTGTCGGTTCCCTGTAACCCACTCACCGTCGGTATGCCCGTCGATGCCGTCGTCTTGTCGTAGGTCTTCATGCTTGCCACTGCCGAGATGGTCAGTGAGCCCACCGTGATGTCCGCCAGAGCCGTCTCCACCGACACCAGGCTGTAGTTCCCCGCATCCGCGCCCGACAGCGTCGCCCCGGTCAGGGTCACCACCTTGCTGACACCCACGTTCTTGTCCGAGAACGTCGCCGTGCCGCCGGTGAGCACGACATCATCGCCTGGCACACCACCGCTGAGGGTCCGTCCCGTCACCGTGGCTGCCGTGGTGCCGTCATACACCTTGTTCGATGCCGTGAAGCTCCCCGTCACCGGCAGTCCGGTGATGTCCGCCAGAGCCGTCTCCACCGACACCAGGCTGTAGTTCCCCGCATCCGCGCCCGACAGCGTCGCCCCGGTCAGGGTCACCACCTTGCCCACACCCACGTTCTTGTCCGAGAACGTCGCCGTGCCTCCAGTGAGCACGACGTCGTCAGATCCTTCCCGTCCAACCACAGTGGTCGATGTGAGCGTCGCGGAGATGTTCCCATCATAGACCTTGTTGGATGCCACAAAGGAACCCGTCACGTTTTTCTGCCCCACAAGGAGCGTCCCGGTATTCGAAATTGCCGTTGCACCCGCGGTGCTGGGGGTACAGGTGACGGTGAAGGCATAGGAGGCAGCCGGCACTGTTGCCGGCACGTTCAAGGTCAGGATTGGGTCAGGAAACGGGGTGTTCCCGCTGGAACTGAAGGTGGTCTGGCTGAACGTGGCTATCACACCGGCCGGGAGGCCGCTGACACTGTAGGTGCCATCAAAGTTTCCATCGGCTGTGCGGGTGGCATCGACGAGGAATTCCACACTGTCGGAAGTCCCACCATAGGTCGCGGTCCCCACCTGCGCATTGACCACCAGACTTCCCGCACCCAATGCCGGGGACGAGATCAGCACCGAATTGTTCTCATTGTCGAAACTGGATTCGGGAGCACCGGTCGCAAATGTCTGGGTGATCGTGAGCTTGAGGTTATAGCCGTTCCCCGGCGGAAGGTCGGATGGCAGCGTGAAGGTGAAGGACCTGGCGACGCCGCTGACTCCGGCTGGATTCCCAAGGTTGTCCTGCCCCACAAGGCCGAGGGGGATGCCACCGCCACTGGTTGGGGTGACCTCAGCCGTCACATAGGTGCCCGTCACCGTCGCGCCGGCGTAGCCAGGACCACCCGGGGGCGTCAGGTCATAGGTGGGCGTGTAGTTCACGAGGAGGGAGGTTCCCGCGGCACCTAAAAGGGTTGCCGGCGCTGCCAGCGTAGGACTGTTGATGTTGACGCCCTTCGACCCAGATACCGAGTCCGTGAAGACCACGGACGAAACCAAGCCGGAGCCCCGGCCGACGGCCTTCAGATTGAAGGTCACGTTGGCATGGATCCACTGGACCTCGAAAAGCTCACGGGGTGCGGCAAAGGCGAAGGCACCGTCGGCATCGGCCGTCGCAATCACCGAAAGGGTCCAGCCCTGGTCGTCCACGACATAGATGTCGACCTCCTCATCGGGTTTCCATCCGGTGCCATAGAGGCTCACATCCTCGCCTGGGGCATAGTCATCCTTGTCCGTCTCGAGGCGTGCGGGATTGACGACGGCGGCATCTTGGACGGCGCCGGTGACATCGATGCCACCGATGACCACAACCCGCTTGTCGAAGGTAGCGACGGCCCTCTGCCCCTGTTCATCGATGAAGGCCCCATCCAGCAGTGTCGCCGTGGCTTGAGAACGCCGGAGGAGCCCAACATTCGTGTCCCATCCGGTGTCCAGCGGCACTCCGCCGAGGGACACCTGATCCAGGCCGAACAGGAATTCGGCGTCGGTGGACAGGATGACGGATCCCACCTCGGCAGCGACGGGCCCGAGGGTCTGGACCTCGAGGGCCTCCATTTCATCGACTGTGATGGCGGTAAAGCGTTGCTCGAAGGGGTTGAACACCTCGAGGACGGTTGCCGGGACGATGTTTCCATCGGCCGAAAAGGTCTGCCCACCCTTGACCAAGACCCGGCCATCAAGGAGTCGCGTTGCGGAATGCCCCATCTGGGTTGCACCATCCTGAGCACTGTCCTGCCGTCTTCCTTGGTCACGGGAATCTCCACCTGTGTGGAGGTCGCGGCACGGAGCAGGAACTCCAGGCCGAAGGGCAGCATCAGAATGGCTGCCAGGAAGGCCAGCGCCTTGACCACGACCTTGCCATCCCTCCGGGAGCCTCGCTTGGGAAACAGAGTTGAAATTAGGTTTTGCATGAGGGTCTGGGGACTCGTCTCGGTCTAGGTGGAAACCCCTCGGAACGGCGCTGGGCACACCGGGAAGGGCGGAGAGACGAAGCGTCCCCGTGCCAGAAGAACGACAACGCGCCGGATTTATTGCAGCGACGCCTCTGGCGGGAATCGGTGGACCCAGTCGGAGACGCGTGAGTCCTCTTCCCCTCCGCGCTTGGCTTGCGTCGCCATGGCGCATTGACGAATCCTCGACGGCTCAGAGCCGGGCCATTCCAAGGGCGCCCATCGCGCCCAAGGCAGACCCGCTCGATCACACACACCGAGTTCCATGCGCTGGTCCCAAGCCTTCATCCCTACCCTCAAGGAAGTCCCCTCCGACGCCGAGATCGTCTCCCATCAGCTCCTCCTGCGTGCCGGCCTGATCCGCAAGCTTGCCGGTGGACTCTACACCTTCCTGCCGATGGGTGTCCGGGTCCTCCGCAAGGTCGAGGCCATCGTCCGGGAGGAGATGAACCGCGCCGGCGCCCAGGAGGTTCTCATGCCCGCCCTCCAGCCGCCCGAGATCTGGCAGGCCTCCGGACGCTACGAGACCGCCCGCGACGTCCTCTTCAAGCTGAAGGACAGCGCCCAGCGCGAATGGGTCCTGAGCCCCACCGCCGAGGAGGTCATCACCACCCTCGCCGCCGCCGAGCTCAACTCGTATCGGCAGATGCCCGTCAACTTCTACCAGATCAGCGTGAAGTTCCGTGACGAGATCCGCCCGCGGTTCGGACTCATGCGGGCCAAAGAGTTTTACATGAAGGACGCCTACTCGTTCGATGCGACCGACGAGGGAGCCATGGCGAGCTACCGCCGGATGTTCGACGCCTACGGCCGGATCTTCGCCCGCTGCGGACTCCAAGCCTTCCCGGTCGAGGCCGACACTGGGGTGATCGGCGGCAACCATTCCCACGAGTTCATGGTCCCGGCCGACACCGGCGAGAACGATGTCGTCTACTGCGAGACCAGCGGGTATGCGGCGAACATCGAGAAGGCCACCAGCCGCGGACCGGAGGTTCCGACCCCGAAGGACCGCACCGGCGAAGCCCCCGAGAACTTCGCCACACCGGGGGTCGTGACCATCGACTCCCTCGCGGCGGCCCCCTACTCCGTCCCGGCCCACGGTCAGATCAAGACCCTGGTCTACATCGTCGATTCCAAGCCGGTGCTGATCCTGATCCGGGGTGACGATACGCTGAACGAGGCCAAGCTGATGGCCCGCACCGGCGCCACCCATGCGCGTCCCGCGACGCCCGAGGACTGCGTCCAGACCCTCGGTGCGCGTCCGGGATCCCTCGGCGCCGTGGCCCGGGTCCCCCAGGACGTTCCGGTCTATGCCGACGAACAGCTGCGCGGTGCCCGGGGCATGACCACCGGGGCCAACGAGGATGGATTCCATCTCCGCCATGTGGAGATCGAACGCGACATCCGGGTCGGACATTGGGTCGACCTCCGCACCGTCCGCGCGGGCGAGGCCGACGTGGCCACGGGCCAGCCCCTCAAGATCCGACGCGCCATCGAGGTCGGCCATGTCTTCAAGCTCGGCACCAAGTACAGCGAGAAGCTCAACGCCACCTTCCTCGGCGAGACCGGTCAGCGCCATCCCTGCGTCATGGGCTGCTACGGCATCGGCGTCACCCGGACCCTCCAGGCCATCATCGAGCAGTGCCACGACAAGGACGGCATCGTCTGGCCCACCAGTGTGGCCCCGTTCGAGGTCTGTCTGACCCCGCTCACCGTCACGCCCGGTTCCGCCCCACGGGAGCTTGCCGACAGGCTCTACGCGGAGCTCACCGCAGCTGGCATCGAGGTGATCCTGGACGATCGCGACGAGCGACCCGGGGTGAAGTTCAAGGACAGCGAGCTCGTCGGCTTCCCGCTCCGTCTGAACCTGGGCGAGAAGTCCCTCGCGAAGGGGGAGGTCGAGCTCAAGCCGCGGGGTCGGAACGTCGAGATGGTGCCCATCGCCGAGGCCGCAGCCCGAGCCATCGCCTGGGTCCAGGCCGAACGTGCCCGCCTGAATCCCGCCAAGGCCTGATCCGATGCCCGCCCGACGCCGCTCCGCGAAGCCCCCGGCAGCCTACCAGTCACTGAGCACTCCGGCGCCCGGACTCCACCTCCGCGGACCCGGCGTCCAACTCCGGATTGAGGCTCTCGCCGACGACCTGCTCCACCTCCAGTGGACCCATGGCACCCGCGGGAAACCCACTCCCTCCTGGGTGGTGTCGCCCTGGACGCCATCGCGGCCGGCGGTCCAGACCCGGATCGACGCCACGACGGCGTCGATCACCACCGCCGTCGGTACCGTCGCGATCGACCTGAGGTCGGGCGCATGGTCCGTGACCGACCGCCACGGACTCCAGGTGTTCTCGGCCGGTACCGGGGCCACGACCGTCTCCAAGACCGAGGCGACCCTGACCCTGGACCTGGCCGAACGGGAATCCGTGTTCGGCCTGGGTGAGACCACCGGGACGTTCAACCGCCGCGGGCTCCAGCGGGAGTTCTGGAACATCGACGTCCTGGGCCACGCCCCGGCGATCCATCCGGCCCTCAAGCAACTGTACGTCTCGATTCCATTCGCCCTCTCCATGCAGGATGGTCGGGCGGCCGGCGTCTTCTGGGACACCCCGGCCCGACAGTCCTGGGACATCGGCCAGACCCGGTTGGATCGCTGGCAGATGAAGGCGTCGACCGGCGCCATCGACCTCTATCTGTTCCTAGGCCCGGGAGTCGACCAGGTCGTCTCACGCTACACCCAGCTCACCGGGGCCATGCCCCTGCCCCCGAAGTGGGGCCTGGGCTATCAGCAGTCGCGCTACAGCTACGAGACCCAGGAGCGGGTCGAGGAGATCGCCCGGGAGTTCCGGAAGCGTCGACTGCCCTGCGACGTGCTGTACCTCGACATCCACCACATGGAGGGGTATCGGGTCTTCACGTTCGGCAAGACCTTCCCCAAGCCGGCCGAGATGATCCGACGTCTCGGACGGAAGGGCTTCAAGGTGGTCACCATCGTGGACCCCGGTGTGAAGAACGATCCGAAGTTCGGCGTCCTGCAGCGCGGCCGGAAGGCGGATGCCTTCGTGAAGGCGCCGGACGGCAAGACGGACTACCTGGGCGAGGTCTGGCCCGGCGAATCCCGCTTTCCCGACTTCCTGAATGCCGGAGTGCGGGCGTGGTGGGCCCGGGAGCAGCAGGCGCTCAGCGAGCAGGGCGTGGCCGGCATCTGGAACGACATGAACGAGCCGGCGAACTTCGCCCGGCCTGACAAGACCCTCGACCCCGAATGTCTCCATCGCACCGACCGTGGACCGCAGCGCCATCGGGAGGTCCACAACCTCTACGGGCACCACATGGCCCAGGCCTCGCGGGAGGGCCTGCTCGCAGCGGGTGGATCGGACCCGGCACAGTGCCCCAGACCCTTCGTCATCACCCGGGCGGGATATGCCGGGATCCAGCGACACGCGTTGGTCTGGACCGGCGACAACTCGTCGAACTGGGACCACCTCAACGATGCGGTTCAGATGTTCCTGAACCTCTCGCTGAGCGGAGTGCCCTTCTGCGGCGGTGACGTCGGCGGATTCCTTGAGAACACGACGCCCGAGCTGTTCCTGCGGTGGTTCCAGTTCTCCACCTTCACACCGTTCTTCCGGAACCACAGCAACATCGGGACGATCGACCAGGAACCCTGGGCCCTGGGCGAGCCCGTCGAGGAGATCTGCCGGACCTTCCTGCATCTGCGGTACCAGCTGCTGCCCTATCTCTACTGCCTGTTCGCCGAGGCACGGTCGACCGGCGCGCCGATCATGCGCCCGCTGCTCTGGCACTACCCGAACGACCCCGTGGCGGTGGCCTGTGGCGACCAGTTCCTGCTGGGACGCGACCTGATGATCGCCCCGGTGCTGCGTCAGGGCGCGGTGGCCCGGAGCGTGTACCTTCCGAACGACACCTGGATCCAGTTCTGGACGGGTGAACCGCTGGTGGGTGGACAGCACGTGGTGTCGGAGGCCCCTCTGAGCGCCATCCCCCTCTATTTGAGGGCCGGTGCCATCCTTCCCTTTGGTCCCGCCCAGCAGTTCGTCGGTGAGATCCCGGACGACACCCTGATGATTCATTGTGTCCCGGGACCGCAGGGTCGACTCGACTGGTACGAGGACGACGGCGAGACGCAGGCCTACGAGCAGGGACAGACCCTCCGACGGACCTTCACCAGCCGGGTGCGGGGACGGACCTGGAGCCTCGACGTCTCACCCGCCGTGGGACCGTTCACTTCCCGGGTGAAGACCTGGCGGCTGGTCCTCTGGCAGGCGAGGCACAAGGGCCGACTCCGCCTCAATGGCCGGCCTGCCCCATATGATGTTGTGGAGGATCAGGACATGATCGTCGCCGACATCCCCAACGATATGGGCCCGATCCGCATCGAGTACTCGCCGGTGGTGTGAACGAGTGCCCACCCGGAAATCAAAGGATGGGTACCTGAGGGACCAGCTCACGAGCCTGCGAAACGCCGACGCCTACGGTCCTACGCCCCTGTCCTAGGCTTCCCTCACCCCAGGAAGGCCGTGAGCGGACTGGTCGCGTTCGCCGTGTCGGTGGCGGAACCCAGGCCGATCTCGAAGGCGGTCCGACCTGCCTCCACCGCCTGGCGGAAGGCGATAGCCATCCGGTTCGGATCGCTCGCGACGGCGATCGCCGTGTTCACCAGGACCGCATCCGCACCCAGTTCAAGGGCCTCGGCCGCATGACTCGGGGCGCCGATGCCGGCATCGACCACCACAGGAACCGTCGCCTGTTCGAGGATGATCCGGATCTGGTCCCGGGTCTGCAGCCCCCGGTGGGATCCGATCGGGGACCCGAGCGGCATGACCGTCGCGGTGCCCACTTCCTGGAGACGTTTGGCCAAGACGGGATCGGCGTTGATGTAGGGCAGGACCACGAACCCTTCCCGGACCAGGATCTCGGCTGCCTTCAGCGTCTCGATCGGATCCGGCAGCAGGTAGCGGGGATCGGGATGGATCTCGAGCTTCACCCACTTCGGCAGCCCCGCGGCGACGGCGAGCCGGGCGAGTCGGACAGCCTCTTCGGCGTTCATCGCACCACTGGTGTTCGGCAGCAGGAGGTACCTCTTAGGATCGATGAACTCGAGGATGTTGGCGAACGGATCGCGGGTGCCCGTGAGGTCGGCCCGGCGGAGGGCCACGGTCACGACCTCGGTGCCACTGGCCGCGAGGGCGTCGCGCATGGACTCAGGTGACGGGAACTTGCCCGTGCCGAGGAACAGGCGGCTGGTGAAGGTACGACCGGCGATGACCAACGGTTGAGCCATGGGCGGCGCAAGATGGGATCAAGGTCGCCCCCTGTCGAGGGACGACCTTTCTAGCTTTCCACATGGTCTTCACCCGTTGTCTGGTCCATGGTTCCTCCATCGCCCAGATGATCCGTCCGATCGCCACCGCCATCACGCTCGCAGCGCTGAGCCCATCCGTACTGACCGGGGCCGAGCCGCCTTCGCCACCCTCGAGGTCGGGCCTGCACGCCACCAACCACTGGGCATTCCAACCCCTCCACGCGACCCCACCGCCCTCGATGCCCGGGGCCCGGACCCCGGTCGATGCCTTCATCCTGTCGCGGCTCCAGGCCGAGGGCCTGTCCCCCTCCCCCCAGTCCACCCCGGAGATCCTGCTGCGACGGGCGGCACTCATCCTCACCGGACTGCCCCCATCCCCGCAGGCCCTGCAGGCCGTGGTGGAGGACCCGTCGCCTGCGGCGTTCCAGAACGCCGTGGAGGGGCTCCTCGCCAGCCCGGCCTACGGCGAGCGCTGGGCGCGTCACTGGCTCGACGCCGCCCGGTTTGCCGAGAGCAGCGGGTTCGAGCACGACTACGACCGACCCAACGCCTGGCCGTATCGCGACTACGTCGTCCACGCGTTCAACACCGACCAGCCCTACCTCGACTTCGTCCGCTGGCAGATAGCCGGTGACGAGGTCGCTCCTGAGGATCCCTGGGCCCTGATGGCCACCGGGTTCCTCGGATCGGGGGTCTTCCCGACCCAGATCACCGCCAACGAGGTGGAACGATTCCGATACGATGCGCTCGACGACATGGCCAACACCACCAGTGCCGCATTCCTCGGCCTCAGCGTCGGCTGCGCCCGGTGCCACGACCACAAGACAGATCCGATCGCCTCGAAGGACTACTACCGCCTCATCTCCACCTTCGCGACGACGGTCCGGAGCCACATGGACCTAGATCTGGAACCCGAGGAGAACCAGCGGCGTGAGCAGGACTGGGCAGCGGGACACGCCCGGACGGAGGCGGCGCTGGCAGCGTTCGAACGCGAGGTGCTTCCACGTCGGTTCTCCGAGTGGATGTCAGCCGGCGCCCCCATCATGGCGACCGACTGGCTGACCTTGGACAACGCCCACGTGGAGTCCACCGGGGGAGCCACGATGACCCTGCAGGCCGACGGCTCCGTGACCGCGACCGGCAAGAACCCCGAGTTCGACCGCTACCGGATCGGGGTCCGCACCCCGCTGCACGGGATCCGCGCGCTTCGAGTCGAGGCGCTTGCGGACCCATCGCTGACGCGAGGCGGACCGGGTCGGGCCGACAACGGCAACTTCGCGCTGAGCGACCTGCGTCTCCTGCAGCGTCCGGCCGGATCCTCGAATGAACCCACGCCGGTGCGGTTTGGCACCCCGACGGCGACCTTCGAGCAGAAGGGTCTGCCCGTGGCCGCGGCCATCGACAGCGATGCCAAGTCGGGCTGGGCCATCGACCCGGAGTTCGGCAAGGACCACGCCGCGATGTTTCCCATCGAAAGCTCTTTGGGCGGACCCGACGGGACGGAGCTCACGGTGGAACTACGGTTCGACACGAACCACCGCCACAGCATCGGACGCCTCCGGGTTTCCGTGACCACCAACGCTTCGCCGCAGCTGCGGGGTCCCACCGCCTCAGCCCGGGATCTCGCCGCGGTCGAGGCCGCCCGGACCACACCTTCCTCCCGTCGGACGGAAGCCCAGTGGACCGCACTGCGGACCTGGCACCGTAAGCACGACCCTGAATGGCGGCGCCACGTTGCCGCGGTGGAGGCCTCCACCCAGGCGAAGCCCAAGCCCCGCGTCACGACCGTGATGGTCACCACGGAGGGCCTGACCCCGCTCCGGATGCACACCCAGGGAGCCGACTTCTTCGAGCAGACCCACTTCCTCCGCCGCGGGGATCCCAACCTCAAAGGCGACACCGTGTCCCAGGGCTTCCTCCCTGTCCTGATGAAGCGTCCGGAGACGCACTGGCAGAGACCTCGTCTCGAGGGCGCCCGGACCTCGAACCGTCGACGGGCCCTGGCCGACTGGATGACGGATCCGGAGAATGGGGCCGGCCACCTGCTGGCCCGCGTGGCGGTCAACCGGATCTGGTCCCTCCACTTCGGACAAGGGATCGTCTCCACCCCCAACGACTTCGGTCTCCAGGGGGCGTTGCCGACCCATCCCGAGTTGCTGGATTGGCTCGCCGGCGAGTTCCTTCGAAGCGGTGGATCGATGAAGGCTCTGCACCGACTGCTCATCTCCAGCGCCATCTGGCAGCAGGACAGCCGTCCAGGGTCGAACCCCGCTGCGACCCGAGCCATGGGACTCGACCCCGAGGATCGTCTGCTCTGGCACTTCCCCAAGCACCGACTCGAGGCCGAGGCGATCCGGGACGCCCTGCTGTCGGCCTCGGGCGGGCTGGACGCCCGGATGGGCGGCCCCGGCACGCTCGATGAGCAGCAACGGCGACGGAGTCTCTACTTCATGGTGAAGCGCAGTCAGCTGAGCCCCATGCTGCAGCTCTTCGACGCCCCCGATGCCGTGCTGAGCGTGGGCAACCGCCCCGCCACCATCACCGCCCCCCAGGCCCTCCTGTTTCTCAACAGCCCCTTCCTGCGTGCCCGTTGTGACGACCTCGCGGACCTTCTGGCCGTCGAAGCCTCCACCTCGCTGGAACGGGCTGTCGACACCGGCTACCGCCGGATCCTGGGCCGGGCGCCGTCCGACGGGGAACGCCAGGATAGCCTCGAGTTTCTCCGCCTGGGTCTGGAATCCCGTCGTGACCTTCCGCGGGAAACGGCCCTCCAGAAGGCCTTGGCCGACTTCGGCCAGGTCCTGTTCGGCCTGAGCGAATTCCTCACCATCCAGTGACATCCGAGCCCACCCCCCCATCCCGACGATGACGCCTTCCCTGCCCCCGTCCCTCTGGTCCCGCCGGGACCTCCTCCGTCGCTGCGGCGGTGGTGCTGGTCTGATCGGCCTCGCCACGCTGCTGCGCGACGAACGGCTCCTCGGATCAACGCCTGCGCTCAACCCCCTGGCCGCCCGCCCGCCCCAGCACGTCGGCAAGGCCCGCTCGGTCATCTGGCTCTTCATGAATGGAGGGCCCAGCCAGGTTGACACCTGGGACTACAAGCCGGAGCTGGCCCGACGCGACGGACAGGAGCTGGAGGGGTTCGACAAGAACACGGGCTTCTTCACCGGTAACGTCGGGCCGCTGATGAAGTCGCCGTTCCAGTGGGCCCAACATGGCCAGTCGGGGGCCTGGGTCTCGGAGCTGTTCCCGCACCTGTCACGGCATGTCGACCGGATGGCGTTCCTCCACTCCTGCT
The DNA here is from genome assembly GCA_005801385.1 of Verrucomicrobiales bacterium. Lineage (GTDB taxonomy): Bacteria > Verrucomicrobiota > Verrucomicrobiia > Limisphaerales > UBA9464 > UBA9464. The sequence goes on along the minus strand of SYEM01000155.1, from coordinate 4,510 downwards.
ACACCGAGTCGAACAACCACAGTCCGGCGCTGTTCATGATGAACACCGGGGTGCCGCGGATGGGATTCCCATGCGTCGGCTCGTGGGCCACCTACGGGCTCGGGTCGGAGAGCCGGGACCTGCCGGCGTTTGTGGTCATGAGCGACCCGCTCGACCGCGGGCTGCCCAAGGGCCATGCGCTGAACTGGAGTTCCGGATTCCTTCCGGGCGTCTACCAGGGAACCCATCTCCGACCCAAGGGTCGGGCCATCGACAACCTCGACCTGCCGCCCGGACTCGATCCGGCAACCCAGCGGCGACAGCTTGATCTCATGGCTCGTCTGGGCGGCCGACACCGGGAGTTCGACCCGGCCGACCAGGCCCTCGCGGCCCGGCTCGAGAGCTTCGAGCTCGCCTACCGCATGCAGATGGCCGCCCCCGAGGCCCTCGACTGGCAGGGGGAACCCGAGTCGATCCGGCGCCTGTACGGCACCGACGACAAGCCCTGCGACCAGTTCGCCCGCCAGTGCCTCACCGCCCGTCGCCTCGTGGAGCGCGGCGTCCGATTCGTCCAGATCTACTCCGGCGGCATGGACAACGAACGGAGCTGGGATGGCCACGAGAACATCGTCCGCAACCACTCCGGCTTCGCGGCGGAGACCGACCGACCCATTGCAGCGCTCCTCACCGACCTCGAACAGCGTGGGCTCCTCGATGAGACCCTCGTCATCTGGGGCGGCGAGTTCGGACGACTGCCCATCGTCCAGAAGGGCGGAACCGGACGGGACCACAACCCGCATGCCTTCACCGTCTGGATGGCGGGTGGAGGGACGAAGCCCGGCGTGCATCACGGCGCGACCGACGAAGTCGGGTTCAAGGCCGTCCAGGATCGCGTCAGTGTCCACGACTTCCACGCAACGCTGCTCCACCTCCTAGGGTTCGACCACGAGAAGCTGACGTTCCGCTACAGCGGACGCGACTTCCGGCTGACGGACGTCAGCGGGGATGTCGTGCGCTCCGTGGTGGACGGCTGACCGGGCGGGATCGGGCGTCGGACATCGACAGGTGCAAACCTGGTGCAGAGGCCGTTAGCCTGGGAGTCGAATGAGCTGAACGGGAACCTCATGGGAGGTCTCGTAGGGGCGGACCATCCTTTCCAGGAAACGGATGGCCCGTTGTGCCAGCGGTGCGCCGTAGACGGCAAAAAAGAGGCATCCCTCAAGGTGGAACTGACGGCTGACGACCCGACGCTCCAGCGCCGCGTTCCAGATCATCCGTGCACGGTCTCGATTACCATGGGAGGCCCACAGGTCGGCGAGGATGAAGTGAAGGCGGGCAATCATAGAGCGGCGTCGCGGGGTCCATTGGCCGGTCCTATCCAGAAGCTCGCAGGTCCGACCTAGCATGCGCTCGCGGGGCTCGAAGGTGTCGGGACCCTGTGGGACACGGCACACCGAGTTGCCGAAATTCCCCTCACGACACCAGAACCGCGGCCCCGGGAAGATCTCGAACTTCAGGCCAACGAGAATGGCACGGACATGGAAGTCCAGATCCTGGCACCTCTTCAGCCCAGGATCCCAAGGTTCCAGCCGGTCCAGGGACGAGCGTCGCCAGATCGGCCCACAGGTCTGCCATGGCGTGTCGAAGGCGAGGAAGTTGGAGACATAGTCATCAGACCGAGGGATGTGGAATGGGCGATTGCTATCCCCAGGCTGCTTGAGGAACCGGTCATGGGGGAAGACCCCGAAATCGAGGTCTGCACGACCCTCCATCGCTCGGAGACGTCCTTCCAGACACCCCGGAGAAAGAAGATCGTCCGAGTCGAGAAACATCAGCCAGTTCCCACGGCTGCCTTTCCATCCCTCGTTCCGGCACGTGTTGCCCCCGGGTTCTCCCTGGCGTCGATGGGATTGTATCCGTGGGTCCTGCCGCGACACCGCCTCGACGGCGGCAACACTTTCGTCCGTCGATCCGTCATCCACCACGAGGGCTTCCCAATCGGGAAAGGTCTGGGCTCTCAGGGATTCCAGGGCCTCGACCACCAGATCGGCGCGATTCCTGTTGGGGATCACGATGCTGACCAACGGCGTCATTTCAGCGCAGGGGTTCTAATGGATGAAGACGAGAGGCAGCAACTTTCAACAGCGCCTTGGCGCAGGGAGCCAGAATTCCGAATCATATCGAGGGGTCCTGGAGGGAACGCGTCCCGGTGGATCCGTGGATCGATGCTCCGACTTCGTGCTCCGCCTCCATGCTGCCACCCTCGACCAGGTGGACAAGGCGCTCGGCCAATCCCGAGGACGAGTTGACCTGTCCGCTGAGCTCGGTCGCGGCCGACGCCGTCTCGAGCGCCGAGGCGGCGTTGGTCTGGGTGATCCCGCGGATGTGCTGGATGGCGGTCGAGATGGACTTCACGCCCTCCGCCTGCTGGGTCGAGGCGGTGCGAACGCCCTGGAGCAGGGTGTCGAGCTCACGGTTCTGGGACAGGATCCGCTGGAACCGTTCGGCGACCGCGGTGCCGGCGCCCTCGACCTCACGGCCGGCAGTGCGTGCGCGGTCGATGAGTGCGGCGGATTGCGCCGTGGCCTCAGCCGCGCGCTTGGCGAGGCTCCGGACCTCGTCGGCCACGACCGCAAACCCGGCGCCCTTCTCCCCGGCCCGGGCGGCGTCGACCGCAGCGTGGAGCGCGCGGAGGTTGGTCTGGAAGGCGATCTCGTTGATGGTCTTGATGATGTGGGCGACCTGGTCTGAGGCGGACTTCGAGGCGGCGAGGGACCGCTGCATGCCATCGACCTCCGAGGAACCGCTCTCGGCCTCCTGACGTGCCGAGGCGGCGAGCGACGAGGCCGACTGGGCGCTGGACCGGTTGCGATCGGTCACCTCGGTCAGCTCCGCAAGCGCCGCACCGGTCTCCTCCACTGCGGCCGCCTGTTGCTGGGCCCGGTCCGACAGCGAATTGCCCTCGCTCGCCAGCTGGCCGACCGCGGACGCCGTATCCTCGGCCCCCTGGTGCAGGGCCCGGGAGACCTCCAGGAGATCGCCCGACAGACGACGGGCCGTCCAGGCCATCACCCCGCCCAGCAACGCCACCAGGACGGCTCCGGCGGCCATGATCTGGAGGACCTGCGTGTTGGCGTTGCCCATCACGGCAGCCCGCGGGACCGCCACGACCAGGTTCCAGGGCCGGGCGATGCCCTTCACCGTCACCGGCACGGAGACATAGAACGCACCCGCCTTGAGCACGTCGGAATGCCCCAGGGCGGTGGCGACCCCGTCGCGATCCCGTCGATCCGACATGCCCGTGATCACCCCGCTCGTGTCGACGAACTTCTTGCCCAATAGCGAGCGATCCGGATGGGCCACGACGATGCCCGCATCGGTCACCAGGAGGGCATAGCCCGTGCCATAGGGGCGGATCTCCCCCACCTTGTCGGTCAGCGTCTTGAGGTCGAAATCGAGTCCGAAGATCCCCAGGAACCTGCCGTCCACCACGACCGGACTGACCAGCGAGGTCATGAGGACATCCTTGCCGGCGACCGGGTAGATGTAGGGCTCGATCCAGGCATCCCTCACGGTGTTGCGTGGAATGACGTAGTAGTCGCCCGGACCGGGCTTCTCGTAGTCCACGAGCGGTTCGAGCGTGAGACTGCCGGAGCCGCGGTTCCAGTAGGGAATGAACCGGCCTGTAGCGTCGTGACCCGGCTTGCCGACGAAGTCGGCATCGCGACCGTCGAACGCTCCCGGCTCCCACAGCGTGTAGAGCGCGAGGAGTTCGGGTTCGGCCAGAAGGGCGTTCTGGAGCATGCCACTGACCTGGGTCCGATCCATCGGAAGCCCGGCCTTCTTGAGGCCAGAGAACTCCGCCGCAAGGGTTCGGGGGATCTGGAAGGCGCGGTCGACGAACGAGGACACCCCGGCGGCGTAGAGACGCCCGGTCTCGGAGGTCCGTTCCTGGGCCTCGGCCTGCGCCCGCTGCCGGGACTGCACCAGGATCCACGCGAAGGACAGCAGGTAGAGTCCCAGGGTCGTGGCGACCACCGGGACGATCATCCGGAACTTGAGACTTCGCATGACGGGGAAACGGTTTGGGACTCCGCGATCTTGGGGCGGGTGGTCCCGGACTGGGAAGCGGTTTCGTGGCTGAGCCTCACGATGCGATGCCCGCATTAGGGCGCCTTCAGTCTACGGCGTCCTCCCGCCCAAAGCCGCTCACCCAATAAAAAACCCGCCCCTTCCGGGGCGGTTCCATGAAAACCAGCAGGCGGGTTGATCAAACGGAAGCCCCTGTGAGGCTCTGCCGACGGCGGGACCTCAGCCACCCTGCGGCGGCAAGGCCGACTCCGAGAGCAGCACTGGGAGAGGTCTCCGGGACGGCCGAAGGAGCGATGTTCGCGGACGGCAAACCGGTGAACGTGAGCCCGGCGGTCACAAGCCCCACTTCAAGGAACCCCCCCTGGGAGGGGGTGTAAAAGTGTTTCTGTAAATTGCCTTAGTCTTCCTGCACCTCCCTTCCTTTGGGGGGAGGTGCAGC
>SYEM01000154.1 GCA_005801385.1 Verrucomicrobiales bacterium | reverse complement strand
GCCGCCAAGGCCAAGGAAGTCGCCGGGCAAACCCGGACCGCCGCCGATGTCGGCACCAATGACATGGTCGAGATGGAATCCGCCATGAACGACATCCGCACCTCCAGCGCCGAGGTGGCCAAGATCGTGAAGGACATCGACGAGATCGCCTTCCAGACCACCCTCCTCGCCCTCCCCGCCGCCGTGGAGGCCGCCAGGGCGGGCGAGGCCGGCGCCGGATTCGCGGTCGTCGCCGACGAGGTCCGCTCCCTCGCCCAACGCAGCGCCGCCGCCGCCCGCGAGACCGCCGAGAGGATCGAGGCGGCCATCGCAAGCAGCCGGAACGGGTCCAAGTGCTCCACGCGGGTGGGCGAGAACCTCCGGCAGATCGCCGACAAGGTCTCGGCGACCGATGCCCTCGTCGGGGACATCGCCAATTCCGCCAAGGAACAGTCCCAGGGGATCCAGCAGATCCACCAGGGCATCGCAGAGGTCGACAAGGTCACCCAGGGCAACTCGGCCAGCGCCGAGGAGAGCGCCAGCGCCGCCGAGGAACTCCACGCCCAGGCCGGGGCGCTCCGCGAGATCGTCGACCGCCTCCAGCATCTCATCGGCGGAGCCGGCGAGGCGGGTCGTGCCCGACCGGACCCGAAGCCATCGGCAAAATCCTCCCGTCGCGTCGTCGTGGAATCCCCCCTTCCGCCGGGCTCCGGCAAGAAGCCCTCGACGACGCCGACCACGCCCGCCCAGACCCTGCCGGCCTCCGGACGCAAGGCCATCCCCATGCCTGGGGACGGACTCGCCGGTGATGCCGAGGACAGGAACTTCAGGGATTTCTGAGTCTTTGGCCCGTCTCGACGGGGCCCCCATGGACGCCTTCTCGCCAGTCCCCCTGTCCGATGCGGCCTATCGGACCCTCTCCGACCTGGTCTATCGCCACAGCCGGATCCGGGTCGGACATGAGAAGCAGCCGATGCTGGCCAACCGGCTGAGGCGTCGCCTCACCGAACTGGGCCTCGCCTCGTTCGACGACTACTGCGACCTCCTGCGGTCGAACCGGGACCCGGAGGAGATCGAACACCTGGTCGACTTCGTCTCCACCAACCACACCTTCTTCTTCCGGGAGGGGGACCACTTCGAGTTCCTGAGGGACCGGGTCCTGCCCGAATTTGCCCGGAAGCTCCCGCAGCGTGGCCTTCGCCTCCGGCTCTGGTCGGCTGCCTGTTCCACCGGGGAGGAGCCCTATTCGATGGGGATCATCGTCTCCGAGCACCTCCGCCAGCACCCCGGGCTCCAGTGGGAGCTGGAGGCCTCGGACATCTCACGACGCGCCCTGCATCGGGCGGAGGCGGCGATCTATTCGGCCGAGGCCAGCGCCCAGATCCCGGCCGACCTCCTCAAACGGTATTTCCAGCAGGGCATCGACAGCCAGGCCGGCAGGATCCGGGTCAAGCGGGACCTCCGCCAGAAGGTCCTGTTCCATCGCATCAACCTCTTCCAGCCCGACTACCCGGTGTCCCGGGAGCAGCACGTCATCTTCTGCAGGAACGTGATGATCTATTTCGACGCCGACTCCCGCGTCGAGGTGGTCCGACATCTCTCTCGCCATCTGGCGCCCGGAGGGTACCTCTTTGTCGGCCACTCGGAGAGCCTCCTCGGGATCCCGCACGATCTGGAGTCCATCCGACACGGCATCTACCGACGCCCATGACCTCCCCACGCCCCATCCGAGTGCTGGTCGTGGATGATTCCGCGCTGGCCCGACAGGCGATCACGCAGGCGTTGTCCGGCGATCCGGCGATCGAGGTGGTCGGCGTGGCACCCGACGCCTATGTGGCCCGGGAGAAGATCCTCCAGCTGTCGCCCGACATGATCACGCTGGACCTCGAGATGCCGCGGATGGATGGGTTGACCTTCCTTCGGATCCTCCAGCAGCACCATCCGCTCCCGGTGCTCGTGGTCAGCTCGCTCACCCCGCAGGGGTCTGCCAAGGCCATGGAGGCCCTCGAGGCGGGGGCCGTTGATGTTCTGGGCAAACCCAATGGAAGCCAGACCCTAGGGGAACTGGCCTATCAGCTGGCCTTCCATGTGAAGGCGGTCGCTCGCTCGCGTCGCATCGCAAGCCTCGCCCGCCCTGCCGGGGCCACGGTCGCCCCACCCCGCGAGCCCCTGCCGTGCTCCCCGATCGCCCCCAGGCGGATCGTCCTGATCGGGGCCTCCACCGGTGGCGTGGAGGCCCTGAGATACCTGCTCCCCCGTCTTCCCTCCGGCCTGCCGCCCATCGCGGTCGTCCAGCACATCCCCGCGCAGTTCTCCCGGATCATGGCCGACAACCTTGCCAAACTCTGTGCGTTCGAGGTCCGGGAGGCCACCGACGGCGAGGAGCTCCGCAACGGCCTGTGCCTGATCGCCCCGGGAAACCACCACCTTGCGCTGGTTCCCTCGCCCCGGGGCTATCGGACCCGCCTGACCCAATCCCCCCCGATCCACCACTGCCGACCCGCCGTCGACGTGCTGTTCCGCAGCGGGGCCGAGCACGCCGGCAGGAACGCCGTGGGACTCCTCATGACCGGCATGGGATCCGACGGGGCCCGGGGCCTCCTCGCGATGCGCCAGGCGGGGGCCCGGACCCTCGCCCAGGACGAGGAGAGCTGCGTCGTCTTCGGGATGCCCCAGGCCGCCATCAAAATGGAGGCCGTCGAGCGTGTCGTGAATCTCCAGGCCATGCCCCAGGTCCTTCTCCAGACCCTGGCCGAACCCGTCACCCCATGAGTTCCCCACTGGACCCCCAGCATCTGAACGGGATCGGACGGCGGGCCCTCGATGAGGTCCTGTCAGGGTTCCTCGCGCTGGACGCCACCGAGACGGTGGCGCCCCAGGAATCCGAGCTCGCCGCGGTCACGGTCTGGCTGGTTGGACAGGTGTCGCTGCTGTCGGAGCAGCGATCGGGCTGGGTCCGGGTCGCGCTGCCCGAGCCCCTGGCTGCCCGTGCGGCCGACCACCTGTTTGGCCCGGGTATTGGCGACCCGTCCGACCTGATCGGGGAGTTCACCAATCTGGTCGCGGGTCGCATCGCCTCGGGACTCGCCTCCCACGGTCCCGGCTTCACCTTGCAGACCCCGGCGGTGCAGCGTTCGGAGACGCTTCCCGGCCACCCTCTGGGACTGGTCCGGAGCCACTGGCGGTTCTGGGACCACCCGCTCACGCTCGACATCCTCGTCACCGAACACCCCACATGATCCCGAAGATCCTCAGTGTGGATGACAGCCGCACGACCCGGCTCTTGCTGGCCCGGCTGTTCCGCCCGTATCTCTGTGAGTGGTTCGAGGCCGCCGACGGCGAGGACGGATTGGTCCGCGCTGCCGAGACCCGTCCTCATCTCATCATCCTGGACTACAACATGCCGATCCTCGACGGGCTTGGGATGCTGCATCGGATGCGGGAGATCCAGGAGTTGCGCCGCACCCCGGTGATGATGCTCACGGCCGAGGCGGGTCTGGCGACCCTGGCCCCGCTCGCCCGGCTGGGTGTTCGGGACTATCTGACGAAGCCGTTCCGGGATGAGGATCTGCTGGCCCGGGCCTCCCGGATCATTCCTCTGAATCCGCGCCCACCCGAGACGCCCTGAATCCTGGGATCCACCCACCCCACCTTTCCCGCACCTTGAATCCGCCCACCCCACCGACTGCGCCCGCCCCCCAGGTTTCTCTCGATCCCGGAACGCCGCTCAACGCCGCTTCCCTCCAGGAGGCGTCCGTCCTGGTGGTCGACGACAGCCGGATGATGCGCCTCGCGCTGATCCGGGCCCTCAACGGGCTGGGCTTCCGCAACATCACCGAGGCCGCCAACGGTCGACAGGCCCTCGACCTCGCCTTGGCCAAGACCTTCGACCTGATGCTCCTCGACATGGAGATGCCCGAGATGACGGGCATGGAGGTGCTGAATGCGATGAAGGACAAACCGGAGCTCTCTGGCCTGCCGGTCATCGTGGTCTCGGGGGCCGAGCAGGTGGAGAACGCGGTCCAATGCATCGAGCTGGGCGCCGAGGACTTCCTGCCGAAGCCGTTCAGTCCCACCCTGCTTCGTGCGCGGGTGACCTCGTCGATCGAGAAGAAACGCCTCCGCGACCTCGACCGGCTGCGCCTCCAGCAGCTGCAGACGGAGAAGGAGCTGCTGCAGATCGAGAAGGACAAGTCGGAGAACCTCCTGCTCAACATCCTGCCCAAGGCCGTCGCCGACCGTCTCAAGCAGGGCGAACAAACCATCGCCAACGGCCACGCCACGGTCACCGTGCTGTTTGCCGATCTGGTCGGGTTCACGGAACTGGCGCGGCGCACGTCGCCGGCCGACCTTGTCTCTCTCCTCAACGGAATCTTCACGGCGTTCGACCTCCTGGTGGAGAAACACCAGCTGGAGAAGATCAAGACGATCGGCGACAGCTACATGCTGGCCGGCGGGATCCCGCTCCACCGTGCCGACCACGCCCAGGCCGTGGCGGACATCGCGCTGGAGATGATCCAGACCCTCGCGTCACTGAATGCCGAGAAGGGCACCAGCCTCCGTGTTCGCATCGGCATCAACACAGGCCCGATCGTCGCAGGCGTCATCGGCAAGCGGAAGTTCACCTATGACCTCTGGGGCGACACGGTGAACCTGGCGAGCCGGATGGAGTCGTCGGGCGTCCCCGGCCTGGTCCATGTCTCCGAGACCACCTTTGAGGCACTTAAGACCGAGTTCGATCTCGAGGAGAGGGGAATCACCCAGGTGAAGGGTGTCGGCGAGGTCCGGACCTATTTCCTCAAGGGGCGCAGGTAGCAGGCGGGTCTGGGGGGATGGGGATCTCAGCCCGCAGCTCTCGACTTCCCCCGATAGACCCACTCGAACAGCGGTGTGGCCATGAGCGTCGTCACCACCGCCATGATCACCATGATGGAGAACAGCTGGGGGGTGATCAGGCGTC
>SYEM01000153.1 GCA_005801385.1 Verrucomicrobiales bacterium | reverse complement strand
CAAGCCCGCCTGCGCGGCTGCGGACAGTTCTGGGGACAGCCGGGCCTGCCGCCTCTGCTTCGACTCTGCGTCGCGGTCAAAAACAAGGACGCGCACCTTCTCTGGAACTGACTTCCACCAACAACTTCGGGATGCACGGGTCCTGATTGGCCTTGGCGCCGTGGTCTCCTCATCCCTCCCGTGGATCCTGGCCAACGGCTTTGGGATCACCGAGGCCGCCGGCTCCGGGGCCGGCCGGATCCCCTTGCCGGTCCGGCTCGCGTTTTACATCGGTGCGGCCGTCCTGTTCGTCTGTGTGCTGGTTACGATCCTCACCACCCGCGAGTACCCGCCGGAGGATCCCGAGGCGTTCCGGCGTATGAAGGCGGAGGGGGCGGGTCTGGCGAACGGCGTCCGGGAGATCCTCGCCTGCATCTCCGCCATGCCGGTCCGGATGCGGCAGCTGGCATGGGTCCAGATGGCGACCTGGGCGGGTCTCTTCTGCATGTGGACCTACTTCGGGACTTCCATCGCCCGCACCGTGTTCGGGGCAACCGAGGCCGGAACGCCCCAGTACACTGAGGGAACGGCCTGGGGCGGGGTCTGCTTCTCCGTGTACAACGGCGTCGCCCTCCTCCTGGCCTTCGTGCTGATTGGTCTGGTTCGGAAGGTGTCGCCCCGGACGCTCCACACCGTCGGCCTGCTCTGCGGCGCGGCGGGACTGCTGTCCGTTCTGGTGATCCGGGACAAATACGCCCTGTTCGGATCGATGGTCGGGGTTGGCATCGCCTGGGCCTGCATCCTGGCGATGCCCTATGCGATGCTCGCCGGTTCCCTGCCGGAGGACCGCATGGGCACCTACATGGGGGTGTTCAACTTCTTCATCGTCATCCCCCAGGTGGTCGTGGCCCTCGGCTCCGGATGGCTGGTGGAACGCGTCTTCGGGAATCAATCGGTCTACGCCGTCGCCCTCGGTGGAGCCTTCCTGGGTGTCGCCGCGCTCCTGTGCCGTCGGGTCGACTACCAGCCCCCGAAGCCGGCCTGAGCGGTGATCTCTGCCCGTCCCGCCGCAACCCACGCCACACCATGTCGACCCTGCTCGCCCGACTTCTCCTGATCCTCGCCTCGACCGCGACCCTCTGCGCCGCCGAGCCGTTCGTCTCCCGCATCGAGCCGCCCTCGTGGTGGGCGGGCCATGCCATGAACCCGGTCCGGCTCCTGATCACCGGGCGTGATCTGACGGGGGCGAAGGTGGCGTTGGAGGGAGGCGGTGGACGCCTCGGTCGCGTCACCGTGTCGCCCTCGGGAACCCACCTGTTCTGTGATCTCGACCTCTCCCGCAGCGCGCGTCCGGGTGCCCGCAGGCTTCGCGTGACCACGGGGCAGGGGACTGCCGAGGTTGCGTTCGAGGTGCTGGCTCCCCAGGTGGCGAAGGGACGGTTCCAGGGGTTCGGTCCGGACGACCTGATCTATCTGATCATGCCCGACCGTTTCGTGAACGGGGATCCGTCGAACGACCGCACCCCGAAATCCCCCGACCTGTTCGATCGTTCCAAGGCCCGCCACTACCACGGTGGGGACCTGCGCGGGGTGATCCAGCGGCTGCCGTACCTGCAGTCGCTCGGCGTCACGGCGCTCTGGCTGAACCCGTGGTACGACAACAACGACAGTCTGAACCAGAAGGAGAAGTACACCCGCGAGAACCGGCTCGATCCCAGGTCGGGCGATCCCATCACCGACTACCATGGCTACGGGGCCGTCGACTTCTACGCCGTGGACGAGCATCTCGGCGACCTCGCCACGCTCCGGGAACTGGTCGACACCGCCCACCGGATGGGGATCCGAATCCTTCAGGACCAGGTGGCCAACCATGTCGGGCCATACCATCTGTGGGTGAAGAATCCCCCGACCCCGACGTGGTTCCACGGCACGGCCACGGATCATCCGGAGAACACGTGGCAGACCTGGACCCTTCCCAATCCCCACGCCACGCCCGATCTGCTGCGGACGACGCTCGATGGCTGGTTCATCAACCTGCTCCCGGATCTCAACCAGGACGATCCGGAGTGCGCCCGCTATCTCATCCAGAACGCCCTGTGGTGGGTGGGCATCACGGGGATCGATGGCATCCGGCAGGACACGCTGCCCTATGTGCCGAGGACCTTCTGGCGGGACTGGTCCCGGGCGCTCAGGCGTCAGCATCCGCACCTGAACCTGCTCGGCGAGGTGTTCGACGGCGACACCCTGAAGGTGGCGTTCTACCAGTCCGGGGCGGCGCGGTTCGACGGGGTCGATTCCGGGATCGATGCACTCTTCGATTTCCCATTGTTCTACCGGGTCCGTGAGACCTTCGGCGAGGGGCGCCCGATCAAGGGGCTGGCGGAGCAGTTGGCGCGCGACTGGGTGTATCCGGACGCCACGCGACTGGTGACCTTTGCGGGACTCCATGACGTAGACCGCTTCATGAACGTGTCGGGGGCGACGCGGGAGGGACTGGGGTTGGCCACCGTGTTTCTGCTGACCTCTCGGGGCATCCCGTTGATCTACTACGGCGACGAGATCGGGCTGGCGGGTGGTGGTGATCCGGACAACCGGCGGGATTTTCCGGGAGGGTTCGCCGGGGATGCCCGGAACGCCTTCGAGGCCTCCGGGAGGACGCAGGAGGAGCAGCGGTTGTGGGCCGACATCCAGACCGTCGCCCGGTTCCGAAGGCAGAGTCCGGCGTTGCGTCGGGGCGATCTGGTCCAGTTGGCGGTGGAGGATCAGGTCTACGCCTATGCCCGTCGGGCCGGCGGTGAGACGGTCCTGGTGGTTTTCAACAATGGCCGGACGCCACAGTCGGTCATGGTGCCGCTGGAACCGCTCGGGACGCCGCATCCGGTGGACTGGGCCCCGGTGTTGGGCGATGGGACCGTCGACATGGAAGCCGGGCGGCTTCGACTCCCGATGCCGGCCCGTTCGGTGCGGATCCTGAGGGCGACGGGGCGGTAGGTGCCGTGGGGCGCCCGGAGAGGCGTGGCGTTGAGGATGGGGAACGTGCTGAGGACTACGGGGCCCTCTGGATCACCATCCAGATGGCGCCGCCGACGCCCAGCAGGCCTCCGAGGAGGGAGCGCCGGGTGGGGCGTTCGCCCTCGATCCAGAATGCCAGGGGGATGACCACCAGGGGGGTGAGGGCCGTGATCGCGACCACGATGCCGGTCGGCTGGACCTGGAGCGCCCACTGGTAGGCGGCCACGCCGAGGGACGGGCCGCTGAGGGCGTTCAGAAGAATCCAGGGCGTCGCCGCCCTCCAGCGGATCTCCCCCGCGGGAGGGGCCCCGATGCGTGTGCGCTGGGACCAGAACCACCAGAGCAGCGTGAAGAGCAGTCCCGACAGGATGCGCTGGTAGGCGACGGAGATGCCGTCGAGATGGACCCCGGACAACCGGGAGAGGAGCTGTCCATGGCGGCTCAGGACGGCGCCACCGGCCTGGCCCGCCGCCGCGATGAATCCGAGGCCCAGTCCGATCCAGTCGGCCTTCACCCGGGCGCTGGCACCGCGACCGGGTACCAGGGCGACCCCGACACCGCCCAGGATCACCATCCCCGCCACGATCTGTTCCCGGGTCAACGGAGTCCCGAGCCACGACCACTCGAGGATCGCGGCCATGGGGGCCGCGAGGCATTGGACCATGAGACTGGTGAGCTGTGCACCGAGCCGGGGGAGTGCGAGGAAGATGGCGGTGTCGCAGAGGCCGAACCCGATCAGTCCACTGGCGATGAACCAGCCTAGGGACGGTCCGCCCAGCCCGAATCCAATCGTGTGGGACATCAGTGCCAGGAACACCGTGGCGAGGGCCATCCGGATCAGGTTGGCATGGGAGGAGCCCACGAGTTCGACCGACCGCTTTGCCGAGACGGAGGAGAGCGCGAACAGGAAGGTCGCGACAAAGGCGGAGATCATCGGTCAGGACTGAAGGGGCGGGTCTGTGATCGGCTTGCTCCGATGGCGGGAAAACCGCATCCGTTGCCAGTATCCCGGTTCAGGCCAGGGCGAGGGATCCCGCTCCTGCGAGGGCCTTGCGCTGCATGCGCTGCACCGCGGCGGTCAGGTTGCGGTGGCGGAACAGGGAGGTTCCGGCGACGAAGGTGTCGGCGCCGAACCGGGCACATTCGGTGGCGGTCTCGTCCGTGATCCCGCCGTCGACCTCGATCCGGAATGAGTGCCCGAGTTCGCGTCGCCAGGCGGCGACCTGTTGGACCTTGGGCACGCACTCGTGGATGAAGGGTTGGCCGCCGAACCCCGGGTTCACGGTCATCACGAGCAGCAGGTCGATCTGGCCCAGGTACGGACGGACCGTGCCGATGTGCGTGGGTGGGTTGATGGCGAGACCCACCTTCCGGCCCAGCGACCGGATCTTCCACAGCAGGGGGCCCACGGCCTCGCCGAGTTCCACATGCACCGTCAATCCGTCGGCTCCGGCCTTCTTGAAGGGTTCGAGGAGGATCTCCGGCCGGGAACACATCAGGTGGACATCCAGGAATCTCCGGAAATGGGGTCGGACGGCGGCCACCACGGCGGGGCCGAAGGAGATGT
>SYEM01000152.1 GCA_005801385.1 Verrucomicrobiales bacterium | reverse complement strand
GAAGCCTGAACAGACACCGCAGCCCATGCCCAGCCAAAAGACGAACCCCTTCACAAACCCCAGCCAAACCTGATCCCAGATGAATCAGCCCTGGGCCATATCCGGCGATGTCTGCCCAAGTCAAAAAGCCACTAAAAGCGCTATTTTTGGCCGTTTGAAATCGGGTGGGGGTTCGAGTCCCTCCACCGGCACCACCTTCAAAAACCGCGATGCCTCGCGGTTTTTATTTTCCGGAGAGCGATGGAACCGGATTCCGTCCGCCCTCGTGTAGTCCAGCGGTTGAGGACGGATCACTTGTTCCGCGGTCGACGGATGCCCGGAACGTCGTGGGTCCGGAGTAGATGGACCGCATCTTCCATGACCGGAGCTCCTTGACCCGGGTCGCTGCACCCTCGCTGAAGAGGGCGATACCAACGTTCCTGGGCTCGTAACGGTGTGGTGAGAGGGCAGCAACTCGGTCGTTGGCAAAGACCTCGATGAGGCTCTTGTCGATGAACACCCGAAGTTCGAGGTCCTCTTTCGACGACAGGATGAAAGGAATCCTGGTCTCACCGAGGGACAGGGTCTGGGATTTGGGTTCAAAGGAGATCGGAAAACCGTTCCGTCCCTCGGCGTCACAATGGACCTCGAGTCCATAACGTCGGGCGGAACCCGGCTGGAGGACGATTCGGAGCTCAAGGGTGTCCCCCGAGATGTTTCGGAGAGGATGGCGGGTGTTCGATTCGATTGTGACCAGTCTTTCCCGACGCGAGTCGAAGCGAAGACACTCGAGTTCACGGAGCGGCCGGATCCGGAGCACCCCGTCGGCGGGCAGGCTCAGTTCCCGCGGAAGGCATTGGATACTCCCTTGCATGGGAATGCCCTTGAGACGGTGTTTCACCCGGGACCACGCCCACATCACCCGACGCCCGTCTGGGGTCTGGAGGCTCTCGGGGGCAAAAAGGTCTGCATCCTCATCGCCGCCTTGGAAGGCACACATCCAATTCAAGCGACCGTGCGAATCCGGTAGAAACCGGCCGTCTTTGAAATGACCCAGGTAGTAGCGGCTCCCGATCCAGTGGCTCAGACACAGGAGCATCCACCGATCACCCAGACGAAACATGTTCGGGCAGGAGATGTCCTCGTCGCGGGGCACATCCAGCGGGGGTATCTGGTCGTGGAGCAGGCGGCCGACATAGCTCCAATGGCGAAGATCCGTCGAGGTCATCAGATGGGGATTCTTCCCGCCGGAGATCGCATGGTAGACACCCTTGTCCAACCAGCAGTCGGGATCCCAATGCCGCATCTCGGGGAGGTCGCCCGAGGCCGTGAGCGGGTCGACCGGGACCGGCTTTGACCACCGCTCGAGGAGATCATCCTCCGCAAAGGCGATCTGGTTTCGACCGGATCCCTCGCCGTGATAGATGATGGCCGGTCGACCTTCGCGGGTCAGGAACCCCGTCCCGCTGAACAGCCCGTGCCCCATCGTGGCTGGCGTCAGTGTCGTCGGATGCCATTTCCAGTGGACCAGGTCCCGGCTCGACACGTGGGCCCAGGATACTCCATCGCGCCCCTCATAGATGTAGTGGAGATGATAGCGGCCCTTCCAGAAGAAGGCCCCGTTGGGGTCTCCCGGAGCGGTCCAGCCAGGATGTGCGAGGTGATAGGTCAGCCAGGAGGCTGACGGGTTATTCGGGAAGGTCGGGGTTTCGGGTGGAACCGTCGGCGGTGTGGCGGCGAGGTCGACTAGAACCAGCGCGAGGGTGAGAAGTGGGGCCAGCCACAAGGGTCTCCGTAGCACGTTCGGGACAGTCCACCGCACCGTTTGAGGGAGTGGGGATCGGGTTGAACGGATCATAGGCCGGGGCGGTTTTGCGTTGGGGATTGCTCAGGGAAGTCCATCCGCCACGCCTTGAGTTGACGCATCTCCATCGTCCCGCCCTGCACCACCATTCCCATCCTGCCGGTGCCGCGTTCAGGGAGGCTGTAGCATTGGACAAGTCGGTCCCCGATGTAGAACTCCATCATGTACCGACGTACGAGCAACCGGAAGGACTGGCCACGATCGGCTGTGAGTCCGATTTCGACTCGATCATCCGCTTCGAAGGTCACCGGACCGGTCAACTTGAGGGTCCCGAGCTGTGAAGATCCATCGGCGGCCATCAGGAGTGCGGTGCCAGAGTCCCCGGTCTCCTCGATGTAGAGGCCACAACGGGCAGAAGGATTTCCGAGGACCCGCAGACGAAGGGTTCCCTCGAGGATGAAGCCCTCGAACGCATCCATCCGGTCGGGGAGTGCAAGGGTGGAGAACCCTTCCCGCCCATCGATGGAAAGGAAGCCTGAGGATCCGAGAGGAAGACGCGGACCCTTCATCGAGTCGTTGCCGCGCCAATAGGCGAGGCGCAGATGTCCCTGGTCGTCCAGAATCACCTTCTTCAACGGCGCCAGCCATGCCTTGAGGCTGCGGGTGAAGAGGAAATGGTTGGCGAGGACCTCGTTGGGCAGTTCGTAGAAACGGGCAAAGTGGGTGGATCGGGTCCGGGTGTTCCCGAGGAATCGGAACGCGCCTGCATCCGGTCTGAAGGGTCCCCTCGGGGAATCTCCGATGAAGGAGTAGACCCCGGGTCCTGTGGCGCCGAGATAGTCGCCTCCTGGATAGGGTCCCCAGGTCTGGGCCAGGAGGTAGTATTTGTCCCGGAAGCGGCGGACGGCGCCGACCTCGACGTTGACCATTTCCGGAGTCTGACCCCACTCGAAGACTGGGGGAGCGATGGCGGACCAGCGGACACCGTCACTCGACTCCAGCATGCCTGTGGACCTGGAGGTCACGCCATCGGGATGGGTCTCGCTGCGACGCCAGGGGTTGGCGGAGAGGTAGCCCCAGTACCCGCCCTCCCGACGGGGCAGGGCCCAGATGCAATCCCAGCGATTGACCTCATACCACCGCGGATCCGGATCACTCCGGAACTCCGTGCCAAGGCGTCGCCAATGGACCAGGTCCGCGGACTCCGCGAAGGAGATCGATTGGTGTGCGCGTGACTCCGAGAAGTTCATGAGAAACCGCCCACCGGCCCGCCAGACGGAACCGGAGCCCAGCCAGTCGGCATCCTTCTGCTTCTCAATGACGGGACCCACCTCCTTGAAGTGGACGCCATCCTTGGAAGTGGCGAGGTAGACTCCGTACAGATGACCCGCTGGTTGTTCGTAGAGGTGGAAGAGGTAGTGGGTCCCCCGGAGGTAGAAGAGCCATTGGTCTCCCATGCCGGCCGCCCCGGTCGGTTGATAGACCATCCCGCGGCTTTGGGTCAGGCCAGTCAGGACTCCGATGAAGCCAAGGATCCACCCACCCATTGGAACTCTCATGCTGGAAGGATGGCCTCAGAGGATTTCAAGGTCACGCCTCCGGCATGGACGCCACACACCTCTCGATTCCGTCACACCCTTGCTGACCCTCCAGTGATCTGACGATCCATCCCGGTCGGAGAATGGACAGGGCCAGTGGGCGCTGCTTCAAAACCCGGTGTCGTTCAGCCGGTGTCCTCGCTTCCCCGAGCACGGGTTGGCTCGGCCCAGTCCCAACCGGTTTTCGAACAGGATTCCCGAGCACGGGGGAAGAATGGACCGACGGCTCATATGCCCGTCACATCATCGCGCCTTTGGACGTCTCCTTGACCCAGATCAGGCGACCGGTTGGACCCAGAGACACCTCGCTTTCGGACCCACCCCCATAAACCCTGGGGTTGTGTCGGATGCCAACACGCCAGATGTCGCCCACCTTTCTGGCATACAGGATTTCCAATTCCCGCGCACGGCTCCGGGCCTTGTCCGCCTTTTTTGCCAGTTCGACGGCCTCCACCTCCGAAATCGCGTGTCCGGGGGGGAGGTACTCCATCGCATCTCCATCCTCCGAGATCCGAACGGTCGCAAAAGCGGATGGGTCTTCAGCCTTGGCACGAATGCCAATCCACCACCGCCCCGAATTGGTCTCATAGGTCTGGAACTCGATCTCCACCCCGGCTAATCCCTTGATCGAAGCCTGTTCTCTGGCGATCTGAACGATGCGGTCGGCTGACACCCGCTTATCCACCCGCTCAGGAGGCATTCCTGATGAGGGCGATTCACGGGTTTCCGCTCTAGCCGGACTTTCGCAACTGGGCAGCGGTTTTCGCTGATTTGCGCCGGTGGACCTGCGGTTTTGCTCGGAAAAACGACTCTTTGAACCCCCTCGGCCAGCAATTTTCTCTGTAGTGCAGACTTACCCCCTTGTCTCGGCTCACGGATTTCCGGATAGGATGTCGGCCTGTGTTCCTGCGCTGCCATCGACGCGAGAAG
>SYEM01000151.1 GCA_005801385.1 Verrucomicrobiales bacterium | reverse complement strand
GGCATGGCCATCATGGGCGTCGGTGGTGGGGCACTCATCGGGGCTCCTCTGGGGGTTCAGCTGATGGACCGGTTTAAGACACCCACCTCCACCGGGGTGGCCCTGACGTTTGTCACGATGGCGGGACTGTACTGGGTGTTCATACTCTTCGGAGCTTGGCTCGTTCGGGTGCCCCAGGACGGATGGCGTCCCGCGGGTTGGACGCCCCCGGAAGCATCCACGTCCGCCACCCCGGCGGCGGGCACGCTGCAGGTCGCGGCAGACGATGCCGTCCGGACCCCTCAGTTCTGGCTCCTCTGGGTGGTGTTGTGCATGAACGTCAGCGCCGGCATCGGCATCCTGGGACAGGCCTCGATGATGGTGCAGGACCTCTTCGGGGTAAGCGTAGCAATCGGGGGCGGCTTCGCCGGACTGCTCTCGCTGTCCAACCTCGCGGGACGGTTCGTGTGGTCCTCGGTTTCCGACCTCCTCGGCCGGCGGACGGTGTATTCGATCTATTTCCTGCTGGGCGCCGTCTTGTATTGCCTGATTCCCCAGACGCAGCGGATCGGCAACCAGGCGCTTTTCGTGGCGGTTACCGTCGGCATCATCTCCATGTATGGCGGGGGATTTGCGACGATTCCGGCCTACCTGAGGGACCTGTTCGGCACCCATCAGGTCGGGGCCATCCATGGTCGCCTGATCACGTCGTGGTCGGTCGCAGCCCTCGTCGGACCTACGGCGATCAACTACCTCTCCACCTCTGCCAAAGCCCGGGGCGTCCCGCCGTCTGAGGCCTACAACACGACGCTGTACCTCATGGCGGGCCTGCTGCTGATCGGCTTCGTCGCCAATCGCCTCGTGCACCCCGTGGATCCGAAATACCGCTGTCGCGAGGTCCAATCCTAGCTCCGTCGAACCATGAAGACCCTCAAACTCGTGATCGCCTGTCTGCTGGTCGGTGTCCCACTCGCCTGGGGCGTCATCCAGTCCATCGAGAAGTCTTCCCCTCTCTTCCGCGGCGCCCCAACGACGGCAACGCCGATGCCCTCCGGACGCTGAGGTCGGGTGGAACTCCTACCCCTTCGGAAACAGCATCGGCAGGAACTGGCGGAGATAGTCGCGCCACCGGTCCCAGGTGTGGCCACCCTCGGTCTCGTGGTAGGTGACCGGCAGGTCATGCTTCCGCAAAAAGTCGACCGTGGAACGGGTGACACCCAGCAGGAAGTCCCGCTGGCCGGTTGCGAACCAGAGCTTTGGGAATTTCCGTCGGCGGGCCGG
Organism: Verrucomicrobiales bacterium; assembly: GCA_005801385.1. GTDB lineage: Bacteria > Verrucomicrobiota > Verrucomicrobiia > Limisphaerales > UBA9464 > UBA9464. The sequence goes on along the minus strand of SYEM01000151.1, from coordinate 12,013 downwards.
CGACGACAGCACCTTCCGGTGGTGTCGCTCGAATTCCACGATCGGGGCCTCGGTCAGGTGCGGCAGCCCCTTCGGATCGAAGATCCCGCTGCTGAACACGCCCAGATGGCTGAACAGCTCCGGTTGGGTGAACCCGAGGTTCAGGGTGTGGCCGCCGCCCATCGACAACCCGGCGAGGGCCCGTCCGCGACGATGGGATCGGATCCGAAACCGCGATTCGATAAACGGCAGGATGTCCTTGAGGAACTCGGGTTCGATTTCGCCCCACATCGGCATCCCGAGTTGGAATGGGCCTACATGTCCGTGCGGCATCACGACTACCATCGGACGCGCCTGACCTGCTGCGATGAGGGTGTCGAGGATGTCCGCGGCACGTCCGACCGTGCTCCACGAGTTGTCGGAGTCGAAGGCTCCGTGCAGCAGATAGAGCAATGGGAAGCGTCCGCGTCCGCCGTCGTATCCCGGTGGGGTGTAGATATGGAGGCGACGGAACCGTCCGCGAACCGTGGACCAATAAGGCAGGGTCGAAACGCTGCCCCGGGGGGTGTCCGGTCCGGGTTCCATCCACGGTGCTCCAGGCACGTTCACCAGGCTCCAGGCGTGTTCATTCGATTCGCTGGTCCGGGGATTCCTGGGATCGAGAATCACCATCCCGTCGACGCTGAACTGGTAGCGATGGGCGCCGGGTGGGACGCGCTGGAGGGTCAGCGTCCAGACGCCATCGGATCCCTTCCTGAAGGGCATGCCCACTCCGATGCCGAGCGAGGCCAGGTCCCCGATGGGACCCAACGAGACGGCGGTGGCCTTCGGGGCATGCACCCGGAAGGTGACCCGACCCTGCGCTGTCACCTCGGGGGAGTGCAGTTCCCGCGGCGGCTGGGAACCGGAGGCCTTGGTCTGTCGACGGTGGGAAGTGGGCATCTGCAAGGACTTGTGGAATCAGACGGCTCCCGAACCAGGGTGGTCAGGAATGGGAAGGGGTCCAAGGCCGAAGCCGTGCGAGTTCGTGGAGTTGGACGGATCGAGTGGAATCCGGCGCCGTGACGGTCGAGTCATGATCGCTTCCGGGCCGAGTCCAGCAATCGCTGGATCTCCCGGACCTCCGACAGGGTGGAGGATTCGGGGCTCAGTGCCTTCAGTTCGGATTCCGACCTTGCGATCGACTCCGTGCGTACCGCTGAACCCTTGTCCCCTTTCGGTGAGGCCAGCGCCCGCAGGGCGTGGATCCGTCCCAGCTTCAGTCGGCGCGACATCCGCGGTCTTCCTTCGGGCTTCAACGCGTCGAGCTGTTGCTCGGCTAGGTCGAGAACCACCAGCGCGTCGGCGTTCCGATTGAGTCCAACAAGCGCCTCAGCCTTGATCACGAGGAACGCGTTCTCGTCCAGGTGGCGGATCTCGATGTCGGATGTCTCAACGACGGGGATTTGTTCCTGAAGCAGGGGGGTGGCCATGGCCACCAGGTTGAGGGTTTCCGCGGGTCTCCCCAGCTGGAGGGCCGACAGGGCCTGGTCGACCAGCGCCTGGAGCCGGAGCCGCTGGATGGCGTGGTTGGCCATGGCGTCCCGCTCGCGGGGCAGATCCTGGACGAGTCGGGCCGAGGCGTTGGAGGCCCGTTCGTGAGCCATGCCGGGGTCGCCCAGGAGCAGACTGATCCTGCGTTCCGCCGACTGTATGCATTCGGAGGCGATGCGGTATTGGATCCCTGACGTGTCGAGCCTCAGGTCGGACTGCTCGAGGGCCCGCCGCATGTCCCTCACGATCTGTTCCGCCTCCGGCCGGTTCCCGAGAATCGCCTGCATCAGCACCAGGGCCTGCGCCAGCTGCATCATCGGAATCGAGTTCCTTCGCCCGAAGGTGGCTCTCCGGAACGAGAGCTCGCCGAGCCTCAGCGCCTCCCGCATCTCCCCCTGTTCCCAGAGGAGTGCCGCGAGATTCGCCTCGATCGCCATCAGGAACGTCTGGTTCATCGGTTCGTTCGGGTCGAATCGAAGGGCCTGAAGCGTAGCCTGTTCGCTCTTCCGGAACAGCGAGAGGGCCTCCGTGTCGTGGAGGCGTTGGGCTTCGACCCGCCCCAGGACTTCGTTGGCGAAGTACAGGACGCGTAGTGCCCGTTGGTCGGAGGGGCGACGAGCGAGGACGCCGTCCGCCAGCCGCAGCGCCTCCATCTCCAGCCGTGCCGCTTCGTCGCCGCGTCCAGCGGCGAGGAGATGTCGGGCCTCCGAATCGGCGATGTCCGACCACGCCGAGGCTGCCGTCAGGTCGTCGAGAGTCCGTGCGCCGAGCGAGGCGAGGAGGTTGAGAGCCCGCTCGAAGATGGGCACGGCCATGGGACCTGCGTTCAGGTGCCCGAAGTCGTTGAGGAGTTCCGCATAGGAACGACGGAACTGGGGCGAGGCGTTGGTGGACAGCGCGTAGGCCTCGATCTGGGCCACCCCCTCGCGGACCGCGGGCGGACAGGACTGGTTCTGGACGACGGCCAGCCCCGACTCGCAGCTAAGCGACAGGAGATAGGGGAATAGGATACTTTCGTCCTTGGACTGACCCAGATCCGATTTGGGCAGCGCTTCCCGGACGAGGCCGACCAGCCTCGAGATCTCCTCGCCCTTGTTCGGGACCGCGAGCAAGGCCACTCCCAGCTGAGCCCGGGCCAGGGCCAGCTGTTGTCGGGTCACTGGCGTCTGCAGCTCCGCCGGCAGGTTCTGGAAATGATCCACCGCGCTCTGGCAGATCCTCAGCAGGGTCTGGGACTGGCCCGTCGGCTTGAGTTCCTGGAACAGGTCGTCGATCAGGAACGAGGCCATCCGCTCCGCCTCCTGACGACTTCGATCGGCCATCGCCTGGGCCTTCTGGGCGCGTAGGGCCGCTGATTCCGCCTCCTGACGCTGCGCCTGCTCTCCCAAGCGGGCTCGGCGCTCCTGGACAAACGAGTAGGCGGACACGACCGATGCCACGAGAAGGGCGACTCCGACCGCACCGCCGGCGGCCAGGGCCAGTTTGTTCCGACGCCAGGCCTTCTGGAATCGATAGCCCGCGCTCGGAGGACGGGCCGAGACCGGTTCGTCGTCGAGGTAGCGACGCAGATCCGCCCCCAGCCCGGTGGCCGTCTCGTAGCGTCGGGTTCGGTCCTTCTCGAGACACTTCATCACGATCCAGTCGAGATCCCCCTGGAGCTCGATGGCCCAGCGGGATCCATCAATAGATCGCCGTCGGGCCGCCGTCGTCAGTTCCTCCCCACGGAGGGAGGAAATGCGGGTCGAAGGGCGCGCCGGATCCTTCTCGCGGATGGTCTTCCGCATCACGTCGAGTCCCTGCGCCAACAGCTCGTTGGCGTCAAATGGGGTGCGTCCCGTCAACAGTTCGTACAGGAGCACCCCGAGGCTGTAGATGTCGCTCCGGGTGTCGATGTCGAGGCCGCTCATCTCGGCCTGCTCCGGGCTCATGTAGGTCGGGGTGCCGATGAACTGGTTCAGCTGGGTGTAGACCGTCGCATCGGTGAGTCGTCCCTCGGCGGCCTTGGCGATCCCGAAGTCGATGACCTTCGGGACCGGGACGCCGTCGTGCAGGGTCACAAGGATGTTCGATGGCTTGATGTCGCGGTGGATGATCCCCTTCTGGTGGGCGTGTTGGATGGCCTGGCAGACGTGGATGAAGAGTTCGATCCGTGCCTCGGTGGCGAGGTTGGTCTGGTCGCAGTAGTCCGTGATCCGGATCCCCCGGACCAGTTCCATCACGAAGTAGGGTCGACCCGTCCCGGTGGAGCCGGCGTCCAGGACGCGGGCGATGTTGGGATGGTCCATCATCGCGAGGGCCTGGCGCTCGGCTTCGAAGCGGGCCACGACCGCCTTGGTGTCCATGCCGAGCTTGATGACCTTCAGGGCGACGCGCCGCCGAACGGGTTCGGTCTGTTCGGCGACGTACACGACTCCGCATCCCCCCTCACCGATGCACTCGAGAAGTTTGTACCGTCCAAGGGTCTGCCCCACTGCGTCATCCCCCGGACCGGATCCGATCCGAGTTTCAACCGTGGTCTCCGTCTCCTGTCTTTGGAAACGACCCGGCCCGGAAGGGGGTATCTCTGACGGGGACATCGATGTCTTGTGCCACTGCCGGCAGCAAAGCGACACCGCAAAAATGGAGGGAAGGGCGCGATTCCTCGACTCTCGGGCGGGCTGGAGGTGTCTGCCGGCAGCGATCCCGATCGGCGATAGGCTCCGGGTTCCCGTTCTCGCGTCTTTTCCCCGTCCGGCGCCTCGGGCAGGGTGTGTGCATGATTCCCCGTTGGACGGCTCTCGGTGTGGCGTGTGTGTTGGCCTGCACGGTGCGCGCCGAACTTCGGGTGGCAACCTTCGATGTCGATGCCACACCGCCCACCGGCAGTTCCCTCATGTACGATCCCATGAAGGCCGTCGGGGACCTTGGGCTCCGATGCCGTGGCATCGTTCTCACGGGTTCTGGGACGCCGATCGTCCTCTGTGCCGTGGATTGGATCGGCGTGGCCAACGAGGGACAGGACGCGTTCCGGGATGCTTTGGCCGTGGCGGTCGGAACCACCCGGGACCGGGTTGCGGTTCATGCGCTTCACCAGCACGACGCACCGGTCTTCGATCCCACGGCGGAGCGGATCCTGAAGGATCGTGGACTCGACCCCGGGGCGTTCAGTTCGGACGCAGCCCGTCCCACGATCCTTCGTGCCGCGGAGGCGTTGCGGGTTGCGGTCACCAACGCCGTGCCCGTCTCCCATGTCGGCTGGGGCCAGGGCAAGGTTGAGCGGGTCGCCTCCAACCGCCGCATCCCGGGTCCGGACGGCAAGATCCGCGCGGTGCGCTACACCGCCTGTCCGGATCCCCAGCTCCGTGCCGAGCCCGAGGGCGTGATCGATCCCAACGTGGCCCTGGTGAGCCTCTGGAACGGCTCGGTGCCGGTCGTGGTGCTCAGCTACTACGCCACCCACCCCCAGAGCTTCTACCGGACCGGCATCGCCAACCCCGACTTCCCCGGCATCGCACGATTCATGCGCGAGCAGGAGCTGCCTGGGGTCCGACACATCCATTTTGATGGTGCAGGTGGCAACATCGGTGCCGGCAAGTACAACGACGGCTCCCCCACGAACAGGGCCGTGTTGGCAGGCCGGCTTGCCCATGGATTGCGCAAGGCTTGGAAGTCCACCCGGCGCTACCCGGTCAGCGATGCCGCCGTCCGCTGGCAGGTGGAGCCGGTGACCCTGCCGATGGCCAAGCACCTCGACCCGGTCGCGATCAACGCACAGATGGGCGCGGCCACGCCGTCCCGGAACCTCTACGCCGCCCAGTTGGCTTGGATTCGCCACGCGGCCGTGCGGCCCATCGACATCACCTGCCTGAGCCTCGGTCCAGTCCGAATCCTCCACATGCCGGGCGAGCTGTTCGTGGAGTACCAGTTAGCCGCCCAGCGGATGCGTCCCGACCTGCGGGTGGCCATGGCGGCCTATGGCGACTACGGACCGGCGTACATCGGGACGGCGGTGGCCTATCCCGAAGGGGGTTATGAGACGGCACCAAACTCGTCGTACGTCGACCCGTCGGTGGAGTCGGTCCTCATTGGGGCGATGCGCCGGCTTTTGGACGCTCCAGCGGAGCCCTGAAGTCGATCCCGAACCGACCCCTGCCCACCATGGAAACCTCCCCGACACCGCCCCTGTCCCGTCCCGCTGCCTCACGGACCGTGTCCGCCCAGGGGATCTTCGATGTCGTATGCCTGCTTGGAGTGGTCTCGACCGGCATGGGATTCCTGGCGTCGAGGGGATGGTTCTACGAGCTCACGAGCCACTTCCGGGTGCAGCTGACGATCGCCCTGCTGCTGCTGTCGGCCGGAATGGCGCTGCAGAAGAGGCGGGGCGCGTTTGCCGTCCTTCTGATCGGAGCCGTGGTCAATGGCACCCTCGTCCTCGCGGTCGCCCGCCCGCAACCGACACCCGCCGTATCCCGCGGCGTTCCGCTCCGTGTGGTGTCGCTCAACGTCCATACGGCCAACCAGGAGCACGACCGCGTCGTGTCATATCTGCGGGGTACGGAGGCCGACGTGATCGTGGCCCTCGAGGTGGACAATCGTTGGGCCCAGGCGTTGGAGGGGTTGAACGACCGGTATCCGCACCGGGTGGTGGAGGCGCGTGAGGACAACTTCGGGATCGTGTTGCTGTCGAGGAAACCCTTCGTGAGATCCCAGGTGGTGGATCTACCGGGATCCGAGGTGCCGTCGGTCGACGTCACCCTTGATGTGGACGGTGTGCAGGTGCCCGTGTTGGGAACCCATCCGGTACCCCCGGCGACACCGGCACATGCGGCGGAGCGGAACCGGCAGTTGGCGTCGATCGCGACGTGGGCGGCATCGCACGTAGGAAAGGCGGTTGTACTCGGAGACCTGAACACGACGCCCTGGAGTCCGCATTTCGTCCGGCTCTTGGTGGACGGCCGTCTCGTCCGGGCGCATCCGCGTTGGGGGGTCGTACCGACCTGGATGGCCGATCAGCCTTGGGTCTCGCTGATGTTGGACCACGTGTTGGTGTCACCGGAGATCGGGGTCCTTTCGATGGAGGTGGGTCCGGATGTGGGCAGCGACCACCGGCCTGTCCGGGCCGATCTCATGATCCCAAGGTGATCCTGCGGAGGAGGGGACTCACACGGTGACGCGGAGACATGAAGGAAGAGGAAGAAATGCAGGGAAGGGGGTTAGAAAACGGATTGGAGGAATGCGTGTCGGTCCCACTCCGAGAGGGGTCTTTCAAAGCCGAAGGATTCCGTGGCTGGGTGATGCAGTGCCCTGCATCACGGGGCGCGGGAGCGCCCGTCGTCTGCAGGGAACTGGTCCCACAGGTCCCCAACCTCCCCGCAATGTATTGAATCGATCAGTCGGTCCAGCCGGTTTCCACTGACGCGTGAGCGGATCCCGTTCTCCTTCACGGGTGGCAACGTGCGGCGGGTCGAGATGGGGCCGCGAGAGACCGCAGCCCTACCCGTATTTTCCTGCTTTCATCCCGCTCCCGACTTTCCTCCGTGTCTCGGCGTCTTCGTGTGAGTCTCTCTTCCTTCACCGCGTGCGACGCGTCGCTCGTTCCTGGAGCCAGATGATGTCGCGGTTGCGGGGGGAGGGCGTGAAAGGGACCTGGGCGAGCGCATCCTTGCCCTTCTTGATCGGGGGCATCGTCCGGTTGTCCAGCCAGCGGCGTGTCTCCGAATGCCCATCCGCGAACGACAATCCGCCCGCGCGCATGTGGTAGCTTGCCGGATAGTCGAACGAGAACCGCACCTCGCCCGGCTTGTCAGGATAGCCCCGCATGTCCGTGTAGAAGTTCCCCAGATTGATGCTGTCCTCGCGCTGGTCGATGAAGAGCCAGGTCCGGCTTGGTCCCGGATCATTCAGATCCCGCAGGCTCAGGTGGACCCGCCACCCGGAGTCGAGTTCCTCGGGAGGTTCGCCGCCAAACCCGCCCATCCAGACCGACATCGTCATGCTTCGGACCCGGGGCAGGAGGCGTCCCTTCACGTCGACGACCGACCGGTCGGCCGGACACTTCCAGATGCCAGCCGACGGTGTGTATTTCCAGAGCGGACTCCGGTGGATGCTCTTGGTGACATCCCAGTTCACCTCGTTCTTGGGGTCGAAATCCATCCGGCCAAGAAACCAGACGGCGCTGTCCCGGGACCGGTTGGACAAGTGGGCGCTGGAGTAGGGGATGCGGTCGTTGTTGTCGTCGGCATACATCCGCCAGCCGAGGGTCAGCTGGCGGTGGTTGTTGAGGCACTGGATCCCCTGGGTCTTCTGCTTCGCACCTGCGAGCGTGGGGAGCAGCATGGAGGCGAGGATCGCGATGATGGCGATCACCACGAGGAGCTCGATCAGGGTGAAACCGGCCGTCCGACCTTCAGTCCGGGACGGTGAGGGGCTCTGGCAGTGGGGACTCATCGGACCTCATTCCAACTCTTCCCCAAGTTCTAAGGATGTCTCCCGGAATATTCGGGTTCCTGTCGTCCCAGGCGAGGCCCTCACTTGGCTCCGCCCGGGAGCGGGACCTGTCCAGGACGGCCTAGATAATACAGCAGATCCCGGATCTCCTGCTCACCCAACGGTGCCAGAAGGCCCTCGGGCATCATCGACTGGTCGCTCTGCTCGACCTTCGCCACCTCGGCCTTCGGGAGCTTCACCTGCTCGGTGGCGGTCTGGATGACGTAGCCGTTGGCATCCTGTTGCTTCACCACACCCATCACGACCCGTCCGTCCCGGGTCTCAAGGGTCGAAGCACGGTACTCGTTCGGGATGACAGCGTTCGGGTAGAGGATGTTCTGGAGGAGGTAGTCGAGATCACCCCGGTTCGCACCGGTGATGTCGGGTCCGACCGCCCCTCCGGAATCGAAGAGGTGGTGGCACTGGGCGCAGACCTTGTTGAAGACGATCCGTCCGCGGGGACCGTCCCCCGGGGTGGATCCACCCGCCCAGTAGGTCCGTTTCACCTTCTCGATCTCCTTCTGCATGTCGGGACTTGTGTCCTGCATCACACCCCAGACTTCGGTGATCTGACGGGAGATGTCGGCGTCCTTGAAGCTGCGGAGTTGTCGGACGAGGTCGGCGGTGAGGTCGGTCTTGGGGATGGACCCCTTGGCGACGGCCAGCAGCAGGGGCTTCGCGTAGGCGGGGCGGGAGGCGAGGGTGTTGAGGGCATCGCGGCGTTCGGACGGCGGCAGCCCGGCGTAGACGTCTCCCAGCAGCACCGCGGGCGTCTTGGGGTCATCGTCGGCGGCGAGGCCTCGGATGGCGGTCGACCGCAACGCGGGGTCGGTCACAAGGGCCTGCAGGGTGGACGGCAGCTCTGGGTCCTTGGCGGCCAGTAGGCTGTCGAGGGCCTTCCGTCGTGCCGAGGCGTCGCCCGTGGAGTTTTTCGCCAGTGTCCGCAGCGCCGCCCGGGCCTGGGGGCTGCCGAAGGTCAGCGACAGGGTCTGCACGAGGGTGCGGACCTCGTCGTTCGAACTCCCGGCCAGCCGGGTCTCGACCGCGTTCCAGCCCTCCGGCATGGGTGCGGAACGACGTCCCTGTAACGCAGCACTCAGACCCCGGAGAAGGTCGAGCTGGAACTGGGTGTCCTTTGAGTCCGCAAGGAGGCGGGTCAGCTGCGGCAGGCTGTCGTCAGCTTGGAGTGCGGGCGTGTCCGCGATCAGGAGCAGTCCCGTGACGGCGGCGGTTGCGAGGCGGCGGGTGAGTGCGGACATGGCGAGGGAGGGTGGTGGGTGGCGTCGGGTGGATCAGTTCCGGGCGAGGCTCGCGGTGGCCAGACGGCGGGCGATGAATTCCCGGACCTTGGGAATCTTGCAGGACTTGAGCAGCAACAGCGCCCGTTCGGGATCGGTCGCCGCGCCACCCTCGGCAGCCATCCAGTAGAGCTGGGGCAGGTTGTGGTCGGACGCGTCCTCCGCGTGCTGAAGCAGCGCGGTCAGGACCTCCCAGCGGTGCTCGACCGGGATCCGCTGGAGAGCGGAGGCGACCTGGCGTCGCACCACAGGTGACGGGTCCTTGGCGGCGAGGGTCTTGAGCGTCGACAGCAGCTCCCGTCCGGGTCCGGTCTTCCAGTCGAGCGTCGCGGCCCGTTCGGCGGCAAGCTGGAGGGTCCAGCCCTTCAGGACGTCATCGCTTCCTGCCAGCCGGGTGGCGTCGGACGGGATCCCGCCGGTCTGGGCGAGGGTCCAGAGCGCCCGGAGGCGTTCGTTTCGTCCCTTGCCGTCCCGCAGGCTCCGGATGAGCACCTCCCGGGCCTTCGTCATGGACTGCCCGGCCCCGAAGCGCTCGTGTAGCAGACGTCGCGCATGGCGGCTGAGCCACTCGTTGCGGGATCCGATCTCACGGACGAGATCCTCATTGGTGAGTTTGGCCAGGTCGACGCGGGTCTTGGGTGTGTTCTGGTAGACAATCTTATAGATCCGACCATTGGCGCGGTCGTGGCCATCCTCGCGGTTGTGGTGGCACTGATTCTTGTCGTACCAGTCGATGATGTAGACCGAGCCATCGGCATCGTAGCGTTGGTTGAGGGTCTGGCTCCAGGTGTCGTTGAAATTCATGAAGTCGGCTCCGTGTTCCCCGATGAAGCCGGATCCCGAGCGGGCGGGGCGATCCACGTTGAGGCGCTGTCCGTGGATGTTGCCGAGGAACAGCTGGTTCCGGTACTCGGCGGGCCAGCTGGTCCCGAGGTACGCCATGAGTCCGGCGTGGGCGTGTCCGCCACCGGAGGCGTCGCTGCGGCCGTTGCCGGCGTGGGGACCCTGGTTGCCGGCGTAGTGGAGGTGGTTGGCGACCGTGGTGATGTCCTCATAGACGTACGGGAACACGGGCTTGCCGCCGCGTGGGTCGCGGGTCTTCGCGTTGCGGGCCGCCTCGGCGAGATTGATGCAGTAGTGCTCGCCGCCCTGACGGGTGATCCGGGCCCCCTGGACCATCTGGAACAGATGTGGGATGACGCACATCTCGGCCCAGAGGTTGCCCTCCTCGTCAAAATCGATGCCCCAGGGATTCGATCCGCCTTCGGTGAAGACCTCAAACTCGTGGCGGACCGGGTGGTACCGCCACACCCCGGCATCGACCCACTGGCGTTCCGTCACCGAGGTGCCGGGTTTGCCGACATTGGAGGGGCAGAACACGCCGTGGCAGCCATAAAGCCAGCCATCCGGACCCCAGAGGAAGGTGTTCAGGGTCTCGTGGGTGTCTGCCGTGTAGTTCCAGCCATCGAGCAGGATACGGGGATCCCCGGCCGGTTTCGGTGCGTCGCCCTCGGCGATCGGGATGAAGACGAGATAGGGTGCGGCACCGACCCAGAGTCCACCGAAGCCATATTCGAGGCCGGAGATCAGATTGACGTTCTCCAGGAACACGGTGCGCCGGTCGAACTTGTGGTCCCCGTCGGTGTCCTCGAACACGAGGATGCGATCCTTGCCCCCGAGGAGATCCTTCAGGAGTTCGGCGGGCGTCCCGTTCTTGGGCGGGTGTCCGACACGCTTTGGATAGGTGATGCCCTCGGCGACCCAGAGGCGGCCCTTGTCGTCGTCGCAGAAGGCAATGGGCTGGCGGATGTCGGGCTCCGCCGCGAACACATGCATCTGGAATCCGGGCTGCAGGGTGGCCTTCGATGCGGCCTCGGTGGCGCTGAGACCGGCGAACAGGACGGCATCGGCAGGAGGCGGCTCGTCCCAGCGCATCTCCGCCGCCGTGTAGACGTCTGCAGGCTTGGGCTGCTTGGCGTGGAAGACGAAGCCGTCGAAGTTGATGTGACCCCAGTGTCCGGAACGGTCGTCGACCAGCCGAACCGCCATGTCCTTGCCCACGCGGTCCTTGAGGTCGACGACGACGGTTCGAAGCGTCTCGCTCTCGCGTCCGTGCATCTTGAAAAAGACGGTGCCGCTGGCGGTGTCGACCAGCTCGATGCGCGTCTCGGGCCAGGGTCCGCCGGCGAACCGGAAGCTGGCCCACGGCTGGGTGATCCGAAAGGGCTTCGAGGTCAGGGTTCCCTTGGGGTCGTCACCCACCTTCTCGTAGCCGCCGATCCAGAATTCCCCGGTGTGGCCGGATTCCATATCGCTCCGGCGGGCCTTGACCCCGTCGCCACGGACTGGTTGTCCGTGGAAGGCCCCGCCCGTGGCGGTCCAGTCGGTCAGGTCGCCGGTCTCGAATCCGAGGTTCAGGACGCGTCCCGAGGCGTCCTTGGGGGCGATGTCCTGTCCCGACATCGGAAGCACGAGCCCCAGCAGGGCGGCGGCGGTCAGGAACGGACGGAAGTGGAAACGGGATGACATGCGATGACTGAACCAGAACTCCGCTGTTGGGTAGAAGTGGATTCCCGGTTGGGGCTTTGGGCGTGGGGCGGGTCTCGACGGCCCAGTGTCGGATCGCCTAGCTTAGCCGTGTGTTCCTCCGGTTCGAAAACATCTCCAAGCGCTATCCGGGCGTTCGTGCGCTCGATGAAGTCATCCCCAGAAGGTGTCGAAGCCCCGGGCGAGGGGGT